>NZ_JBEYXW010000039.1:0-55484 GCF_040645195.1 Saccharomonospora sp. NPDC046836
CGGTCACCATGACTCCGTCATGGCTCCCTCCTCCGCCTTGCGATGCATCCATCTGGATCACCGCTCGCACGGAGGACGGTTCTCAGACGCGCTCTGAGGGCTGACGGTTGTTGCGGCCCGGGGCGATCACTGAGAGCGCGTCTTGGGTGAACCTAGTTCTTCGGCGGGCGCAGGCCGTCGAGCACCACTCGGGTCAGGTGGTCGTCGGCACGGGCGCCGCGGCGGCAGACCGCCACGTTGAGCACCCGCACCACCTCCGTCGGCGGCACGTCAGCGCGCAGATCGCCTTCGCGCTGCGCATCCGCCGCGATCCCTGCGATCAGCGCGTGAACCTCGGCCTCCAACTCGGGCAGTTCGGGGCGGTCCGGTTCGCCGGTGATCAGGGCCTTGGTCAGCGCCAGCGGCAAGGCCACAGAATGGTCCACGACCCGCAGCAGCGCCTCCCACGCCGGGGTGTGGCCGACTTCCGCGCGCGTGGCCTCCAGCAGTTCCCGCAGCGCGTCGACCGCGATGTCTTCCAACAGGGCGCGCCGGTCCGAGAAGTGCCGGTACAGCGTGCCGACGCCAACCCCCGCCTCCCGCGCGATGTCCTCCATCGACACGGCCTCGCCCCGCTCGCCGGCCAGTCGTATCGCGGCACTCGTGATCGCCGACCGATTGCGCCGCGCGTCCGCCCGCATCCGCACCCCCCACTAACCGGAATCTCACATTCAGCTTATGCTACCGTGGCGGAAGCGGAATATCGAATTCACATTGGAGCGACGATGCGGATCGGCCTGCACATCGGAGACCAGAGTGATCTCCAGTCCCAGATCGGACAGGTGCGCGCGGCGGCCGAACACGGCCTGGCCAGCGCGTTCTTCAACCAGGTCCTGGCCTCGGACCCGCTCACCGTCGCAGCGCTAGCCGGCGCGGCCGTGCCGGGGATCGAGCTGGGAACTGCCGTCGTGCAGACCTACCCGCGCCACCCGATCTCCCTGGCCGGGCAGGCGCTCACGGTGGCGGCCGCCACCGGCAACCGGTTCACCCTCGGCATCGGACCGAGCCACCGGCAGCTCATCGAGGGCGTGTACGGCCTGTCCTACGACCGGCCCGCGCATCACACGCGCGAGTACCTGAGCGCGCTGCGCGCCGAACTCTCGGGTACCGGCCACGTCCAGGTGCCGGGCGCGCAGTCCCCGCAGGTGCTGCTCTCCGCGCTCGGCCCGGTAATGCTCCGCATCGCGGGCGAACTGGCCGACGGCACGGTCACGGTGTGGGCAACCCCGGCAACGATCGCCGACCACATCCGGCCGAGGATCGACGCCGTGGCGAAGGATCCGCGCGTCGTGGCGGCGGTGGTGCTGAGCGTGACCGCCAGGCCGGACGCCGTGCGCGACGAGCTCGCCGGCGTGGTCGGCTTCGCGTCGGATTTCGCCAGTTACCGGGCGGTCCTCGATCGCCAGGGGCAGAGCAACGTTGTGGAGACGATCGTCGCCGGGGACGAGGACACGGTGGCCGCCGCGGTCCGCGCGTACGCGGACGCGGGCGCGACCGACGTGCTGGTCAGCCTCGTCGGCGACGACACCGAGAAGGCCAGGACACTGAAACTGGCCGGGGAACTGGCCCGCTCCCTGTAAGAGTCCCCGGGCAACTCGCCGGAGTACGGCCGGATCGCCGTCCCGCAAGCCCATCGCCCAGCACAGCATCGTCTGGAGCCGGTAGTTCACCCGTGACGGGTGAGGTGCCTGACCGGACCCGGCCGATAGATGTGGTGGACTTCGAAAGGGCTGATCGGTGATGGCTGACGATCGCGCGCGACGCGTCCGGGAGCTGATCCAACCGCTGCTGGTCAAACCCGGGTCGAAAGTGGACCTCAGCAAGGACTTCGACCCCAGGTACAAAGCGGGCTTCCTGCGGAAGCAGGACGGGCAGGAACTGCTCCAGACGGGTATCTCGCTGCTCGCCGACTACCAGCGGCGGCTGGCCGCCCAGAGCACGTACGGCATCCTGGTCTGTCTCCAGGCGCTGGACGCAGGCGGAAAAGACAGCACGATCAGGCACGTCATGAGCGGGATCAACCCGCAGGGCGTGCAAGTCAGTAACTTCAAGGTGCCCTCGGCCGAAGAACTCGACCACAACTACCTGTGGCGCTACACCTGCCGGCTGCCCGCACGTGGCGAGATCGGAATCTTCAACCGGTCGCACTACGAGGAGGTTCTGGTCGTCCGGGTGCATCCGGAGAACCTGGACCGGCAGCAGCTGCCCGAGTCGGCAAGGCGAGGCGACATCTGGCAACGCCGCTTCCGCGAGATCAACGACTGGGAACGCCACCTGTTCGACAACGGGTTCAAGATCGTGAAGCTGTTTCTGAACCTGTCGAAGGAACAACAGCGGATCCGCTTCCTCAAACGGATCGACGTGCCGGACAGGAACTGGAAGTTCTCCGCGGCCGACGTCCGGGAACGCAAGTGGTGGGACGACTACCAGAAGGCGTTCTCCGACATGCTCTCGGAAACCAGCACCGAGTGGGCACCCTGGTACGTCGTGCCGGCGGATCGGAAGTGGTTCGCGCGCATCTGCGCGGCCGCGGTGCTGGCGCACACGTTGATCGAGATCGATCCCCAGTACCCCACGGTGAGCAAGCAGCGGCTGGAAGAACTGCGCGCGGTCAGAGCGGAGCTCGAACGCGAGGCGCCGGCGGGCGCTGAATCCGACCCCTACGCGTCGGGTCGGCACCAGAAGAACCGCCAAGTCAACAAGAAATCGAAGAAATAGGGCCAACCATCCCGGTTGACGGCGATCGGAGGCCGGCATGGCCGTACAGGATCAGGGGCTGACGGCGGGCAGGGACTGGTACTCGCGAACTCCTGAGGATGTCGCAGCCGCGTTCGGCGTCGACCTGGCATTCGGGCTCTCGTCGGCGACCGCGGCCGAACGGCTTCGCGTGAACGGCCCGAACGCGTTGCCGGAGGAGAAGCCGCCGCCGGCCTGGCGGCGTTTCCTCAACGAGTACCGCAGCTACATGCAGATCATCCTGTTCGCCGCCGCCGTGGTCTCCCTGGTGATCAAGCAGTGGACCACCGCGATCCTCCTGCTGCTGCTGACGGTGCTGAACGCGGTCGTGGGGCTGCGCCAGGAAGGCAAGGCCGAAAGCGCGATGAACGCGCTCAAGGCCATGATGAAGGCGACCGCGCGGGTCCGGCGGGACGGGCTCGAAGAGGAGATCCCGGCCGACCAGCTCGTCGTCGGCGACGTCGTGCTGATCACCAGCGGGGATCAGGTGCCGGCGGACTGCCGCATCATGGCGGCGAACGCACTGCAGATCGACGAATCCGCGATGACCGGCGAGAGCGTGCCGGCGGCCAAGGACGCCGCCGCGCTGTCCGGGGACCATTTCGGCCCTGGCGATCAAACGAACATGGCCTTCATGAACTCGCCCGTGACCCACGGCAGCGCCACCGCGATCGTCACCGCCACGGGCGCGAACACCGAACTGGGCAAGATCTCCGGGATGCTGGCGGCCACGGAGCGGGAGAAGTCGCCGCTGACACAGCAACTCAACACACTGACCCTGTGGATCGCGGGTGCGGCCGGGCTCACCATGGTCGTGATGTTCGCGCTGGGCCGCAGCCGCGACCTCGCGTGGGACGTGCTGTTCGTCAGCGCGGTCTCGCTGGCCATCGCCGCCATCCCCGAGGCGCTGCCCACGGTCAGCCAGGTGATCCTGTCGCTCGGCAGCATCGACCTCGCCAAGCGGAACGCGATCGTGAAGGACCTCCCTTCGGTGGAGACACTCGCGTTCACCTCGGCGATCAACTCGGACAAGACCGGCACGCTGACCATGAACCAGATGACCGCCGTCGAGGTGGTGGACCCGACCGACCGGTACACGATCACGGGAATCGGTTACGGGCTGGACGGGAAGGTGCAGCACGCGGCCGGGACCTCCGACAGCATCGAGAACGCGATCCTGCCCTACCTCGTCGCGAACGACGCCAAGATCATCGACGGCAAGGTCGTCGGCGATCCCACTGAGGGGGCACTGCTCGTGCTGGGTCACAAGGCCGGGATCGACATCGAGGCGACCCGCGAGAAGTTACCGCGGCTGGCCACGCTGCCCTTCGACCCGTCCTACAAGTTGATGGCCACCTTCCACTCCGCCCGCGACGCCGCGGGGCGACCCGTCGTGCGGTGCTTCGTGAAGGGCGCCGCACCCGCCGTGCTGGACCGCGCGGCCACAGCGCTGTCGGGCAAGGACAGCATCCCGTGGGACTCCGCGCTGCGCGGGCGGGCGCAGGAACATCTGCGGCGCATGGGAGGCGAAGGCCACCGGGTAATGGCCGCCGCCCAGCGCGATCTCGACCCTGCGGCGTTCGACCCCGCGGGCGACCTGCTCGCCTGGATCACCGACCTGCAGCTGACCAGTCTGGTGGCGATGGTCGATCCGCCGCGCGATGAGTCCAAGCCCTCGGTGGCCAGCGCGCAGGCCGCCCACATCCGGGTCCGCATGGTGACGGGCGACGACGTCACCACCGGCGCGACGATCGCCCGGCAGGTCGGGATTCCAGGCAACGCGATCCTGGGCGCGGAGTTCGCCGCCCTTCCCGAGTCCCAGCGACTGGCCACTATCGACGACATCGGCATGCTCGGTCGCGTCACCCCAGAGCACAAGGTTCTCCTCGCCGAGACGCTGAAGAAGAAGGGCGAGGTCGTCGCGATGACCGGTGACGGGGTCAACGACGCACCGGCGATCAAGGCGGCGGACATCGGGATCGCCATGGGCAGCGGCACCGACGTGGCGAAGAACGCGAGCCGGATGATCCTGTCCGACGACAACTTCGCGACCATCGTGTTCGCCGTCGAGCAGGGCCGCAAGATCTACGACAACCTCACCAAGTACATCCGCTTCGTGCTGGTCCTACTGGTCGTGTTCGTGCTGGCCTTCCTCGGCGCGAGCCTGTTCAACATCGCCGCGGGCGAACCGTTCACGCCTCAACAGGTCCTGTGGATCCACTTCGTCGTCAACGCCCCGTTCGGATTCGCGCTCGGCTTCGACCGCGAGACACCAGGGCTCATGGCACGCAGACCCCAGCCACGCGGCCAGTCCGTGCTCACCAGGCCCATGGTGGTGACCGTGGGCCTGGTCGGACTGGCTCTCGCCGCCGAACTACTGGGGCTCCTCGTACTCGCACAGGCACGCTTCCACGACGCGCAGATCAGCAACTCGATCGCGTTCACCACGTTCGCCTTGTGCCTGATCGTGGCGGCAGTCGAATGCCGCAGTGCGACCGCCACCGCATTCACCACCGCCACCTTCGACAGCAAGCAGATGAACTGGGTGATGCTCGGTGAGTTCGTGCTCGCCGTGCTCGTCGTCCAGATGGACGCTTTCCACCGGATACTGGGCACCACCGACCTGAGCCTGCTGCAGTTCTCGTGGGCCATCGCCGCGGCCGTCGCACTGCTGCTTCTGTGGGAACTGGGCAAGCTGGTGGCCCGGCAAACACAGCCGGCAGCTGTCAACCCTGGTGCGTCCAGGTGACCGGCAGCTCGTGGACGCCGTAGATGTTCATGTCGGTCTTGAGCTTCACCTCGCGTGCGGGGATGGCGAGCTCGAGAGCCGGGAACCAGCGCAGCAGTCCCGCGAAACCGGCGCGCATCTTCGATCCGGGCCAGCTGCTGGCCGAGACACTGGTGCACGCCGTGGCCGAAGGACAGGTGACCGCGGGCCTTGCGGTGGACGTCCAGCGCGTCGGGATTCTCGAAACGCCGACCTGATCGCCGTGCGCGGCGAGCTCGGCCGTGCGTGCGAGCACTACGAAGAGGCGATCGCGGCCGTGACCGAGATCGGTGCCGTCGACGATGTCATCCGGATGCGGGCACGACAGGCGCAGCTGTACTGGGTGCTGGGTGACAAGGACTCCAGTGCGGCGCGCGAGCTGATGCGGCGCCGATCAGTGGTGCTGACGGGTGGCCTGCTGTATTGCGGCGTACGAAATGCGTTCTTGTTCGAGCCGCACAGAGCTGCCCAGGACACCCTCCACGAGGTCGTTGTAGAGGCTTGCCTCGTCGGGCAGGAGTGACTCGAGGTGGTCGGTCGTGGGGTTGGGCTCGTCGACCCATTGACCGTCGTGCGCGAGAAGCGTAGCCCGATCCATGAGCATGGATCGGGCGCCCTCGAACGTGCGGCGCACCCTGCTCAGGATCGCGAAACCATGTGTGTCGATATCGCCCCAGTAGACGAGGTTTTTGCGGGCCAGCCAGTGAAGGGGCTCCAGCCGGGATGCCGCGTATCCTTCGCCGAAGATCACGATTGCGTTGTCGACCGGCGGGAAGGCCAGGTAGGTGATTTCGTTCTCCACAACGAACACGGTGCGCACCGCAGGCGGCATAGCGGCTAGTTCGGACACCCGGACGGCGAGTTCGCTGAATCCTGGCGCCTCGGACAAGTGCCGGAACCGAACGTAGGCCGGTTTCTTCCGGAAGAGGTACCGGCCCGCGAAATCCGAGGGCGGCCTGGTGCGGTCAACTCGGTGTTCGGCGAGCAGGCAGTCCAGCAACACCGCCAGAATGGCGCGATGTCGCTCGATGAACTTGGTATCGACACCGGGTACGTCGATCTGCCGGAGATACATATCGGGACGTGCGTACGCGTCGATCCACAGTACGGTGTCGACCAGTCTGGCCCATTCACCCTTGTGCCTCAGCACTTCCATCGGCTTGGCGGACATCCAGTCGGCGATCGTCGGGGCCCTGCGCCGGGTCGCGTCCAGCAAAGCCATGCAGGTCCGCACTTCCGACTGCACGCCGAGGACGGCCCACAGCTGTTCGTAGGAGTCGATCCAGACACGGCCTGGGATCTCGTTCGTGCCGACGACCCGGCCGCCGACCGTTCTCATCTCGACACGGAGATGTCGGGCGCGCTGCCATTCCTCGACCCACGCACGTGCGTGATCCAGGTGCACGGACGTGTCCTGCGCAGTCGGCCCCCGCAACCCGATCGCCACTGGTTCCCATCGGGTTCCCCTGACGAGCTGGGACAGGAACTCGCCGCGGTCCCAACGTCGTCGCAGCTTGCCTATTACATCACCGGGTACGGTCCAGCCGGTCGGTGCCATGTCAGCTGCCCCGGGACGCGGTGCCGAGGGCATGGGCGAGCTGGCGTTGCTGGTATTCCTCGATGGTCAGGGTCTGCAACCGCGAGCTGTCGCCGGTCTTGTTGTCCACGAACCCGACTGCCGCGACGTACGGTTCGATGACGTGGATCTTCTGCAACGGTGTCACGATCAGCAGTTGCAGGCCGAGCCGCCGGAACAGTCCGAGCGCAAACCGGGTCGACTCGTCGGAACCGCGCCCGAACGCCTCGTCGATCACCACGAACCGGAAAGTCTTCGACTTGCTCGTGCCCCAGTCGAGCTTGAACTGATAGGCCAGCGACGCCGCGAGGATCGTGTACGCGAGTTTTTCCTTCTGACCGCCGGATTTGCCGCCAGAGTCGGTGTAGTTCTCGTGCTCGGTGTCATCGGCACGCCACCGCTCGGACGCGGAAAACGTGAACCAGTTGCGCACATCAGTGACCCGGCGGGTCCACAGCCGGTCCGGTTCGGTTTGCCCCTCCCTACCCCTGAACCGTTCGACGAGGGCCTTCACCTGGAGGAACTTCTGTTCGGAGTACTGGTTCGAGTCGTCGCCGCTCAGCGATCCGCTGGTGCAGTCCCGGAGATCCTTGCGGAAGTCGCGGATTTCGACGTTCACCGTGGGATGTGGCTCGAGCCGGATGAACCGGCCGGGGTTGTAGTCGATGTCGACCAGCGAGTCGTTGATGGTTTCGATCCGCTGCTTGATCAGCTCCGCCTGCTTGGTCAGCTGGGAGTGGAATCCCGCGATGTCGCGGATGGTGTTGGTGTTGAGGTAGGTCTTGAACTCGGACTCGAACCGGGGCAGATCGTCGGATGCTATCCGGTCGTGCAACGAACGGTATTCGCCCGCGGACTGCACCGAATTGTCGAATTCCTCGGTTTCCAGTGGGTACGCCTTGCGGAAATCACCCATCTTTCCGACCACACGAGCCGCAACCTTGTTCTGCCTGCCGGTGAGCCGGTCGATCTCCGTGGTGATCTCGTCGTTCACTTCGATGCGGCACGTGTCACAGTCTTCCGGGGTGGCAAGGCTCCGGGATCCGATGCGCTTGCCTACGAGAGAAAATGACATCTTTGCGGATTCGGCCGCCGGTTCGTCCAACGTGGTCTTCGTGTCGCGCAGCTGTTTCTCAGCTGCTTCGCGCTGGCCGCTGAGCTTTCCGAGTTCCGTCTGGGCCTTGTCTTTGGCCTTTTCCGCCGCCTCGATCTGCGTGCCGACGACAGCCAGCTCTGCGGTCAGTCGTTTCAGCTCGTCCGATTGCTGCTCCAGGCGGCGCTTCTCTTCGCCGAGTGCGGCAATGTGGTTCACCGAGGCTTGCCAGTCGATGTCGGCGAACCCGCTGAATTCCGCCAGCAGGGTAAGCGTGGTGGCGAGCCCGCGCTTGGCGGTCAGATCGGCCTTGACCTTCGCCGCCCGGCGGTCGAGGTCGCGCAGCCGGACCTGAAGCCGGTTCGCCTGGTCGAGCAGCGTGTCGATCTTCGCCTGGTTGTCCCAGCCCAATACGTAGTGACGGCGATCGTCGATCCCGCGGGCGTCGTCCTTCTCGTGCCTGCCGCGAGCCCCTTTGATCTGTCCGGCTTGGGTGACGGCTTTGGCGGCACGCCGGAACTCGACCATGGTGTCCACGCACTCGTAGTCGGCGCGGTGTGCCAGCTCGCGATCCAGCCATGCAGAGAACGGCGAGTCCTTGATTTCCAGCTTGGCGAACAAAGACCGCTCCGAAAGCGGCGCGGACGGCGTCTGCCCCAGCCGTTCGGGCACTCGGTAGTAGACGAGCTTGATGCCGAGATGCCGTTCGTTGATCCACTCGGAAACAGCTTCGTAGTGGTCGCTCGCGACCAGCATCGACAGCCCGAAGCTGTGCAGGAGCCGTTCGGCGGCGCCTTCCCAGGCGGCGCAGTCCACACGGACCTGGATGAGTTCGCCGGCGAATGGCAGCTCGGCGACATCCACCCCCAACGCCGCGCACAGCGCATCCCGCACGTCCAAGCTGCGCTTGGGGATATTGCTGCGCCGCTCCCGCAAGCTCAATAGTTCCGCGTTCAGTTCCTTGGCTTCGGTGCCGAACTCACGGCGTTCCACCGTGATATCCGTGAGCTGATTCTCCAGATCGGCCTGTTCCTGGTCGATAGCCGCCGTTTTGTCTGCGACATCACGCTGCCGCGCGATGAACTGGGCCGGATTCGCGACGGCAGGCAAGCCAACCGAAGTCAGTAACTCGTGATAGCGGTCGGATCGGCCCTTGCGCCGGACATGTTCCTTCTCCTCGACGGCGATCTCGGCTTCGAGCTGGCTGATGCGGTCGCCACCGCAGCCTGCGCGCTCGATCTCGAGATCGCGCTCCTTTCGGCGCAGCCATTCCAAGTCGGCCTTCGCATCCGTCAGGTTCGTCTGCTGCTCACCGATCTGACCAGCGAACGCGGTCAGACGTTCGCTCAGCAACGCCGCTTTGCGATCCGCGCAGTAGAATCGCAGGGCTTCGCGTGCGGCTTTGGCCGTCGTGATCCGCGAGTCGAGCTCGTCGTAGGCGTCGCATTCGGCGAGCAGCGGTTCGAGCAGGGTGAGCTGGGTTCGTGCCTTGAGCACGGCTTCGTGTGCCTTGGTCAGGTCTTCGAAATGGTTGACCAGCCGGTTGGTCCAGTCGGCGGCGTCGAACGGCTCCAGCATGTGGGAACGGACGAAATCGTTCAGGTTGCCGACCGACTTCATCGAAACGGTCTGGTGGAACAGCTCCATCGCTTGCTCGGACTCGATGCCGAGCCGTCGGCAGAAGTCCTTGCTGTAAGCGGGAAAGTGGTCGTGGACGCGAACATCCTGCTTGCGCAGCCTGCGCTTGAGCATCGCGACGTCCCCGCCGAAGTCGGCGAAGTCACCCGCGATCGTCAGGTCCCGGTCCGCTGTCCCGTAGAACCGGTCCGGCTGACCGACGGACGCGTCGCGAAACCAGAACACCTGTGCCAGCGTCACCGTCGAGTCGTAACCACGGTTGGTGAAGGAACCGAGGACGACCGAGAACGAGCGGCGATCTCGAAGCCCGACCGGCCGAGACGCACCGGTCGCCTCGTTGCGTTCGGACTTGTGGTAACCGAGGACGTACGAGCGGAGGTGCCGCTCTTTCGCCTCGGCTCCCGCCGCCTTGTTGTAGGAGATGCGATGGGCAGGCAGGAGCAATGTGGTGATCGCGTCGACGATGGTGGACTTCCCGGAGCCGATGTCGCCGGTCAGCAGGCTGTTGCGCCCTTCGGGGTGGAATGTCCACACCCGCTGGTCGAAGGTGCCCCAGTTGTAGACCTCCAGGCGCTCCAGCCGGTAACCGGCGAGTTCGGCCGCCTCGATGTCGAGACCGGCCGCGCTGAACAGGCCGCCCATCAGTCCTCGTCCTCTCCCCCACCGAGCTGCGCGGTGTACTCGGCGAGCCGCTGGTCGAATTCGGCCAGCCACTGCCCGTCGACGAACGCCTTGAGGATGCGCCGCACCTCGTACGCGGCCTCCTGCCCGGTGATCCGCCGCAGGAAGCCGAGCTCGACGATCTTGGTGAGCTGGGTGTCGATCTGGTCGACCAGCCGTGCCTCGTTGCTGCTCTCGGGCAGGAACATCCGCACCATCTCGACGAGCTGATCCCTGGTGAGGATCAGCCGGGTCTCAGCACCGGATGCGTCGAACTCCGCCAGCTTCTTCCGCAGCAGGGCCAGCACGAGACTCACGTGAAAGGACAGGGCACGCCGCGGGATCAGCCGGGGCAGTTTCCCGTCGTCGGCCTCGTCGTCGGGCTTCGACCGCAGGAAGGCATAACCCTCGGCCTCGTCGACGACCACGGTCAGGCCCATCACACCGACGTAGTCACGCACCTGGGCCTGCAGCGGCAACAGGTGACGCCAGGCCTTTTCCTGGCTGTCCGCGTAGACCACCCCCTTCATCAGGTGCGTGATGACCAACGGCAGGTCGAGCTCGTCTCGGCGTAACGATGTGGACACGCTGCTCATGCTAGGGGCGCTCACCGACAGAACCGTCGCTGCTCAAGGCACGCGTGAACGTCACCCGCGGTATGGTCGCCACCCGCTCCACCCCGGTGTCGTCGATCCAGCGCACCTGTTCACGCGTCGTCTCGTCGAAGACGACCTGGAAGGCCGGATCGCCGAGGGAGAGATAGCCGACCAGCTCGGCCATCCCCTGTTCGAGCGGTCGGCGCTCCAGCACCTCACTCAGCCCGACCTGGGTACGTTCGCGTAGCTCACGGCGTACGTTGCCGCACAACCGCTCACGATCCACGTAGACCTGTTCGAAGAGGGCGGACGCGTCGACGTCCTCGTCGGCCGCGGCGATGCCGGCGCTGTCCAGCGGGACCTTCTCCTTCGGGGTGTAGAGCGGACGTTCCATCGGCAGCGCGACAACCGGTGCCGTGCCGTCGAGTTCGCAAGTAAGAGCCGGGATGGGGTGCTCGCGGAGCTCGAGCGCGGACGACTCGATGCTGTGCAGGATGTCCATCACGCGGCGGTTCTCCAGCCACACCTGGTCGTCGAGGAACCGCCGCAGCTGTTCCGACAGCAGCCGCACCGTCGCCTGGGTGCGTTCGGCCGCGTCGAGCCAGTCATAGTGGATGTGCCGCATGCGCGGGTCGGGTTCGCCGACGGCATCCAGGGACTGCACCTTCTCGAGCAGGTCGGTGAGCTCGGACTGCCGTTCGTGCGAAAGGAGAAAGTCGTAGAACGTCTGGAAGCTGCGTCCCTGATCCGAGTCGGCGATGGTGGTGCGGTTGCCGACCACCTCGTCGAGCAGCTGCCCCTTGCTCCCCTCCCACCCGGCGATGCGCGCGCGAAGTGCCCGATCGAGCCCACGGAAATTGGCTTCGACCTCGCGGAAGTCGGCCAGCAGCTCACGCGCGGTCGCGGCGAACTGCTGGTAGCGATCCCGCTGCGCCGAATCGTCGAGCACGGCGAAGTCACCACCGGCGACCCGGTTGATCTCGGCGTCGAGCTCGGTGCGCCGCCGGTGCAGCTCGGCCAGCCGGACGTCCGGATCGGTCTCCGCTCCGTAGGCCATCTGGCGCAGCAGCTCGAAGATCGTGTTGAGGCGGGATTCGGTGCCCACGAACGAGCGTGCCCGAAGCGAATCGACCCAGGTCAGCGCCTTCTCCACGGCCGGAGTCGCATCGAAATGCACTTCGTCGGAACCGGTCGGGTAGTACTTGCGCAACCACCCGTTCCCCGGTGCCGCCCAATCGTCCAGGTAAGCCTTGGCCGGCTTGGGAAACGTGCCTTCGCCGAGCCTCTCGTTGAGTGCGTACAGCTCGTCGTCCAGCCGACTGACCAGCGCGGTGGCCGAGATCGACCGGACATTGTCGTCGACGAAGACCTTCCTGAGGAACCCGAGCACCAGCGGCGCGTTGTCGGCGCGCAGCAGCCGCCACGCCGGATCGTTGCGGCGCAGGGAGTCGAGCTCGTCGAAATCCATCAGCGATTGCCGGTCCCTTTCGATGCGGTCTGGCGGGTCGATCTTTCGCCATCTTGCCCTCGACTTGCGAATGTCGCCGGGTGCCCAGTGTTCCCGAGCGTGTTCTCCTCTGTCGATCTCGCCCGGATCGCGGACCTGTGCAACGTGACGGTCGACTGGGACATCATGGCCCTCGGTTATCCACAACCATGGCAGGCCCGTGGTCCGAACCTCAGCCGGGGAGGATATATGTCGAGCAAGGTCGATCGCTGGCTTGTGATGCCCTGGCACGAGTCGACGAGGCGGGACGCCCGGCGGCGCTTCACGCTCGCGCACGAACTCGGCCACCTGCTTGCCGGCGATGACCAGGATGTCCACCCGCCTTCGCGGTGCTGGCGTGCGATCTGATGGTGACTGCCTTCGCGCTCGCCTACCGTTTGCTCCACCTACGCCTGATCGACGCAGGAACCCGCGACCGTTACAAAGCCATGCTCGCTGCCAAGGCAGCGAGCATGGCCCCGCCCGCGGCGACGAGTTCGCCCAACGCGTCACGCAAGCCGGCACATCGCGCCCGCCTGGGCTTCTGTGCAACTTCGCGTCAATAAACCGGCGAGCCGATCGAGATCGATGATGGGGCTGAGATCCACCTCTCGCTCATGTAGTAAGCGAGAGGGTTACTCTGAATACAAGACCGCAGGTCAGAACGCAAAAAAATGGAATTCTCGGTGGACCTTGGGGACCTTATTCGAACACTGAACCGCAGCTCGGGGTCCGGGGGCGAAGCCCGGGTCTGTAACAGACCCCTCCCCGCGGCTGTGGCGGGGTCGTCAGTCCCCGGACATGATGGTGGTCGGCAGACTCAGCAGCTGTTCCCTGTCGCCGTAGGTTGTTTCCAGTATCAGGTGCAGGGCATCGCCGCCGTCGTGATAGGCGTACTCGAGGTCGACGTCAGCGCTGACCCTGATGTGTCCGCCCATGAGCGCTGGCAAACCGGATTCCTCCAGTCGCACACGCATTCCGGCGGGATCGTCGCTCCGGCACTGGATGTGGTGCAGTCCCTGCCCGTTGCTGTCCAGGAATTCCTGGTAGGGGCTGGGGCCGAGCGGTTCGATGATCTCGAAGTCGACCTGGCCGACGCGGGTGAGGGCGGTGCGCATCGCGTACGTGGCCGGGGTTCCACGAACCGCTGTGCTGTGATGCGCCAGCTCGCGGAAGTCATAGACCCGCCATGGTCCCCAGCCCAGGGCACGGCGGTACGCCCGGATCGTGGCCTCGAGGTCACGCACCACAATGGCGACCTGCACGACGGACATGGCCGACCTGTCAGGAGTCGAATCGTCAGGCATGAGAATCTCCTTGGCTGGTGGGATTTACTGGAGTGGCAGGCGAGAGGTTTCCCGCATCCGCAGGACAACAATGAGCGAGACAAGTCCACCAGCGATAAGCATGAGTGCCGGTGATGTCGTGTTCCCGGTGCCGGCGATCAGCCACGTCGCGATGAATGGCGCGGTGCCGCCGAATAGCGCGGTGGCGACGTTGTTTCCGATGGCGAACCCGGTGTAGCGCACCCGGGTGGGAAAGAGCTCCGCCGCCATCGCGGTGCCCGGTCCGAAGAAGAACGCGAACAGCGCGGCGAAAACCAGCTGGGCGACCAGGACAGAGGTGAACGTTCCGTTGGCGAACAACAGGATCAGCGGATAGGTGGCGATAACCAGCCCAGCGTTGAAGATGATCAGCAATCGTTTCCTGCCAACGCGGTCGGACAGTGCCCCGAGCACGGGGATGAGTGCGAGCAGGAGCGCGAGTGCGATGGTGTTGCTGAGCAGCGCCTGCGAGGCGGGCAGTCCGAAGACGGTGCTGGCGTAGGTGGGCATGTAGATCAGCAGGATGTATGAGGCGATTCCGGGGGAGATGTAGAAAAGGCCGCACGTCAGCACGGCGCGGCCGTGTTCCCGGATCGCTTCCACGATGGGAACCCGGGCGACCTCCGAGGTGGTTGCCAGGCGCTGAAAGGCGGGCGTGTCCTCCAGCCGCAGCCGTAGGTAGAGGCCGACGGCTGCCAGCAGCGCACCGAGCAGGAAGGGCAGCCGCCATCCCCAGTCGTTGAACGCCGCCTCGGGCATGGTCGCACGCAGCAGCGCGGACACCCCGGAACCGGCCAGCAGCGCCAGAATCAACGCGAACTGCTGCCAGCTGGTGGCGAGTCCCCGGCGGTTCGCCGGCGCGTATTCCACGAGGAACGCTGAGGCTCCCGCGTTTTCCCCGCCGGTGGAGAAACCCTGCATGAGGCGGGCGAAGACAAGCAATATCGGCGCCCAGACCCCGATTGCGGCATAGGACGGAAGGGCGCCGATGATCAGCGAACCCAGTCCCATCATCAGGATTGACACCGACAGGACCGTGCGCCGGCCGATGCGGTCACCGAAGTGCCCGAACACCAGGCCGCCGATCGGGCGGGCGGCGAAGGCCAGCGCGAAGGCGGCGAACGCGGCCATCACCGAGGCGACCGGGTCTGAGGTCGGGAAGAAGTGGGTGCCGATAATCGCCGCGAAGTAGCCGTAGACCGTGTAGTCGTAGTACTCCACGAAATGGCCGACAGTCGCGGCCATAACCGCTCGGCGCCGGTTGGGCGGGTCCACTTGCGAGACGACGTTGGTGGCGGGCGGCGCCACGCTGCGCTGCGCATCCGTCATGGCTTGCTCTCCTTGACTGGGGGAATCAGAGAGTGGATTCAGCGAGTTGCGGTCTGGCGTGGGGACTTGATGTTGGATTTGGAGCCCACCCGGTCACTCGCGGTCCGGCCAACGCCGGCCCGGGCGTACTCGGCCCGGCGTCAGTCGTGTTGTGGCCGCCATCACGCTAGCGATTGTTCATGAACGTTACAAGAGAAAGTTCGCAACTTTTGCCGATCTGACTGTTAGATCGGCCGAAACTAGTACTAGTATCGACGGCTGAAGGTCGCGAGCTGCTCGGTTTGAGGTGGGAGGTTGCCATGGAATCGGCTGACATCGTGGGCAGCTGGGAGATCGTGGACTGGGTGCAGGACTACGACGACGGCCGGACGGTGTACCCGATGGGCGCTCGGCCCCGCGGCGTCCTGGTGTACACATCGGACGGACGAATGCTGAGCATGGTGTCGGCAAGCGACCGGCCCCCATTCGCGACCGGTGGGCAATGGGATGCCGACGACGCCGAGAAAGTGGCCGCCTACCAAAGTTTTCTGGCTTACTGTGGAACGTTTTCCGTGTGCGGCGACCAGGTGCGACACCAGGTCGACCTGAGCCTCTTCCCGAACTGGGTCGGTGCCGAGCTCGTCCGGACCGCCCGGTGGCGCGATGGCGAACTCGAACTGCTCGCACGGCTGGAGGACGGAACCCCCGAGGCGCGTACCGCCCGGCTGCGCTGGCGCCGGGCGGTGGCATGAGTGCCGTGCCGGCGTCGCAGGGCCTGTTTCAGCCAGTCAGGTTCGGGCGGGTGTGTTCAGGCGATGTCGTCAACCGGGGGCGAGGCCTCGGGCATATCGTCGCGGATCATGTCCCGCCGGTGCAGGCTCAGCGTTTTCTCCAGTGCGTCCGAGTTCTGGTCCCGGATCGCCGCGACCATGTTGGCGTGCACCTCGATGTTGTGCCGCAGGAGCTTGTCATGGCCGGCGATGTACTCGGCACGCACGAGGCTGTCGGTCAAGATCGCGGTGATGGCCTGGTGCAGGCCGACGAGCGCGTCGATCCGAGATGCCCTCGCGATAGCCACGTGTAGCCGCATGTTCGCGTTGAGATAGCTATGCGCGTCCGAAGAGGCTCCACGGATCTCGTCGAGCGCCCATTCCATCGCGCGAATATCCTCAGGCGTTGCCCTGCTGAGGGCCACGCGCGCGAACACGTCCTCCAGGTAGGCGCGCGCCTCGAAAAGTTGCCGTGGATCCTGGTTGCCGCCGCGAAACCACAGGTCCATGCCCGCGAGCCGGACGTGGGGCGTGTGACTGGCGACGAAAACACCGCCGTTGACACCAGGCTTCACCGTGATCAGGTCACGGTCACGCAGGATGCGCAACGCCTCGTTCATGACAGAAGGACTGACCTCGAAGCGCTGGATCAGTTCCGTGCGGAGCCCGACTCGTGATCCGGCGGGGGCACGAGAAGTCAGGAGTTCGGTCTCGATCTCATCGGCCACCTGCTGGGCCCGTGAGCTGTTCCTCGCCACCTTCGCTCCCTTGGTGTCAGTCGCGACTCGCCGTCCACGATTGGGTGCGTTCATAGTATCACGTTTGGTCATAATTGGACTGCCCAGCCAGCGGGTTCGAGATTTCGCCCTGCCAACGCGTTGAATTGTTCATAGATAATAGCTACGCTCTCGTTCATCCCAGACGACGCCGGCCACGGGCCGGCCGGAGGTGGATCAATGACGATCGCGAGCGATCACGTCGTGGGCAACCGGATTCGGGCTGCCGGTATCGACACGTACTACCTGGACAGCGGAACCGGTGAGCCGGTCGTCCTGCTGCATGGATCCGGACCAGGTGTCTCGGCATGGGCCAACTGGATGCACACGATTCCGGGACTGGCCAAGCGATTTCGGGTGCTCGCACCCGAACTCGTCGGCTACGGCAGCACGGAACGGCCGGCCGACATCCGCTACGGCGTGCGGACGTGGGTCGACCACGCGCTCGGCTTCCTCGACGCACTCGAGCTGCCCCGGGTCTCGATCGTCGGGAACTCCATGGGCGGTTTGGTCGCGCTGCACATCGCACAGCGCAGTCCCGACCGGCTCAACCGCATGGTGCTGATGGGAGCGCCCGGGATCGGGATGGTGCCCACCGAAGGCTTGGCGGCCTTACGCGCCTATGAACCGTCGCCACGGGCCATGCGGGAGCTCATGACGAACTACTTCGCCTTCGACCCCTCCATCGTCACCGACGATTTGGTGCACGCACGATATCAGGCCAGCGCCGCGCCGGGGGTGCAGGAGACCTACCGGGCCATGTTCCACGACCCCCGCCACACCGGCGACAACCTCGTGCTGGACGAGGACCGGGTGCGCGGTGTGCAGACACCGACGCTGATCGTGCATGGCCGTGACGACAAGATCATCCCGGTCGAGGTCGGCTGGACGATGGCCGGCCTGCTACCTCAGGCGCGCCTGCATGTCTTCCCGCGCTGCGGCCACTGGGCACAGATCGAGTGGGCCGCCGAGTTCGTGAACCTGATCAGTGACTTTCTCGGCGGCGCCGACCCCACCGCCGCGCGCGACCCCGAGCGCGATCCAAAGGAGGAGAACTGATGGCCGACATCGTGGGCGCGTACGCGCTGACACATTCGTCGTTGATGGTGGGCCAACCCGAACTCGTCGCAGACGAGCTGCGGGAGGCCTGTTACGCCGCCTATCACCGAGTCCGGCAAGAACTTGTGGAGTCCAAAGTAGATGTTCTGGTGGTGCTCGGCAGCGACCACTTCAACAGCTACTTCTACGATCTCTTTCCTCAGTGGTGTGTCGGACGCGCCGACAGCTACGAGGGCTGGGCCGACAACATGCCCATGTACAAGCTGGCCGGCCATCGCAAGCTAAGCGCCGACGTGATCGACGGTTTGCTCGACCGGGGCTGCGAACCGGCCCTGTCCGAGCAGATGCGGCTGGACCACTCCTTCCTCAGCCCGCTGCACTTCATCACACCGGACATGGACCTGCCGGTGGTCCCGATCTTCCAGAACTGCCTGAGCAGGCCCTTCCCCCGGCTCGCCCGGTCACTGGCGTTCGGGCGGGCGCTCGGCGAGGCGATCCGCGCCAGCGCGGTGGACGCCAGAGTGGCGGTCATCGGCACGGGTGGGCTTTCCCACTGGATCGGCGGCCCCGATCATGGCCGACTCAACCCAGAGTTCGACCGGGAGTTCCTGGATCGCTTCGCCCGCAACGATGTGGACTGGCTGACCGGGTTCAGTGACGAGGACATCGAGCGGCACCTCGGCAGCGGCGGGCACGAGGTCCGCAACTGGCTCACGGTGCGGGGCTGTCTGCCAAACGGTGCGGTCGAACGGTTCTTCTACGAACCCATTGAACCATGGTGGATCGGCGCCGCCGTCGCCGCCGTGCGAACCGGGGAAGCACGATGAGCACTTACCAGGTCATGAAGCTGCTGCGGGACTGGGCACACGATCCCGCCGCCGCCCAGCGCGCGCGGGCCGCCACGATTGACGACCTCACCGACGATTACGGGCTGAACGCCGACGAGGCGAAAGCTATTGTGGACCGTCGACTCGATCTGCTCAGCGAACTCGGCGTGCATCCTGTTTCCCTTGTGCAGTTCGCCCGCGCCTTCCAGTTCTCACTGGTGGACAGGTGGGAGGAACTTGGTCGCCGTGAGCCAGAAAATAGGAGGTCAGAACGATGAATGGTGAAGGCGTGCTACACATTGTGTCGTTCACCTGGAACGACAACGCCACCGCACAGCAGATCGACGAGATCGAACAGTCCCTGCGGAACTACGCCCGCCGCGCTCCCGGAATCCTCTCGTTCCACTGTGGACGTGATATCGGATTGGTCGATGGGAACGTTGATTTCGGTGTCGCCGCGTCCTTTCCGGACGAAACGGCTTTCAAGGCCTACCGCGAACATCCTGATCACCAGGAGATCGTCCGCGCCATCATCCCGTTGCTGGCGCGTTCGTCAGGCTTGCAGATGCGTTCAAGCGCTGATCCTTCTGCTGACCACAGGGAGATGACATCATGACGGAACCGGCATCGACCACGCCCTCGGGTGACTTCACCAACGAGTCGGACATCTCCGTGGTCCAGGTCGCCATCGTGGTGCGAGACCTGGACGCGACTATTCGCTCCTACCGCAAGACACTCGGTTGGGGGCCCTGGCGCGTCTACGATTTCCGCGAGCTTGACCACCGCGACACGGTGTTTCACGGACAGCCGGTGGATTACTCGATGCGGATCGGCACCGTCTCCGTCGGCGGTGTGTATTTCGAGGTGATCCAGCCCACCGGGCCCGGACCGTACCAGACCTTCATCGACGAGCAGGGCGAGGGGTTGCACCACATCCAGGTACGCGGAGACGACGCTACGGCGACCCGGAAGCGGCTTGACGAGGCCGGACTGCCACGGCTGATGAGTGGCCGCATCGTCATCGATTCCGAAACCGACCTCGACTACGTCTTGCATGACGGCGGTGACGAGCTGCATCTGCTGGTCGAAACAACGGCGGGTGACCGGCAGCGGCTGCTTGGGATGCCGCAGCAGATCGTGTCCGGCGACTGAGTAGCCATGGAATTCTGGTCCGAAGTAGACGACCTCAGGTCCGTCGACGCGTACCGCGAACAGGCTCGGACGATACTGCCGCCGCGGATCTTCGGGCTCATGTTCGGCACCGAACGAGATCCGGTTGGCCGGACGGATGCCGCCAACCGGGCCGCATTCGACGCGGTCCAGCTCAGGCCGAGAGTGCTCATCGACGTCAGCACGACTCGCGTGACCACCAGGATACTGGGGCACGACGTGGCTTTGCCGGTCATGCTCGCGCCGATCGGCGCGGCTGCCAGGGTGCATCCCGACGGTGAGCTGGCCTCGGCGCGCGCCGCCGGTTCCCACGGCGTGATCACCGTGGTCAGCGCGGTGTCCAGCCATGGTCTGGGCGCGGTGAACTCGGTCGCCAGTGGTCCGGTGTGGTCACAGCTCTACTTTCTCCGGGACCGGGGTCTGCTGCGGACACTTGTCGAGCACGCCGTCCGGACGGGTTGTGCCGCACTGGTCGTGACCGTCGACAACCCAGGCGTGGTGACCCAGGAACGTGCCCGGCTGCGGTCGGCCGAGGGCCAGCGTGCCTGGGGCACGTTCGCTGAGCTGGAGCTGCCCGCACTGGCCAATGACAGTGGCCTGCTGGTGGAGAACGTCGACCCGGCACTCACCTGGCGCGATCTCGAATGGCTTCGCTCGCTGACCGACCTTCCCATTGTGGTCAAGGGAATCCAAACCGCCGAGGACGCGCGATTGTGTGCCCAGCTCGGGTTCGCCGGCCTCGTTGTGTCCAACCACGGCGGGCACTGTTTGCCGGACACGCGGGGCACCGCGGCCCGGCTTCCCGAGATCGTCGCGGCGGCGGGAGAGGTCGAGGTGTACCTCGATGGCGGCATCCGGCACGGCCTCGACGTACTCAAGGCACTGGCCTTGGGCGCCAGAGCGGTGCTGATCGGCAGGGCCCAGTACTGGGGGCTTGCCGTGGCCGGGCAGGCCGGGCTGTCGCGGGTGCTCGGGCTGCTCACCGAAGAACTCATTGCCGCGATGAGGCTGTGCGGGGTTCCCGATATCGGGCGGCTCAGTCCCGCGCTCGTCCACCCCGCGCCCGCGGAACCAGTTGGCTAGAACAAGGAGTGGGATTCTCATGTCCGACGCGCAGAGCAATGTCGCTCCACGCACGACGTCCGCAAGACCCGCGGCGGCGGGGAGTTCCGCCACCCCCGGCTCAGGAAAACCGGCTAACCGTGCCGTGTTCGGTGCGTCGTTCGGCCACTTGATCGAGATGTTCGATTTCGGCATTTATGGCTTCTTCGTCGCGCCCATCGCGGCCGCGTTCTTCCCCGAGGGCAGTGGAGCGGGCGGTTTTCTCGCGACGCTTGCCGTGTTCGGCGTCGCGTTCCTGGCCCGGCCACTCGGTGGTCTCGTCTTCGGCCGACTGGGCGACACGATCGGCCGACGCAACGCGCTGGCCAGTTCGATCATCCTCATGGGACTGTCCACAATAGCCATTGGCCTGCTTCCGACCTATGCGCAGATCGGGGTGCTGGCACCCATCCTGCTTGTCGTGCTTCGCTTGTTCCAGGGCCTCTCCTTCGGCGGTGAGTTCGGGAACGCCGCGATCCTTATCGCCGAGCACGCTCCCGCCGAGCGGAGGGGCAGGTGGACCTCGCTCATCACAGTGTTCGCTCAGCTCGGTGTGCTACTCGGCGCGCTGGTCAGCGTGCTCGTCAACGCCGGCCTGAGCGAGCAGGCCTACAACGTCTGGGGCTGGCGCCTGGCGTTCTGCCTCGCGGGTGCCCTGTGCGGGATCGCGCTGTACGTCCGGCTCCGCACCGAGGAGTCGCCCGTTTATGAGCAGGCGCAACCGAAAACGCCGTCCGCCCGGCAACCAATCCGCGACGTGTTCCGCTCCGGCTGGCGGCCCATGCTGCTGATCGCCGGTCTCACCGCACTCGGAACGGCGCACTACATGGTGATCACCTACTTCCCGACCTATCTGAAAGACACCACGGAACTCAGCTCCGGCCAGACCCAGACCATTACGTTCCTGCTTCTCGGGTTCCTGATTCTCGCCATTCCGCTCGCGGCCGCCTATGGTGACCGGTTTGGCCGGCGCAGCGCGTTCCTGCTGTGCGCCGGGGGAACCCTGGTTCTCGCTTTGCCGGGATTTCTCGTCGCCAGCTCCGGCGGGATGCCAGCCGCGCTCGGCGGCGGCTTGATGATCGCGTTGCCGCTGGCGTTCTTCCACGGCTCACTCGGACCGATCCAGGCCGAACTCTTCCGCACCGAGGTGCGCGCGACCGGCGCCGGGATTGGCTACAACGTAGGTCTGGTCGCCTTTGTCGGGATGGCTCCCTTCATCGGCGCGCTGCTGGTGGAACAGACCGGGATCACCTACTCGCCCGCGTTCCTGGTGATGACGACGGCCGTGATCGGCATGGCGGCCGCGTTGCGGATGCCTGACACCCGGCGGCTCCGGCTTGAGGACGCGGGCCGATGAACCAGGGTCTCGCCGTCGTCACCGGCAGCCGTGGCGGGATCGGCCGGCACACCTGCCAGCTGCTGGCGGCGCGGGGATGGGAGGTGCTCGGCGTGGATCGTCGGCGTGAGCCCGAAGACCGATACACCGCCTACCGGCTCGACCTGTGCGCGCCTGACGCGGAGGCGGAGCTGTTCACCTCGATCCTTGCCGAGCGCGGCACCCCGCGGGTGCTTGTCAACAACGCGGGTGTGTTCGGTGCGGTGCCGTTCCTCGACACCGGCGCCGACTACCTCGATGACGTGTTCGCGGTGAACTTCGCCGCCGCGTTCCGGCTGACCCAGCAGTTCGTCCGGGCACTGGTCACCGAAGGCAGCCCCGGGGTGGTGGTGAACGTAGCCTCGGTCACCGCCCGGATGGGCGGCTTTGACGTCGCGTATGCCGCGTCCAAGGCCGCTGTGATCGGAATGACCCGCAGCCTGGGGCCTGAGCTGGCGCCATACGGGATCAGAGTCAACGCGGTGGCACCCGGCCATGTGGACACGCCCATGTTGCGCGCCAGTGACCCGGACGAGATCGCGAAGCGCCGCACGCGGATCCCGCTCCGGCGTGCCGCGGATCCGCGTGAGGTTGCGGAGGTCATTGGCTTCCTCGCCGGAGACGCGTCCAGCTACATGACCGGAACCACCGTGGACGTCAACGGTGGCGTCCACTAAGGAGGGTGTCGATGAAAGCGATGGTCATCGCACGGACGGCCGATGGGAACACCCTCGAGCCGCATGAGGTACCCCGACCGGTGCCCGGCCCTGTCGAGGTCGTGATCGCCGTGCGGGCGGCCGGGGTGAACCGAGCGGATCTCGCCCAGCGAGCCGGCACTTACCAGCAGCATGCCACCGCGCGCCGCGGGGAAGTCACGATCGCAGGGCTCGAGGTCGCCGGAGTGATCGAGGCAGTGGGAGACGACGTCACCGGAATCGACGTGGGCGATGAGGTGATGTCGATGTGCTCAGGTGGCTATGCCGAGTACGTCGCCGTCGACCACCGGCTTGTCCTTCCCAAACCGGAGCGGCTGAACTGGCCGCGGGCCGCGGCGACGCCGGTCGCGTTCATCACCGCGCACAACGCCTTGCGCACCACTGCCCGGATGACGCCTGGGGAGAGCGTGCTGATCACGGGCGCGACATCCAGCGTCGGCCTCGCCGCCGTGCAGTTGGCCCGCGCGTGGCACGCCAAACCTCTCCTGGCGACTGCCGGCACCGAGGCCAAGCGCGCTTATCTGCTCGAACGGGGAGCCGATGTCGGGATCAACTACCGCACCGAAGACCTGACCGATCGAGTCCGTGCCGAGACCGAGTCCGGTGTGGACGTTGTCATCGACCTCGTGGGTGGTCCGTGGCTGGCGCAGCTGATGGCGGAGATGGCCGTGAAGGGGCGTCTGGTTTCGGTTGGCCGCCTCGCCGGCAATGTCGGGGAGGCCGATCTTGACGTCCTTGCCAGGAAGCGACTCGAACTACTGGGCGTCAGCTTCCGCACCCGGACCATGGACGAGTACGCCGCCGTTGTCGCCAGTTGCGCCAAAGACGTGCTTGACCTGATCGTCGATGGCTCGCTGGATCCGTTGGTGGCGCGCACTTTTCCGCTCGAACGCGCCAACGACGCGCAACGTTACATGGCTTCGGAGAACTACCTGGGAAAGATTGTGCTGACAGTCGACCGAGCACCGTACTGAAAGGAATCTCTCATGGCGCTGACTGCCGAAGACCGCTTCGAGATCCAGGATCTCTACGCGCGCTACGCTCACTCGATTGACGCCAACGACGGCGAAGCGTACGCGTCCTGCTACACCCGCGACGGGGTTTTCGTGCCCAGCACCGGGCATATCGCCGGAAATACTTACCAGGGCAGGGAAAAGTTGGTGGCGCTGGGCAACGACCTCGACCGGGAACCGCCCACCAGGCACTGGAACTGCAACTATCTGCTGACCGAGCGAGCCGACCACGTCGAGGGCACGTGCTACGCCATGCGGATCGAGATCGGCGGAACGGAACCGGTCGTCGCTGCCAGCGCGGTCTACCACGACGAGATCGTCAAGGAAGACGGACAGTGGAAGTTCCGGGCAAGGCGCCCGAAACTCGATGTGCAGAAATACCGGGCCACCGCGGGCGATCGCTGACAGCGATGGGCGCGTTCGCGTCCGGTTTTGAACCGTGATCAGGTCCGCTCAGGTCGAGGTACGAGCGTAGGTCACGAGCGCCGGGTCGCCGCCGAGCAGGACCTGAAGTCCGATGCTGGTCCCGTCGGCGGTAACCTGGCCGACCGACACGCCGCCGAAGACGGTACTGGACTGTCCTGTTCGGATATCGGCTACTTCCAGGCCCGCCCGGAGTTGCTCGCCGCTGGCCATGTCGCGTGCGTGCGGTCAGGTACGCCTGAGTGCCGCGCTGTGGGTCGGAGTCGGAGGTGTCCACGACGTCGCCCTGGAGCGCGGCTTGCTCGTAGTAGACGCGGAGCACTACGGGGTGCGCTACGAACAACGCCACCGCGAGCAAGGGCTGCTCCTCGACCAGGTTCGCCGCGGGCGCCGGCCTTCCGCCTCGGCTCGCTACTGCACTTCGGATCAGAAGCGAGGCCCTGCAAGGAAACTCATCACGCAACTGGTCGCCGTGCTCGGCGATCTGGGCCGTCCGGCCCGCCTGCTGAACTGCATGGGCCTGCGCGCCGCGGAGTCGCGGGCGCGGCTGAAAAAGGCACGCCTGAGCCGTGATGAGGCCGCTAGCAGCGGCCGACGCACTTTCGACACCTGGCTTCCGATCCACGACTGGACCGAAACCCATGTACGGCAACGAGTTCGTACGTCCGGGGTGCCCTACCACCCGGCCTATGACCAGGGCATGACCCGACATGTTGACCGGACTACGGCGCGACACGCCCTCCCGTCGAAGAACAACGAGGAACGACTGCTGCTGGTGACCCCGGAGCTGGCCAGCGTCCTGGCCGCGGTGATCCACCGGATCCGTGATGCCGACGGCCGGGTTCCCCTGGTCGCTCGCTATGACCCGTCACGGGTAGGGGACCGGCTTTGTGAGGGCGTATTCGACCTCGGTGGGGGTCTTGAACGGGCCGTTCCGGTTGACGACTTCGGTTTTGAACACCTCCGGTGATCGTCTCTGCTAGAGCGTTGTCGTAGGCGTCGCCAACTGAGCCGATGGAGGCCGATAGTCCTTGTAGAGCAAGGGATTCGGTGAACTTCACCGACGTGTATCGACTGCCTGCATCGGAATGGTGGATCAGGCCGGGCTCGACCGGGTGCCCGTAATGGCCACGTCGCCACACGGCCGTGTTGAGTGCTGTGGACACCAGCGCGGTCGTCTTCGTGCTCGACGTGGTCCAGCCGATGATCGCGCGGGAGTGAACATCGAACACGAACGCCACGTAGCACCATCCAGCCCAGGTCGAGACGTAGGTGAAGCCGGCCACCCAACACGTGGTTCGGCGCGTGCGCGGTGAAGTCGCGGTTGAGCTTGTCCCCGGCACGCACGCCATCCCCGCCAGGGATCGTGGTGCGCTGCTTGCGGCCTCTCACCACGCCGTTCATGTCCAGTTCGCGCATGATCCGATCAACGGTGCAGAACGCCGCGTCATGGCCCTGACGACGCAGGTAGCGGGTCATCTTGCGGCGCCCGTACATCTCCTCCGGTTTCCCTCGCAGCTCACGCAACCCGTGCTCCACGTGAGCGTCAGCAATATCCCGGACCGACGGAGCCCGGCGGCGGGCTTTGCGATAGGTCCTGGGCGCGATCTGTACTCCGTGCAGCGACAGCGCACGACAGATCGACTCCACGCCATAGACCTGGCGGTACTCGTCGATGAATCCGACGATCAGCGGTGTCGCGGGTCGAGTTCCCGCGCGAAGAAAGCCGAAGCCAGCTTCAGGATCTCGTTGGCCTGCTTGAGATCCCGGACCTCTTTCCGCAACCGCCGCAACTCATCACGCTCACCCGCCGACAACCCCGGCCCTCCCTTGCCACCCGACTGAGATCCCTCCGCGAGGGCCCTCTTCACCCACAGCCGCAACAACTCGTGATACACATCAACCAACGGGCCGATCGCCTTCGCAGCGGCATACGGGGACTCGAACTCATCCAGCCGTTCCAAGACCAAACGAACGGCCTTCTCACGAACCTCGGGCGGGTAACGCTTCGACATGATGACGACCATCTTCCCTCAAAACAGGAAGCAGCCCCCAACCCGCGACGGTTCACACCGTGTCCGAAGTGGCGCAAATGCTCGGCTATGGGCTCTCAAAGACCAAGCAACTCATAGCCACGGGACAGATCAAGTCAGTCAAGGACGGCGGCAATCGCCGCGTTCTTCCCCAATGGGTCGACGATTACATCGCCGGACTCGTAGAGGCGGCCTGAGATGGCGGGCAAGGGGCGCGCGAACGGCGAGGGGTCGATCTACCCGTTCCGCAACGGCTTCGCCGCGTACGTCTGGGTCACCACCCCGACCGGCGAGAAGAAGCGCAAGTACGTCTACGGTCCGACGCGCGAAGTGGGTCGCGCTTCACCAGGCAGCCAAGAATGGCGTTCCGGCGTCCGGAAGATCACCGTTCACGACGGGCGGCGGTCCTGCGGCACACTCCTGGTCGACCTCGATGTGCACCCGCGCGTGATCATGCGCATCCTGCGGCACGCCCAGTTCTCGATGACGATGGAGATCTACTCGCAAGCGTCGTCGAAGAAGACGCGGGACACGCTCAAGCGTCTTGGCGAGAGCCTCGATGAGTAGCGCCGCTGCTGTACTTTGCTGCTATCACGACAATGGAAAAGGCCGTCCACACTACTGTGGGCGGCCTTTGACGTGCAGTGGAGCTGAGGGGAATCGAACCCCTGACCTTCTCGATGCGAACGAGACGCGCTACCAACTGCGCTACAGCCCCTGGTGAAGCTCGATGAGCATAACAGCCCTGCCATGCCCATCGAGCGAGGGGGTCCTTACTCTCCGACAGCTCTCCGATACGGAAGCCTGCCGGGTTCGTCGAGTTCGTGGAACGCGGGGTCCTCGTCCTCGAGATCCACCACGACCGCCTGCCTACGGATGCGCGAGGTCGGCACCGGCTTGCGTTCGGAGCCCACTGGCTCGCGCCGCGGCGCGGTGACGAACTCGATGTGCTCGACCGGCTCGGCCGCCCGCGCCTGGCGGCGGTTCGCGTTGCTGAACCTGGCGAGCCTGCGCTGACGGATCTCCTCCTCGATACGGACCTGCCGCCGCAGGTACACGAGGTAGCCGACCAGTGTCGCGTCGGCGAGGCCGTTGGCCCACCACACGATCGGCAGGACGAATCCTGCGATGACCGCGGTCACCACGACCACGAGGATCAGCCCGAGCACGACCCGCTGGCGGAAGGCGTACTTCGCGCGGGCGGCCATCTCCGCGGCTTCGGGATCGAACCCGCCACGGCCGGGCCGGTACCGGCGGCCGGACGAGTCATCGGCGCCGGCCTTGCGAACCGGCTCCGGCTCGTCGTAGTCCTCGTCGAGATCCTCGTCGTCAGCGGAGTCGACCAGGTCCTCGTCCGGCAGGTCGTCGCCTGCTTTCGCGTCTCCGGTCATGGCGGACTCCCTTCGCCATTCGCTTCGTGCACTCCCGCTCCGCACCACTCGCGCGGCCAGCGCGGAGTCGGTGGTTTGTGTGATTTCCTGACGCTTGCGCGCGATCATGGGAACGAGAACGACAAGCCATGCCGCGGCCAGCGCGACAATGATCAGTGAGCTTGGCATCTCCCGTCACCTCCCCCGCCCCGTACTGCCTGTTCATCGTGGATTCGCGCGACCAGACGTCGTGGCCGCCCCACTCCCGTCTCCACTCCGACCGTCGTCACGCTAGTCACAGGAGTAACAGAAAACCCGAAGGCTCGCCGGACAGATCGCGGAAAACCATCGCGAGATCGGGTGAAAAACTCACAAAGTGTTAACGCGTCGGGGGACGGTGGGCCATACCACCGGCCACCAGGCGCGCAGCGACGCCGTCGCCGATCTCCTCAACGGTGATGGCGAAGCTGAGGTGATCACGCCACGCGCCCGCGACGTCGAGATACCGCAGGAAGAGCCCCTCCTGCCGGTAACCGGTCTTGGTCAGCACCCGCAGGCTCGGCCCGTTCTCCGGCCGCACGGTCGCCTCGAGCCGGTGCAGGCCGGCCACCGCGAACGCGTGATCGGTCACCAGCGCCACCGCCGCCGTGGCCACCCCGCCACCAGCGAGCTCCGACGACACCCAGTAACCGACCCACGCCGACCGCAGCGACGCGCGGATGACGTTGCCCAGCGTGATCTGCCCGGCGAACACGCCGTCCACCGTGATGGCGAAGGGCAGGCACTGTCCCCGGCGCGCCAGCCCGCGCAGGGACGCCCACTGCGAGGGCCAGGCCCACCTGGCGTTGCGGTCGTGCCAGGAGCCGGTCGAGGTCGGCTCCCATTGCTCCAGGTACTCCCGGTCGCGCAACCGGATCCGGCTCCACTCCGCGCCGTCGCGCAGGCGAATCGGCCGCAGGGCGACCGTGCCCGCACGCACGACGAGCGGGCCCAGCTTGGCCGGCCAACCGGGATGCCGCGGCTCGGCACCGTACGGGCCGGCGTACGCCTGCGAGGTCATCGCCGGAAAGGTTAGGCCCGTTGGGCCAGGAAAGTGACCTTGACCTGCTCGCCGGCAGCGACCTCGGTGAGGTCCTCGTCCACGTTGATCAGGCAGTTCGCCTCGGCGAGCGAGGCCAGCAAATGCGCACCGGACGTGCCGAGCGGCTGCACCAGGTACTCGCCGTTGCTCTCGTCGCGCAGCAGCTGTCCGCGCAGGAAACCCCGGCGGCCCTTCGTCGACGTCACGGGTGAGAGCAGGCGCGCGTCGACGATCCTGCGGTGCGGGTTCCGGGTTCCCCTTGCGGCGCGGATCAGCGGTCGGATCATCACCTCGAACACGACCAGCGCGCTCATCGGGTTGGCCGGGATCAGGAAGGTCGGCACCGAGTCCGGACCGAGCCTGCCGAAGCCCTGCGCCGAGCCGGGATGCATCCCGACCCGGTGCAGGTCGATGCCGCCCAGGTCGGACAGCGCGGCGTGCACCTCGTCGGCGGTGGCGCCGCCCGCGCCGCCTGCGACGACCACGACCTCCGACATGAGCAGCCTGCCCTCGACGGTCTCGCGCAGCCGTTTTGGATCGAGCGGCACGATGCCTACCCGGCTCACCTCGGCGCCTGCATCGCGGGCGGCCGCTGCCAGCGCGTAGGAGTTGACGTCGTAGACCTGCCCGACCGAGGGCGTACGGTCCACGTCGACCAGCTCGTCACCGACGGAGATGATCGAGACCCGGGGCCGGGGGTAGACCAGCACCTTGGACCGGCCGACGGCCGCCAGCAAACCGACCTGCGCCGCGCCGATCGTGTCACCAGTGCGCACCGCGACGTCGCCGATCTGCACGTCCTCGCCGGTCCGCCGCACATACGCCGCGGACGGCACCGAGCGCTGCACCGTGACCTTCGCCTGGTGACCGTCGGTGAACGCCGTGGGCACGACCGCGTCGGCCAGCGTGGGCAGCGGCGCACCAGTCGCCACCCGCACCGCCTGGCCCGGCTGCAACCTGCGCGGCTGCCGGGAACCGGCCGGGATCTCCCCCACCACCGGAAGCTGTACCGGCTCCTGTCCCGCCGGTCGAACGTCGACGCTGCGGACCGCGTAGCCGTCCACCGCCGCCTGGTCGAAGCCTGGCAGCGCGTGCTCGGCGACCACCTCCTCGGCACAGAGCAGGCCCTGGGCCTCCGAGATCGCCACACGCACCGGGCGTGGCCGCACGGCCGCCTCGAGTACGCGCGACAACTGCTCGTCGACCGACCGGAAGTCAGTGCCTTCCGGCGTGTCAGCGCGGATCGCGTCGCGTTCGGTCATCAGTCGGCGTTCTCGATTCTTTCGGCCAGCCACGTGCGCAGCGATGGCCCATAGTCCGGGTCCTTCAGCGCGAAGTCCACCGCGGCACGCAGGAAGCCACCCGGATTTCCGAGGTCGTGCCTGCCACCGTGGTGAACAACGATATGCACAGGGTGACCCTCGGCGATGAGCAACGCCACGGCATCGGTGAGTTGCAATTCACCACCAGCGCCCGGCTCGATGCGGCGCAGCGCGTCGAAGACCGCACGGTCCAGCAGGTAGCGGCCCGCCGCGGCGTAGGTCGAGGGTGCCTCCTCGGGCGCCGGCTTCTCGACCATGCCGTGCACCCGCTTGACGTCGGGTTCGCCCGTGTCGGAGACGTCGAACACCCCGTATGGCGAGATCTCCTCCTTGGGGATGTCGAAGGCACACAGCACGCTGCCGCCGTACTGGGCCCGAACCTCGGCCATCCTGCCGAGAACTCCGATCGGCAGCACCAGGTCGTCGGGCAGCAGCACGGCCACGGCCGTGTCCTCGTCCGTCAGGTTCGGCTCGGCCTGCGCGACGGCGTGCCCGAGTCCCAGCGCCTGTTCCTGGATCGCTACCTCGACGTCGAGCAGGCCGGGGCCGCGCCGCACCTTCTCCAGCAGGTCGGTCCTGCCCTTGCGTTCGAGGGTTTCCTCCAGCTCCGGCCTGCGCCGAAAGTAGCCGACGACGGATTCCTTACCCGGCGACGTGACGATCACCATCCGCTTCGCCCCCGCCTGCGCCGCCTCGTTCGCGACGAGCTCGATACCAGGGGTGTCCACGACCGGCAGCAGCTCCTTGGGCACGGCCTTGGTGGTGGGCAGGAATCTCGTGCCCAGGCCCGCTGCCGGAACGATGGCGGTTCGGAAGGTGGTGTCAGTCGTGGCGCCCGTCATGGGCGCAAAGCCTAACCTGATCCGGTGTACGAACCCGCTAATGACAAGCTCAGCAAGGGAGAATGGCGGGCGCGGCTGACCGCGGAACGAGCGGCGATCTCCGCCGAGCGGCGGGCGACCGAAGCCGGCGCGCTCGCCGAGGCCGTGACCAGCCTCACCGCCGATACCGTCTGCTGCTACGTCCCCTTCGGCGACGAACCCGGCTCGATCACGCTGCTCGATGTCCTGCGCGGCCGCGGCGCCCGGGTGCTGCTGCCTGTCGTCCCACCGACGCCCGCGCCGCTGGACTGGGCGGAGTACACGGGGGCGTCCGGCCTGGTCACCGGCCGTTTCCGGGGTGTGCTGGAGCCCACCGGGCCGCGACTGGGCCCGCGCGGCATCGCCGCCGCCGACCTCGTCCTGCTGCCAGCGCTCGCGGTGGATCGCCGTGGCGTACGCCTCGGCCGCGGCGCCGGCTTCTACGACCGGTCCCTTCCCTTCGCGGCGCCGGACACCGGGCTGGTTGCAGTGATCCGCGACAGCGAGCTGGTGGACCGGTTGCCGGCCGAACCCCACGACATCCGGATGACCGGGGCGCTCACGCCTGGTCACGGGCTGGTTCGGCTGCCCTGCCCGGACGCGGTGTGACCCGGACCTCGATTGCGCCGGCGGAATGCCATCAAGCAAAATTGGGTTAGCACTCTTAGGAGTCGAGTGCCAACGCGTGAAGGAGCCCCCGTGCCGACTTACCAGTACGCCTGCAAAGACTGCGGCCACCAGTTCGAGGCGGTCCAGTCTTTCTCCGACGCCAGCCTGTCCGAGTGCCCGGAATGCAACGGAACACTGCGTAAGCTCTTCGGTTCCGTCGGCGTGATCTTCAAGGGCAGCGGGTTCTACCGGACCGACTCACGGTCTTCGAGCAGCTCGTCCAGCGGCAGCTCGTCGAACGGCTCGGCCAAGAGCTCCGACAGCAGCAAGTCGGACTCGAGCTCCAGCACGAGCACGTCGTCCACCTCGTCGTCCAGCTCGACCACGAGCGCGGCCGCGTCCTGACGGCCGAGTTATCCACAACAACCCGGTTATCCACAGGTTCGTGAATTGCCGCTTCCCCTGCCTGGGGAAGGGTTCCTAGCGTCGGTGAGGTCGAGGGCGGAACCCCTCCGCCCCACACCGGACCGATGGGGGACGACGGCAATGAACGACAGGCCTGCGGGCCGCCGGTGGCACCACCGATTCCTACCGCTGTTCCGTGGCCACCCGGCCACCCTGGTCCGGCGCGCACTCGCCGCACTGCTGTTCCTGCTCGCCGCCGCGCTCGCACTCCATCCGGCGACCGCGGACGACGAGCCGGGCAGCGCACTCCTCGTCGCCGCCCGCGATCTACCGCTCGGCACCACCCTGCGGCCTGCTGACGTCCGCGTCGTGCGGGCACCCGACTCCCTGCGCCCTTCCGGCGCGCTCACCGACCCTGCCGAGATCGACGGCAGGCTGCTCGTCGGCATCGCCCGTGCAGGTGAACCTTTGACCGATGTGCGACTCGTCGGCAAGCAGGTCACCCCGCCTGGCACCGCGACCGTGCCGGTGCGGCTGGCCGACGCGGGCGTCGCTGCGCTCCTGCGGCCCGGCTCCCGAGTCGACGTGGTGTCGCTCGCTGCCGCCGAGCAGAGCGAAAAGCTGCTGGCCAGTGGGGCCACGGTGCTCACCGTGCTCGGTACGGGCGGCCAGCCGCGGGACGGACCGCTCGCCGGGGACGACGCTCCACTCGTGCTCCTGGCTGTGCCCGTGGACGCCGCTGCGCACCTGGCGGCGGTTTCCCTCGCACAACCGGTGACCGTTACCCTCCGCTAGCCAATGTCCTATGTGGAAGGGAGCGGGCGTGTTGAAGGGCTTCAAGGATTTCCTGATGCGTGGCAACGTCATGGAGCTCGCGGTCGCCGTGGTCATCGGCACCGCCTTCACCGCGATCGTCACGGCGTTCACGAACGGCCTGATCAAGCCGCTGATCAACGCCATCGGCGGTTCGGACGCGGCCCAGGGCCTCGGCTTCAACGTGCTGAGCGGCAACGACTCGACGTTTCTCGACTTCGGATCGGTGATCAATGCGGCGATCAACTTCGTGATCATCGCCGCGGTGGTCTACTTCCTGCTCGTGCTGCCGGTGCAGAGGGTCCAGGCTCGACGCAAGCGCGGCCAGGAGCCCGCACCCGCGGAACCGACCGACGTCGAGCTGCTGGCCGAGATCAGGGACCTGCTGAAGGAACAGCGCGTCCGGGACTGACTGCCGCTCTCAGCGATCGTGATGCGGTGGGCGGTTCTCGACGTACCAGTCGTCGGTGGACGAGCGGCTCGGCTGCGTGTCGCGTTCGTCCGACGTGGTCTCGGGCAGGACCTCTCCGAATACCTCGTCGATCGTGCGGCGCCGGGATCGACGAGGTGGCTCAGGAGGTTCCGCATCGGGGCGGTGCTGGTGCTTGCTGGTCACGGTCACACGAGGTTCGTCAGTCCTGGTCGAGCCCGGACAGTTCTTCGATGACGTAGGACAGGAGGGAGGACAACGTCGCCATACCGTCACGGACGGCGGCACGCGAGCCTGCCAGGTTGACCACGAGCGTGCTGCCGGACACCCCGACGAGGCCCCGCGAGATGCCGGCATCGATGGCACCGGCGGCCAGCCCCGACGAGCGCAGTGCCTCGCCGATGCCCGGGATCGGGCGATCGAGGACGCCGGCAGTGGCGTCCGGGGTGACGTCTCGCGGCGAGACGCCGGTCGCCCCGACGGTGATCACGAGGTCGACACCACCGATCACGGCGGTGTTGAGCGCGTTACGGATCTCGACGGTGTCCGCGCGCACCACGACAGTGCCGTCGACGATGAAACCGGCCTCTTCGAGCAGCTCGGTCACCAGCGGTCCGGCGGTGTCCTCGTTCTCGTCCTGAGCTGCGCGGTCGTCCACGATCACCACGAGAGCGCGGCCAAGCCGCTGTGCACTCCGTTCCATGTGCACCACCGTAGTGGAGCGGAAGTCCCGTGCGTGATCCCACGTATGGTCGCCTCTGACGTCCACAGTGTCCGAATCGACTGTCCAAGGGCCAGCATGCGACCACGCGCAACCGGGTGATGGGCAACCCGGTTGCGCGTGGGCCCTTCGGATACCGGCTCATCAGCGCAGCGATGTCCGGTGCTGGTCTCGGCCGCCCGGCGGCCGAGCGTCTGTTCCGCCTGCTGGAAGGTTGATCAGCCGCCCTGAACCGGTTGGCCGCCGAGGGTCACCTCGAGGGTCCGGTTGTCGGACAACGTCAGCGTCACCTTCTCGCCCGGTGCCCGAGTGCGGATGGCTGCGACCAGGGTGTTGGCGTCGTCGATCACGCGGTCGTCCAGCTTGGTGACGACGTCGCCGCCCTTCAACCCGGCACTCTCGGCCGGGCTCCCCTGCTGGACTTCACCGATCGCCGCTCCGCCGGAGGGCGCATCGCCGACGGTGGCACCCATGTACGTCTGCGTGGCGTGCCCGTTCTTGATGATGTCGTCGGCGGTGCGGCGCGCCTGGTCGATCGGGATCGCGAAGCCGATGCCGACATTGCCCGCCTCGGACTGGCCCGGGGCCCGGGACGACTGCGGGCTGTAGATCGCCGAGTTGATCCCGATGACCTGACCGGACATGTTGGCCAGCGGCCCGCCCGAGTTACCGGGGTTGATGGCGGCATCGGTCTGGACGGCGTCCATCACGGTCGTCTGGTCGCCTCCACCGCCCGCGGTGACGGGGCGGTTCAGCGAGCTCACGATGCCGGAGGTCACCGTGCCGGCCAGTTCGAACGGCGAGCCGATCGCGACCACCGACTGGCCGACCTTCAGGTCATCGGAGCGGCCGAGCTCGACCGCGGTCAGGTTGTTCGCGCCCTCCGCGCGGATCACGGCGATGTCGGTCGTGGGGTCACGGCCGACGACGGACGCATTCGCGCGGTTGCCGTTCGGGAACACCACCGTGATGCTGCCGCCGTTCGCGGCGTTCTCGATGACATGGTTGTTGGTCATGATGTAGCCGTCGCTGCTGATGACGAACCCGGAACCCTCGGCAGCTCCACCCTGCCCCTCGGTCTGCAACTGCACGACGCTCGGGCCCAGTTTCTCGGCCACTGCCTCGACCGTGCCCGGCTGGGCGCTGCCGGTCTGCTTGGCGGGCTGCGGCTGGTTCAGCGCGTTGGCGGAGCTGTTCGTCCCGTTCGCCGAGTTCTCGGCGACGAGATAGCCCCCGGCGGCGCCCGCGCCACCCCCGACCAGCAGCGCGAGCACCGCCACGCCCGCCACGAGCTTGGCAGGGCCATTCCGCCGCGGCGTGGGCCCAGGGCGCATGGCCTGCATGGGATAGGTGGCTGTCGGGTAGGACGGTCCATGCCCGCCGGGCGCACCGTAGTGGTTGGCCGGCTCCTGCTGGCCCGGTGCACCGTGCTGAGTTCCCGAGCCCTGCTGACCCCCCGCACCGTACTGATGACCAGGCTCCGGCTGGCCCGGTGCGCCGTACGCGTTACCCGGCTCCTGCTGCCCCGGCGCGCGATACGGGTTCGGCGAACCCTGCGGGCCTGCCTGGTAGGGGTAGCCGCCACCACCCTGGCCCTGCACCGACCACGGGCTCGGCTCCTCCTTCGGCCACCCACCCTGCTCCGGGGTTCCGGGTGCCGGGTCGCCCGGCTTGCCCGCGCCTGCGGGGTCATTGTCCGTCATGCGCTCATCATGCGCCCGTGGCCTGAGAGCTTGCTGAACCAGAGCTGTGGGAAGGGCTTGAGAATTCTTCAGCTCACCGCGCGCAGCCGCAGCGCGATCTTCTCGGGCGTCGCGTCGTTCACCCACACCGCCATGCCGGATTCCGAGCCGGCGAGGTACTTCAGCTTGTCCTTGCCGCGCAGCACCGAGAACAGCTCGAGATGCAGCCAGGACAGGCCCGGGTCACCGTGCACCGGGCCCTGGTGCCAGCCGGCGACATAGGGCAGCGGCCTGTCGTAGAGCCCGTCGCAACGCCGCAGCACCTCCAGGTACACGCGGGCGAAGTCGTCGCGCTCGGCGGGATCGAGTTCGGTGAGGTCGGCGACCTGGCGATGTGGCACGACGTGCACCTGCACCGGCCAGCGCGCAGCGGGCGGCACGTAGGCAATCCAGTACTCGCCTTCGGCGACGACGCGTGTCCCCGATTTGCGCTCGGCGGCGAGTACGTCGCCCTGCACGTGTCTGCCGTGCTGTGCCCTGTAGGCCGCGGCGGTGGCGAGCATCCGCTCGGTCCGTGGGGTGACGAACGGGTAGGCGTAGATCTGGCCATGCGGGTGGTGCAGGGTGACACCGATTTCCTCGCCGCGGTTCTCGAACGGGAAGACCTGCGCCACACCGTCCAATGCGGACAGCTCGGCCGTCCGGTCCGCCCACACGTCGACGACCGTGCGCACCCGCGCCCGGCTCAGCTCGCCGAACGAGCGGTCGTGGTCGCTGGTGAAGCAGACGACCTCACACCGGCCCGTTCCGGGCGCGACCGGGACGAGGCCCGCGGCATCCAGTGTGCCGGCCGCTCCGGCGACATCCTGCGCGAAGGAAGGGAAACGGTTCTCGAAGACGACCACGTCGTAATCCGCCTCCGGGACCTCGCTTGGCCGGCCCGGCCGCGTCGGGCACAGCGGGCACAGATCGGCCGGCGGCTTGTAGGTGCGGCTCTGGCGGTGCGCCGCCATCGCCACCCACTCGCCGGTCAGCGGGTCGCGGCGGATCTCCGACGCTGCGGCCATGGCGGGCAGATCCCGGGTGTCGGTGGCGACACGGGGCGGCGCGCCGGCCGTGTCGTCGAAATAGACGATCTCGCGCCCGTCTGCGAGATGGCGAACCGTCTTTCTCACACGCCGGCTCCGGCACCGGAGGAGTCCGGGGCAATGATCAGTTCGCCAACGTGTTCGGCGAGGATGCGGCGCGCGTCCTCGGGCAGCTCGTCATCGCTGACCACCACGCTCGCCTCAGCGAGGTCGGCGATGGTGGAGATGCCCACGGTGCCCCACTTGGTGTGATCGGCGAGCACGACCAGCCTGCGGCCTGACTCGACGAGCGCCCTGTCCGTCTCACTCTCGGTGAGATTCGGGGTGGTGAAACCTGGTCCTTCCGCCATACCGTGCACGCCGAGGAAGACCAGGTCCAGATGCAGGCTGCGCAGGCTCTGCACCGCAACCGGCCCGACGAGGGCATCGGAGGGCGTGCGCACGCCTCCGGTGAGCACGACGGTCCGGTCGGGCTGAGTGGAGTCGCGCAGCACATCGGCGACCCGAATCGAGTTGGTCACGATCGTCAGGCCGGGAATGCCGTCGAGTGCGCGAGCGAGGGTCCACGTCGTGGTGCCCGCGGAGATGCCGATCGCCGTGCCGGGCCGCACCAAGCCTGCCGCCGCGGCAGCGATCGCCTCCTTCTGCTCGCGCTGGCGCACGGACTTCGCCTCGAATCCCGGCTCATCCGTGCTGCGACTGGTGATCGTGGTGGCTCCGCCGTATACCTTCTCGACGAGGCCACGGCTGGCGAGAACGTCGAGGTCACGGCGCACGGTCATGTCTGAGACACCAAGCCGCTCGACCAGATCACTCACCCGGACAGCGCCGGTTCGCCTGGCTTCTTCCAAGATGACCGCTTGCCGCTGCCGCGCCAGCACCGTCGACTCCGTCCTGGGTACCTGTCCCGCGAATTGCACCCCTAACTGCACAAAATCCTACACGAATGAACACAATTCATTCAGCCCGGCACTCCGGGCAGTCGAATGGTCAGCAGCGCGCCACCCGCGGAGCTCTGTCCGGCGTACACCGCACCGCCGTGGCGCTCGGCGGCCTGCTTGACGATCGCGAGCCCCAGCCCCGAACCCGGCAACGTGCGCGCTTCGGACGAGCGGTAGAAGCGGTCGAAAACCTTCGGAAGATCCTCTTCCGCGATGCCGGGCCCGGCATCGGCCACCTCCACAACAGCGGTCCCATCGCCGAGCGGGCGCAGCTGGACGCCTACCGTCGTCCCAGGCGGGGAGAACTTGACGGCGTTGTCGAGCAGGTTCAGCACGGCACGCTCCAGCACGGCCGGATCGCCGGTGAGTACCCACGGTTGCAGCGAGACGTCGAAGGTGGAGTCGCCGGCCCTGCGCCGGGCACGGTCGAGCGCACGCTCCACGACCTCCACCATGTCGACGCGCTCGTTCTCGGTGCGCGGCTCGCTGCCCCGCGCCAGCTCGACGAGGTCACCGATCAGCTGGGTCAGCTCGTCGAGCTGGCCCCGGATGTCGGCCTCCATGTCGACGCGGTCCCGCTCGGACAGTGGCCGGGCACCCACGCGGCTCGCCGCCAGCAGCAGTTCCAGGTTGGTGCGCAGCGACGTCAGCGGTGTGCGCAACTCATGCCCGGCATCGGCGACGAGCTGGCGTTGTCGCTCCTGGGCCTCGGCGACGGCGGAGAGCATCGTGTTGAAGCTGTGCGTGAGCCTGGACAGCTCGTCGTCACCGGTCACCGGGATCGGGCGCAGGTCCATGGTGCGGGCGACCCGCTCGGTCGCCGAGGTCAGCCGCTCGACCGGACGCAGGCCTGCTCTGGCGACCGCAGTACCGGCCACCGCGGCGACGATGATTCCGGCGCCGCCGAAGAGGAACAGCACCAGCGACAGGTCCGAGAGCGTCCGCCGGGTCGGCTCCAACGACTGGGCGAGGACGAGAGCCTGACCGTTACCCGAGGGCAGCGCGACGACACGCATACCGGTCGCATCGTCGGTGCGGAGCGAGTAGCTGGCAGCGCCGGTCGCCACCGCGAGCTCGTCCGATCCGGCCGGCGGCGGGGTGCCGTTGCTCGGCCTGATGAGCTCCCCGTTGGCCTGCAGCAGACCGATCTCGATGTCGCTGCTCACCAGTACCGCGCTGGGCACCTCGCGGAACTGCGCGATCACCGGGGTGCTCTTGACCGCCGCCGCGGCACGGTGGATCAGGCTGTCGTCGAACTGCTGGTACATGTTGCTCTGGACGGTCAGATACGCGACCAGCGAGACCAGCGCCACCGCGCAGCCGACGCAGCTGGCGGCCAGCAACATGACCCGGGTGCGCAGGGAGAACCTGCGTGCGCTGCGATGCTGCGAGTTGTCCGTACGCGGGTACTCGGTCGTGTCGGCGGCCGAGGGTGGTGCCTCGGTCACGGTGGCGTCTCCCGTAGCACGTAGCCGACGCCACGCACGGTGTGGATCAGCCGGGGCTCGCCGTCGGCCTCGGTCTTGCGCCGGAGGTAGCCGACGTAGACCTCGAGCGCGTTGCCCGATGTCGGGAAGTCATAGCCCCAGACCTCTTCCAGGATCCGGCTTCGGGTCAGGACGTGCTTCGGGTACGACATGAACAGCTCGAGCAGGGCGAACTCGGTGCGGGTGAGGCTGATCGGGCGGCTGCCGCGGCGTATCTCGCGGGTGCCGGGATCCAGGGTCAGATCGGCGAAGGCCAGCGTTTCGGAGGCCTGCGCCTCTGCCTGGGCCTCCGCGTTCGCGCGGCGCAGGAGCGCGCGCAGACGGGCGAGCAGCTCCTCCAGCGCGAACGGCTTCGGCAGGTAGTCGTCGGCGCCGGCGTCGAGGCCGGCTACGCGATCGGAGACGGTGTCGCGCGCGGTCAGCACCAGGATCGGCAGGTCGTCGCCGGTGCTGCGGAGCCGTCGAGCGACCTCCAGGCCATCGAGCCGCGGCATCATGACGTCGAGCACCATGGCGTCCGGCCGGTCGCCGGTCACCTTCTCCAGCGCCTGCGCGCCGTCACTGGCGACGTCGACTTTGTAGCCGTTGAACTCCAGCGACCGTCGTAGCGACTCCCGAACGGCCCGATCGTCGTCGACAACCAGAATGCGCATGTGCACAGTCTTACCGCTCGAGCTGAGACTGCCCTTAACGCATGCCCCGATGGGGTGCTACTCGACGAGGCCGCCCCGGTAGGCGAGCAGTGCCGCCTGCACGCGGTTCGCGGCGCCGATCTTGGACAGCACGGCGGAGACGTAACCCTTCACCGTGGCCTCCGAGAGGTGCAGGCGCCCGCCGATCTCGGCGTTCGAAAGACCCTCACCGATGAGCGCGACGACCTCCCGCTCACGTTCGGACAACGCGGCGAGCAGTTTGCGCGCGGGTGCCGCGGCGCGCTGCTCGTCGCGATGAGCATGGACCATCCGAGCCGCCACGCTCGGATCGAGCACGGCCCCACCGCGGGCCAGGTCGCGTACTGCACGCACCAGCACGGCAGGCTCGACGTCTTTCAGCAGGAATCCGTCGGCACCGAACCGCAGGGCGAGGCTGACATACTCGTCGACGTCGAAGGTGGTGAGCATCGCCACGGTCGGCGGGTCAGGCAGCGTCTGTATTGCGCGCAGCGCACGGATCCCGTCGTCAGGCGCACGCATCTTGATGTCGAGGAGCGCGACGTCGGGATGGAACCGCCGCGCCATCTCGACAGCCGATCTGCCGTCCACTGCTTCACCGACGACCTCGATGTCCGGCGCCACGGCCATCATGGCCCGCAGCCCCGACCGGACCAACTCCTCGTCGTCGGCAAACATCACCTTGATCAACGCCACTCCTCCGGCAGCCGGTCGCGCGGGATCTCCGCACCGATTCGGAGAAGGCTACCCACTGGTAGACGGGTATTACAGTGAGCAACCCGTGGGTAGTCAAGGTCCGGTTCCCACAGCCAAAGGCCGCCAGTTAAGCTGTAGGAAGTACCACATGCCCTCGTAGCTCAGGGGATAGAGCACCGCTCTCCTAAAGCGGGTGTCGTAGGTTCGAATCCTACCGGGGGCGCAAAACTCCTGGTCGAACGCTGACCAGGAGATCGACAGCGAACCTCCCCACGTTTAACCCTTGTCTTTGGGCTTCGTGGCCTGTGGCCGTTCTGCCAGCGCGGGGCCAGCACCCTCGCCCACCACGCCACGTTCCATGTAGTCCTCTTGAGTTGTGCTGATGCGCTCATGCCCGAGGTAGTCGGCGATCTCACGGGCGGTCAGCCCCGCGTCGTCGAGGACGCCAGCGACGTAGTGCCGAAAGTCATGCGGGTGCAGGCCCTCGAACGGCGTACCGGCGACCACCTGGCGGACACGTGCGCGGGTGTTGTCGGCGTCTCGCAGCGTGCCGGTTGAGGACGGGAACGCCCACGGCGAGTCGGACTCGGCATGTCGACGCTTCAAGATGTCCATCACCCACGCTGGCGGGCGCACGGTCCGCATCCCCGCGACGCTCTTTGTGTGGTCCTGGACGAACAGCCCTCGCCCCGTCACTCGGATGACTGTCCCGTGAAACCGGACTGTCCCAGCGTCGAAGTCGACTGACGTTTCCCAGTCGAGCGCGAGCAGCTCGCCGATCCGGCAGCCCAGACCGGAGAGCACGTCCACCATGTCGACGAGGTCCCAGCGCTCAGCTACCGGCGATGTGTGGAAGACGCCCAACACATCACTGATGGTGCGACCGTTGACCGTGCGCTCCTTGCGGCGCTTCTTCTTGCCCAAGCTCTCGATCTCTCGGACGGGATTCTTCTCCATTGCGTCGTGTCTGACGACCAGGCTGAAGATCCCAGACAGCACGACCTTGGCGTGCGAGGCGGCCCCACGACCAACCCGATCGCGGATGTCGGTGATGACCCGGTTCGCGGTGGACACGCGCACGTCCCTCACGCGAAGGGAACCGACCGGTGAGGCCAAGTAGCGGTCCCAGGTATCCCGGTACTCCCGTTTCGTGCGAGGAGCCTTGTCCGACTCGTCCACCGACCGCAGCCACATCTCGGCAGCGGCGGATACCTTGGTCTCCGGTTTGATCTCGCCATCGCTCGAACGGCGAGCACGATCCCGTAGAGCTTGCAGCAGGTTGTACTCGGCCTTCTTCCGGGACTCCCCTACTCGCTCCGCGCCTCCGCCACCGTCAGCTTGTAGCCACTCAGGTTGATCGGGATGTTCCTCATCGACTGCTCCTTGTGTAGGGGCCTTAACGCGCCCTGTTAACTGGTATGACGCCATACAACCACCATGATCGGCTAGTGTCAATAGCCCTAAACACAACTTGTTGAGGCGGGTGTTCGAGAGGGTTCATAGGGGTAACCCCTGGTTGGTAGAGTGGCCTTGACAGCAGAGGAGGCGAGCTATGGACATCGCGGCTGTTCAGCGCATTGAAGACCCGCACGCGCGGGCCCTGCGTATCAGTGAGCTCATCGACGAACAGCAGGCCCTCATGTCTGAGCTGACACGCCTGCGACGTGAAGCGATCCAGGACATGCAGCGCTCAGGCATCAATCAGTCGGACATCGCGAAGATGCTCGGGATGACCCGGTCTCGGGTATCGCAGATCCTGGCTGGCAGTGGCCGCAAGCCTGAGCGTGCGTTGCTCAGCGGCGGTGATTCCGTCACGATCGTCGTGCCTGTGGAGAAGGCTCCGTACCCCGAGGGGAAGGAGCGCCCGGTCGTGCACCGTGAAGACGCAGAGTTCATCGAGCGGATGACCACCTTGGCCCAGGGCGTGGGGCTTGAAGTAGCAACCGAGTATGCGGGGCCCGGTGACTTTATCGACCTCAACCGCGATGGCCTCGTGATCACCTGTGGTCCCCGGCAGTCGCCGTGGTTGGAGCAAGCGCTCAGCGCTGATGGCAAGTACGGCTTCGCGCGGGACGACGCCGGTTGGTACCTCGAGGACAAGGCTTCGGGCCAGAAGTTCCGGTCTCCCGAGGATTCTGGCTTGCCGCAGGACTACGGCTACCTAGGTACCTTGCCTAGGCCAGATGGGAACGGGTTCTGGCTCTACGCCGCCGGTATCCATGCCGCGGGCTCACGGGGTGCGGCGAAGTACCTTTCGGAGAACTTGTCCGGCCTCTATAAGGCTCACAAGAACATTCTCTGGTCGTGCTTGGTGTCATGCACATTCGACCCCGAAACCCGCGAGTTGACCAAGAGCGAACCGCTCACCGAGGTTCAGCGCCGCGGCGCAGTTCCGTCGTCGCGCAAGTAGGGAGATCCTGCCCGTGCGTGTTCTGATCACTGGCGCCGGTGGATTCCTTGGCAGGACGCTGGCCACGAAGCTGCACATGCAGCACGAAACGGTCGCAGCTCTCGTTCGCCGAGAACCCGACCTGCCAGGTGACATCGAAAGGCGATTCGTAGACATCCGTGACCGAGCAGCGCTCACGGCGACTGTGGAGCAGTGGTCCCCCGACGCCATAGTGCACCTCGCCGCGTTAAAGAGCATTCGCGATTCCCAAGGCAATGAAGGCGACTGCCGCGCCACGAACGTCGACGGCACTACCGCGCTGATCTCTGCACTTAAACACGCCGACCCGTATACGCACGTCGTCTTCGCGTCGACAGTATCGATCTATGGTCCGCAAGGCGATCCCGACGAGGGCTCGCCCACCGACCCGCGAAACCCCTACGCACAGTCGAAGCTCGAAGCGGAGCAAACTTTGCTGGCCGCCGCCAAGACGGGCGCATGTCGCACTACGATCCTGCGCCTCGCGAACATCGCGGGTGGGTTCCGAGAAATCTACGACCGCGATGACAAGCCGATCATTCCGCGGGTACTCACCAGTGCCAGGGACGGGCAGCCGGTTCCGGTCAACGGTGCCGGAGACTCAGTTCGGGACTACGTGCATGTCGAGGATGCCGCTGATGCGGTCATAGCCGCGCTCCAGACCGGGCCCTCAAGTCCGTCAGCGTTGTTCAACGTTGGCAGCGGTCAGGGAGCCAGTGTTACCGAGATCATCACAGTCGCAGAACAGATCACCGGCAACCCCATCGCTGTCGAGCGCAAGCCGCCCGTCGAAGAAGTCGAGCGCGTCGTCCCCAATGTCCAGCGCATCCAACAGGAACTCGGCTGGTCTCCCTATCGCTCGTCCCTGGCCAGGATCATCACGGACGGCTGGGAGGCCATGACCACCACGCTGCCTGACGCCTAGTCAGCGCCGCCGTGTTCAGAGTTTCCTTACTTGTTCAAGGCGGCCCCTCCGGGGCCGCTGGCCACTGCGTTCATGGCCGACGCCCCAGCGGAGGCGTGCGGCTGGCGCCGGTCCTCCGCGGGCGTCGGCCGTGACGATGGCCAGCGACCTCTCTCCGGAGGACCGCGAATAGGAAGAGCTGAAAGATGCCCTCGCCGGGCGGGCAGGTCTCCAGGATGGCTGGGTGACGCGTTCGGGTGCGGGTCCGTGGTTGGCCCAATGCGTACCATCCACTAGATCAACTTGGTTGTAAGTGCAAAGATCGCAGCGAGCAAACCCAGGACGGCCGTGGCAAATCCGGCCTGAATGGTGTGGACGAACCCGCTCCGAATACGCTGGCCTTTCGTTGGCGGAAGGACGCGCGCAGCACTGGGGGGCGCAGCAATTTCAGGAACTTCCCAAATGTTTTCATCCATCAAATGAAAGACCATTTGCTTAGTCGCTCGAATGGCGCAATGAATTCGGGAAACATCGTTCACGTCATCTGTTGTCCAGTAGATCCAGACTCCTAGCCTGGCGCATTTTTCGAATTCAGGATCGCCTGGCTTGCAGTCGGCCGTACGGGCGGTAAACCTGACGATATCTCGAGCGCTACTTCGCAGTAGAGCTCGAGCGGACATTCTCTCCGATCTAATGCCAAGGGCTGCGACGTGGGACGTCTGCGGCGCCAAGCAAAGTGGTCGGCGTAGTGTGTTCAGTGCACCTAAAACTGACGTAACTTCGGCCAACAGTCGAGTGGTGGAAAGTAACAGCACGGACGTACCTACTGCCGCCAGAGCCAAGAGAAGATATACGACTATTCGCAGAGCATTGACAACTATAATGTTTTCTTCACCGAAGAGCAGCGTGGTAATTATGGAAAAAGTGAGTAATAGTAGAAGGAAGACCGGAAGTAAGAATCTTGGCGCAGTTATTCGCTGGGCCAGCATATCATTTATCCGCTCAAGATCGTGACGGCTTGTTTTATAGTGAAGCAGAACCTCAATCTCTGGGTACAGGTACTTTCTTCGGAGTACTAGGCGATTCGCGAGCACCAGGAGACGTCCTACCTGCCTAAGCAGACGGTCGAAGTGTCGAGTGCGTGAAGCCTCGTCCTTCCACTTCTCATCTTCGGTTCGCTCTCTTCGCTCTCTGCGGAATCGGGACAGGAGAAGCACGGTTGGACGGTATCGAAAGAGACTCTGTGTGAGGAGTGGATTTGCTGCAGTCTTGCAGCAAATCCAGACCGAGTACAGCGCAGGCTCCATCGTCGGTAGGGCATCGATACAAAGGCCAGCAGGGTCTGGTGACATGCTGGCTGCAGTTGCGCAGGACGCGGGAGACGGCGAAGAAGGTTGCCGGGGGTTCTTCTGCGGCCAACATTTGTCCAACATGCAACCGGCGCAGCGCATAAGTGGACGACGGCGAGCGTCGTGATCGTTCCCACAGGTCAGCGTGGTAGGCGGGGGAGCCCGCACCTGATCGCCAGTCATCCAAACTAGGTCAAAAGGACCTCGTTTGATTGGTAGCTCATTCGGAACCAGCTGTAACGAAAGATCTCCAATCGCGATGCATTGATCATCTGTGGAACCTAGGGGAGACGATGACTGCCGCTGACAGAGATACAATTGATCGCGAAATCGACAAAGCTGACCTTCTGGTAGAGCGGGACCGCATTGTCGCACGATACAACGAAATTAATTCTGCGATCCATACGTGGGGAATCAAGATTGGCCCGTGGCGGTGGGTTAGACCGGTTCACACCGGCGCGATAAGCATAATCTTCGCACTGTGGCATCTCAGTGCTTTCGCTACGGGCGTGCTCATCACAATTCTATGGGAGGGCGGCAAAGAACTGGGTGTTGCACTGGTTGTTGGTGCACTCTTTGGGGTCGGAAGCTTTCTTTCGCAAATGTGGTCCCAGGGCATGGACCGGCAACGCGAATTTGTTCAAAGGGTTGAATTCGAGGATGAATTGAGTGAGATGCGAGGACTGATAAGAAAATTTAGGGAAATTGAAAATGAACTCAACACGCATCGGGGATAGGGCTACAGCATTTCGTGTCAGTCGTTTCCCGGCCTCCGTTCCTTCCCTTGGCAGGGCGGAGCAGTTGGATGTTTGTGAGGCGCCGCGACGGAGTTGTCGGCCTGTCGATCTAGATGATCGATTCCGTGAAGTTGGTGTTCAGTGGTCCCTATCTTGGAAGCGTCCGGGTTGGTGATCGGCTCGGATGTCCCGGAAGGGCCGGGTGTGGCTTTCAGTGGTCTGCCCGATGGTGGCTCCCTTCGACTGGCCGCCCGGCCCCTCCACGACGGCTCGGCTGCTGATTGAGAGTTGCGGATCATCGCTGAATAGGGACCTGCCGGCGAGGTCGTCTCGGGACGTGAGCACAGCGTTGAGTGTGAGGAGACCTGATTGGACCGGGCATGGGCTGGAGTGGACATCGGCAAGCGACACCATCATGCGGTGGTGGTGGATGCGGGTGGCGAGAAGGTGTTGTCGCGACGTGTGACCAACGATGAACTCGATCTGCTGGCCCTGATCGGGGACGTCAGCTCTCTGGCCACCGAGGTGACCTGGGCGATCGACCTGCATAGCAGCGAGTCCGCACTGTTGGTGGCGTTGCTGCTGGCCCACGGCCAGAAGGTCGTATATGTGCCGGGTATGGCGGTGAACCGGGCCGCGAGCTCCTACCGGGGTGCGGGCAAGACCGACGCCAAGGACGCCTACATCATCGCCGACCAGGCCCGCATGCGCCGAGACCTGGCCGTGTTGCGCGCTGACGAGGAATTGATCGTCGAGCTGCGCATGCTGGTCGCCAGCCGCCAGGACTTGGTCTCCGACCGCACCCGCGCGGCCAACCGGCTCCATGATCGGTTGCTGGCCATCAGCCCCGCGTTGGAACGCGCACTGGATCTGCGTAACCAGGGACCGCTGGTCCTGCTCACCGGCTTCCAGACACCGGCTGCGTTGCGGGAGGCCGGCGTCGAGCAGGTGACCGCGTGGCTGCGCGACCACGGGGTCCGCTCGGCCGCGATGCTGGCGGCCGCATCGGTGCAGGCCGCGGAAACTCAGATCACGAGCCTGCCCGGTGAGCAACTGGGCGCCCAGTTGGTGGCCAGGCTCGCGGAGGGGGTGATGGCCCTCGACGAGCAGATCAAGGAAATCGACCAGCTCATCGAGGACCGGTTTCGCCGCCACCCTGCCGCCGACGTGATCGCCAGCTTTCCCGGCATCGGCATCCTGCTCGGTGCGGAGTTCCTCGCCGCCACCGGCGGAGACATGGACGCCTTCGGCTCCGCTGACCGCCTTGCCAGCCTTGCCGGGGTGGCGCCCGTTCCTCGCGACTCCGGCCGGGTGTCGGGCAACCTGCACCGGCCTCGCCGCTACCACCGCGGCCTGCAACGCGTGTTCTACACCTCGGCATTGATCAGCATCCGCTGCAACCCCAACTCCCGGCGGTTCTACGACCGCAAAAGAGCCGAGGGGAAACGCCATACCCAGGCGGTGCTCGCCCTGGCAAGACGCCGAGTGAACGTCCTGTGGGTGCTGCTACGCGAGGGGCGTTGCTACGAACTGAAGCCGCCTCAAGCCCAAGCCGCATAGAAAGATCGCCTTGACAACTTCATTGAGAGTCGTAGGCGGTCAGTGATCGTTTGCTGATGACGCCGGTGTTCCAGTTGCGCCAGATGCCGGCGGCCATGGCGAGCAGGCGCTGGGCGATGCGGGTGAGGACCCCGGCTGGGGTGCGGCCGCCGTGGGCTTCCAGGTCGAGTTGGCCTTTCAGGGTCTGGTTGACCGACTCGATCCACTGGCGGACGCCGCCGAGGTTGCCGTTGGTGTGGGTCTCGTCCTTGCGGTCCGGTCGCAGCAGCCGCAGCCCCATGGCCTCGGTGAGCTGCTTGAATTCTTTGCCCGCGAAGCCCTTGTCCGCGAGCAGGATCTGCCCGTCGCGGATGAGGTGGTGGTTGTGTTCCAGCAGCGCAGCCACCACCTCGCGTTCGCCGAGCTTCGGATTGGCCAGGCACCACATGATCGGCATGCCGTCCCCGGAACAGACGAGATACAGCTTCAGGCCCCAGTAGAAACGCGAGTGCGAGGCGCAGTAGCCGTAGCCGGCGTGTCCGGCCAGGTCCGAGCGCTTGACCGTCTCCCGCGACATCCCGCAGGGCACCGGAGTGGCGTCGGTCATCCACACGTCGTCGAACCACGACGGGCCTTGCTCGGCCAGCATCACGATGGCCTTGCTCAGCAACGGCTGGGCGGCCTTGAGTCGCTTGTGATAGCCCGGCTGGTTGGGTAGGTAACGGAACATGCCGCGCAGGTTGACCAGCGCGAACCGGATCCAGCGGTGCTCAGAGTGATAGCCCAGCAGCGCCTGGGCCACCGCCAGCGTCACCAGCTCGGCGTCGGTTAACCGGGGCCTGCGGCCCCGGCCCCGGCGGGTCAACACCACATGGTCATCGCAGAACACATACAGTTCGGTCAGGAGGGCTTCCAGATTGTTCGTCACAAAACGATCTTCGAAGCCCTCCGCCTACCTCCCGACACGACACGCCTCACGTGATCTTCACGGAATCATTCATCTAGGCTTCACTACGTGCCAGATCGCGAGTACGGGGAGATCCCGGGCTATCCAGAGGGTCAAGAGTTCCAGAGTCGGCGCGAGCTAGCCGAGGCTAAGGTCCACCGCCCGCTCCAATCAGGCATCTCCGGCGCCAAAGATGGAGCTGACTCCATAGTCGTTTCAGGCGGCTATCCGGACGACGAGGACCACGGCGACGAGATCATCTACACCGGTCAGGGCGGCCGTGACCCCAACACAGGGCATCAGATCGCCGACCAGGAGCTGACACGCGGAAATCTGGGGCTTGTGCGAAGTGAGCTGGACGGCCGGCCGGTCCGCTTGATTCGCGGTTCCGGAGGAGACCCGGCCTACTCGCCGGCCCGCGGGCTCCGCTACGACGGCCTGTACCAGGTGACCGAGCACTGGCACGATAGTGGACGTGATGGCTTCCGGATCTGGCGCTTTCGCCTGGTCAAGCTATCGTCCTCACCAAGGCAGGCAGTTGCACCGGCGGCCCAGACGATTGGGCCGGCGCCCCGGACGGCGTACAACGGGAACCGACTGGTCCGCGACCCCTCCGTACCGGAACGGGTGAAGCAACTCCACAACTTCACGTGTCAGGTGTGCGGGATTCGCCTACTCAGCGCCGGAGGCCCCTACGCCGAAGGTGCTTACATCCGTGGCCTGGGCCGCCCGCATGATGGTCCTGACCATGAGAGCAACATGCTCTGCCTCTGCCCCAATGATCACTTTCGGTTCGACGCCGGCGCGATCTACGTGGACGACGGCATGGTCTGGAACGCCTTGACCGACTCCGTGGTGGGGCTTCTCCGCACGGCGAAGGGGCACGAGGTCGACCCGGGGCACCTCCGTTATCACCGTGATCATTTCGCTGCCGCGGAGCCAACGTAGTTTGCCAATAAATGGCCAAAAATCGACGGCAGATGACGAGTTGTAGCACCGGACGACAGCAAGCGGCCCAGGCCCACCGATGCAGGTGAGCGCAGGTATCGGCGAATGACGGCCAGTACTAATGATCATGGAAACGGCATCAGAAGGTTTCGGACTCGAGTCAAGTTCCTAGCCTAGGTGCGCCACTTCTGGCAACGAGAACCCAATCGGTAACCTGGCAGGGTGAGCATTCCGTCAATTCCTGGCTACACGCAACCGCCTTCACGTAACACTTTGGCGGACTTGTGGTCCAAGCCTGCCGGTGATTTCCCAACAGAACTGTGGCCCGATGCGGATCTGCGATCGATCTCCCGCGATCCTTCTGGCTGGATAGTCGTTGAGGAACATTATTTTGAAGAAGCGAGACATGGTGGACGTGGCTGTGTTCTTGTTCGACCAAAAGATGAAGAAGAAGCGTTGCGTAGCACCTCCTGGATTGGTCACGATCTGGGCAAGGTCTGGGTGAAAGACGGCGGGGGAGTTGACAACAATGGCCTTGTTGCCACCGAGCGCAGGGTAGAAGTCGAATTCTTTGTGAGTTGCAGTGAGCCTGTGGGGGCGGCCGAGCCCGTCATTCATGTCAGCCATCCATACCTGTGGTATTGGGACGCATTCCCGGTCAAAAATGGATGGAACTACCTGAATCGAGCCGGTCGGGAGCAAGAGCTGATTCGATATGAGATAACACAGAAAGAGTGGCGAGTCGAAATAAAGGCGCTCGAATTTCGGCAGTACCTGGCCGAATCTGGTCGTAGTGCCATTATGCAAATCGATCATTCCTCAATGATGGATTCTGATGAATTCGATCGCGTAGATGACGAGTTTCGCGAGGATTGGGCTCATTTCGACATTCATGTCGTACACCAGTATTCAATAGGTAATACGCCCGCGTTCTCACGTTTGATGGGTCAGTGGCTTTTGACTGGAATGTTGAATTCTCGCGTTCCGCGAATGCACGAGCGCCGCGAAGACCGGGATTACCCAGAGTTCATATATGGGCTTTCGGCGACTGGCGGCCAGCCGCTTACTCATACATGTGACCCTGATCAACTGGGAACATATTTCGATAAGGACGGCAGTCGTCTCCATTATTTAACACCCGTATACTTTCGACGAGAGGTTCTACAGCCCTATGCGTTAGAGCCCAACAAATACCGCATTTCGGCACACAGGCTTGAATGTCTGAACCTTTGGGGCGTAGACATTTCATTCAACAGTGTGGGTCTTGTTGAGGTATATCTAGGTGACATTGGACGCGATCTTCCTTCGGATGAGTGGGGTCATTGGCGCTCATATAACGTGACACCCGAGGGAAAGATGGAAGAAGGTCGATTTCGTCGCGATTTCCTCAATCAGCCAGCTGCTTCTAGGGATCCCGCTGGCGATCTGAGGCGAGCGCGAGCGAGCGTGAGTGCGGCCTCAGAGAAACTGCTAGGTAAGCCGATATGGAAACCTTTATCAGGGGACATTAAGGCGGAGTTTCAGTCGCTCATTGGCCCATTGGCTGAGGATGCCACATCGTTCAATTACCCATTCCTCGCGCTAACGAAAGTTCTCGTCGATGGAATTGATCCGGCGCCACTGAAGCAGTATCTATCTTCTGCAGAGAAGGGTGATCTTTCCCTGCAGCTGTTGCGGAAATTTGCAGATGAACTCGGTGATGATTCAGACGTCACGGCAATATTGCGCAGCCTTCAGGGATTTCGATCAAAAGGTGGCGTTGCGCATCTTCCCAGTTCACGTAAGGCCGATGTAGCGCGAGAGTTAGGGATTGATGGACTTTCTGCGCTGGAAGCATTTGACAACGTCCTCAACCGAGCTTCTAACTGCCTCAATAGAATCACCGGGTTGATCTCGGCAAGGCTTGACTCTCAGGAGCAGCGTTCCGATACCGGAACGAACGCAGAAACCGAAGGGGAGCGCCCCTGACGTCGGCGTCGCACGGCGCATCATCCCTGGGCCAGAAGCGCAGGAGTGTTACCTTCCTCGGCCAACATTTGACCAACATGGTTATGGCAGTTGGTGGCAGAGGATGTTAAGTGTCGACTGTGTTCTTCGAGGTAGGCAGGTGTGTGCGCCGTTTCTGCAGGTACTCAGCAGCCCGAATAAGATCAAGGGGGCGCAGGCTCAAATCGCCCGTTGAACTCCGACAGCCATACTGATCAGGCAAGGGCAGTTCCCTTGCCTGGGAACGACAGGACACGTCCCACCTCAGCTAATGCGCGGACGGCTCGATCCACGGTGCGGATGCTGACGCCGTACTCCCGCGCGAGCGCTTGGCGGGGCGGCAGCCATCTATCGAATTCGCCGACATCGATGCGCTCTGCCAGGTGGTCTCGAACCTGCTCCCAGAAGTACGCACCGCCGGGGTAGAGCGGGTAGCGCGGCCGCGTCAGCCGGTAGAGCCGCTCGCCCAGCGCCCGGATGCGCGCGACCCACCGGAGCTCTAATTCGGTGAAGCCCTCAGCCAGCGAGAACGTCTCCTGCGGGTAGCGAGCGGCGAAGAACATCACCTCAGCTTGTCGTGCATGGTCATCGGCCAGGATGTCAGCGATGGCATCGCACTGCTCGCCAGTCAGAATGACGAAATCTGAGCCCTCCGGCAACAAGCCTTGCTGCACATACATACAGGTCATAATAAGACATCTTAAGATGTCCTAGAAGGTTCCAGGGAGGCTTCGTACATGACAGGGTGTCTAACGTGCTCTTATGTCTTGGGAGGACCGTTCCGCACGGATCGACCACGAAGGGCCTGATCTGCTATGGCAGCAGGTAGCGGCGGACCTTCGCGAGGACATCAAGTCGGGCGCGTTGCGAGCGGGAGCGAAGCTGCCCGGCGAGCTGGAACTCGCGGCCATCTACGGCGTAGCACGCGTGACGGTTCGGCGGGCAGCGATGGAGCTGCGCGACGAGGGCCTCGTGACGGTCACCCACGGCCGCGGAACGTTTGTCACCAAGCGAAGGTGACCGGAGTCCGACTACCGCAACAAGTTTCCCCATTGAGGCACCGCCAGAACGACGTGGGTAGATCCGTAGCGGGTTATCGTGTTGGCATGACTGCGGCAGCATCGCACCACGGCAGGAACCCGGACCGGGAACGGTTCGACTCGCCCCGCGACATCCGGGCTGCGCTGCTGCCCGAAGAAGTTCCCGCGTTCGATGGGGCGTACCAGCAGGCCCTGCGGGAGGCTTCCGAGACGTTGAGCCTGGAGGCGCTGCAGTCAACTCTGGCGAACTGGCGACGCATCGCCCAGATGACGCAGACCGACCCGGCCGCGCACCGCAGGATGCTCCAGCAGGCCGAGCGGACGTTGCGTACCGGTCAGCCGCCAGAGGGCGCCGTCGAGTGGAATCAGCTACGGACCGAGCTGGGCGTCTGACCTTCCGGTGGCCTATCACATCGTGACGGACCCACAGGTCCGTTCGCAGATCCGCACACTTCCAGCCGAGGTACTTCCCCTGCTGTCCGATGCGATGGGTGTCCTCGAGTTGACCCCGTGGAACGGCCGACCCTACAACGAGGCCGACCCTGACGGCTGGATGCGGCAGCTCGACTTCGCGGGCGGCCGTGGCTTCATCACCTATCTTGTCCTTGACGATCAAGAGCGGGTCGACGTGCTGAATCTGACCTGGCTTGGGTAGCCAGCGCATCCGGCCACGCAGGCACCCCGACCTCCCCACGCTTTACCCACGCGAATCAACGACAGAAGACCACGCCCGAGAGCATTCGACAGGCGTTTGCGGTCGCGAACAACACAGGTCATGGTCAGTATTGGTGGCCAACCGACAGCGACGGCAAACGCAGCACCATAAAGCGGGTGTCGTAGGTTCGAATCCTACCGGGGGCGCCGACCCAGCCAGTGTGCGAACTGTACGGGCCTTTGCTCGTTAGGCGGCAACAGTGATCACGATGTTGTCGTTCGCCACAGTCGGGCCCTATACGTCACGAATCAGTTCGTTCGAGCGCATTCGGTCACGGAGTGGCGCCGTAGGTACGGAGGAACACGCCGATCCCGGCTTGGCCGATCTGTTCCCGGTCCGCTCTCGCTTCCACTGACCGGATGGTTAGGCCGCCGCTTCGGGGTCGGACGCGTCTCGCTTGCCTCGCTCGCCGCGTTCACCGTGGCGGCCGGATTGTGCGCCATCGCGCCGAACGTCGGGGTGCTGATCGCCTTCCGGCTGCTGCAGGGGCGCGCTGGCGGGCTGCTCATCCCCGCAGGACAGACCGTGCTCAGTCAGCAGGTCGGTGCCGCGCGACTCAGCCGGGTCATGGCGACGCTCGGCATCGCGGTGAGCGTGGCTCCCGCGGTCGGCCCGCTCGCGGGAGGGCTGATCCTGCATGTGCTGTCGTGGCCGTGGTTGTTCGCGATCAACCTGCCGATCGGCTTGATCGGTCCGCTGCTCGGCCTCCGCTACGTGCCGCGGGGCAAACCGGCCGCCGCCGCCGCATCGATCCTGGAGGGCTCGCGCTCATCGCAGCCGGACTACCCCTTGTTGTATTCGCCGTGACGCGGTGGGGCGACACCGGACAACTCGACGCGCCCGTACTGGTGGCCGCCACACTGGGGCTTGCCGCGCTGGGATGGTTCGTCCAGCGGTCGCGCACCCACCCATTCGTTGCTCGACATGTCCCTCTACCGCAATCGCCTCTACCGAGCCGCGAGCCTGGCCTCCGCGTTCACCGGCGCGCTGATCTTCGGCAGCGGCATCATCGTCACGCTGTACTTCCAGCTCGGACGACACCTCGGGGTCGTCGAGACCGGCCTGAGCCTGCTCGGCTTCGCCGGCACCACCGCCGCCGTCGCACCGCTCACCGGGCGCGCTGTCGACCGCTACGGCGCGGCGCCGGTCTCCCTTGTCGGGGCCGTGCTCGCCGTCGTCGGCACCGCTCCGTTCGTCTTCCTTCCCGTCAACGCTCCGGTCGCCGTCGTCCAACTCCTGCTCGCCGACTACGGCGCCGCGGTGGCCCTGGTCGGTATGCCAACCGGCATCGCCGCCTACAAGACCGTGGAGCCGAAGCAGCTGTCCGACACGACCACCCAGCTCAACATTCTGCAGCGCGTCGGCGGCTCGCTAGGCGGGGCTGTGTTCGCCGTCCTCGTCGCCACCCGCCTGCCCGATACCGACGCCGCCTTCCACGTCGGCTTTTTTGCCCTCAGCATTGGTGCGCTGGGCGCCCTCGGTGCCGCTCTGCTCATCGCGCGTGCGACCACGAACACGGGAAGCAGCACGAGCGCCGAAAATTCCATTGAGGACACATGCACTCCCGAGCGCGGTGGCCGGTAGCTGATGGATCGCTACCTCCAACTGCTCGACGTCGACACCACGACCCGACAACGGTCAGGTCAGCTTGCGGCCGACATTCGCCGGTAGCGACCGGGAGCAACGCCGGGGCCACTGCTTGACGTCGTGAACTCCGACAACCCGCCTCTGCGGGTCTTCTTCGGGACGACAGGCCCCGCGATGGTCCCGCCGATCTACGCCGACCGCCTCAAGACCTGGGCCGACTGGAAGGACGTTTCCTTGCGCGCCCAGGGCAACTGACACACCAGACAGCCGGACCACGGCGGGCCACCCGCACCACGGCCAGGACACGGAACCCCTCCTGCTCGTGATAGCAGATCCGTCGGTATCGGTCGAGGACACCGACCACACGGCCGTCGAAGAAATCGAAGATCCGCCGCCACGCGAGTAAATACCATAGGGTGGTATGGCATCACAAGAATATGGTCGATGCCAATCTCGAGATCGGACAGCTATCAACGACGCCGGGTACGAGGTCGCCGACGCCTGAATCATGAGCGCGAACAACCTTGCATTCTGGGCCCAGGACGGACTCTACTGTCCCAGCAGCGTGGTCATTTCGTCGATCTCTTTGCCCTGCCGGTCGATGATGTCCTGGGCAGATGCCGTGGCCAGGAAGTAACTCCC
>NZ_JBEYXW010000040.1:0-53333 GCF_040645195.1 Saccharomonospora sp. NPDC046836
AACGCTTCTTCCGGGGTGCTCGCCACAGCACCGGGCAACACCGGCACACCATGGGCGGCGAAGAGATCCTTCGCCTGATACTCGTAGAGGTCCACGGGCTCCCAACCTTCCCATCGGTTGTGTCGCAGCCGAAATACCAGCACCTAGAGGATACGGTCTACTGTATGCAGAAGTCGAGACAAGGGTGAAGTGGAGTCGATGTCACTCGCTGTAGTGATTGGCGTCACCAGGAACGGGCATTTTGCGCATTGTATGCTGTAGGCAGTCGACCAATTAGCCGACGATAGTGGCCCTGGGGCCACACCATCTGACATTTGGAGTACACCATGTCGACCGAGTTGCCGCAGCAGTTGTCTGCCCGCCGGATCGATCGACCAGTTCCGCTGCGTGAACGGGTCTATCAGGCGATGCAGGAGCTGATCATCTCCCGGCAGCTCGCTCCCGGTCAGCACCTTGTGGAAAGCGAGCTCGCCGAGACGCTCGGCGTCTCCCGTCAGCCCATCCGCGAAGCGTTGCAGCTGCTGAACTCCGAAGGCTGGGTGGACCTGCGTCCCGGCTACGGCGCCTTCGTCCACGCCCCCACTGAGGCGGAGGTCGACCAGTTGCTCATGGTGCGCTCGGCACTGGAAGCCGAGTCGGCACGGCTCGCGGCGCTCAACGCCACTCGCCAGGGCATACTTCGCCTGCGCGAGCTGTGCGAGGAGGGCGTCGCCGCGGTTGCGAACGACGAGATCGACAAGATGGTGACCGCTAACGCGGAGCTGCACCGGTGTGTCACCGAGATGTCCGGGAACCAGGTACTGCTCGACTTCGTGTCGCAAGTGGATCGCCGGGTTCGGTGGTACTACACGCCGATCGCACGGCACCGGGGCCAGCAGTCCTGGACGGAACACGCGAACCTGATCGGGGCAATCGAGACCGGCAACGCCGACGAGGCCGCGCGCATCATGCGCGAGCACACTGAACGAACTCGGCAGTCCTACCTCGAGCAGCGCCGGGAGAACCCCGAACCCGATGTGCAGCCGGTGCAGACACGCTCCCGCCGCAGGCGGACCGCGCCGCGCGTCTGACCTTTCCACCCAGCCACCGGTGCCGCGACAGGGCGGCGACCGGGCAATGAACGACGTCTTGACATCGGAGGTGATGATGATACGTAACTGGAAGGAATTTCTGAGGTCACTGACGCAGGAGCGCGCCGGCTTCAACGCCGACGGCCGTGTGCTCGGCCTCGGAATGGCCACTGCCCAGGACAGGGCCCGGCGGCAGGCCACCGAGGAGGTCGAGGACTTCCTGCGGCAGCAAGCCGCCGAGCAGCGGCCCAGCGCGGCATCGTCCTGATCGGACACTGCTGTTCGTGATCCGGCCCGAGCTGCCAACGGTGCCAGCTCCGGTAACCGGCTTGTGACAGTCATTCCGCAGGCGCCTCGGCCACCTCGGAGGTGGACGCCCGAGATCGGTCCCTGCTCACCTTGATCAGGCTCGCGACGGTCGTGATGGCAAGGGTGCCGACGATGACACCGAGCGACGCGAGGATCGGGATCTCCGGCGCCCAGCTGACCCCGTGATGGTGCAGGGTTTCCGCGATCAGCTTCAGGCCGATGAAACCGAGCACCACCGCGAGCCCGGTGCTCAGGTACACCAGCCGGTCGAGCAGGCCACCGATGAGGAAGAACAGCTGTCTCAGGCCCATCAGCGCGAATGCGTTGGCGGTGAACACCAGGTAGGGCTCCCTGGTGAGCCCGAAGATCGCGGGGATGGAGTCGAGCGCGAACAGCAGGTCCGTCGTGCCGATGGCGATCATGACGATCAGCATGGGTGTGACCAGCCTGCGCCCGCCGACCTTCGTCGTCAGCCGGGCACCGTTGTACTCGTCGGTGGCGGGCAGGAACCGTTTGGCCGTCCGCAGAACGGCGTTCTCCCGGAACTCCTCGCTGTCATCTTCCTTGTGCAGCAGCAGTTTCCACGCCGTGTACAGCAGGAAAGCGCCGAACACGTAGAACAGCCAGTCGAACCGGGTGATCGCCTCGGCACCGACGGCAATGAAAAGACCGCGCAGCAACAGAGCCACGACGATGCCGATCAGCAGGACCTTCTGCCGGTACTCTCGTGGCACCGCGAAGCTCGACATGATGATCACGAAAACGAAGAGGTTGTCCACCGACAGGGAGTACTCGGTGATCCAGCCCGCGAAGAACTCACCGCCGTACTGCGGGCCGGCGAGCGCCAGTACGCCGATGCCGAACAGCACGGCGAGCCCGACGTAACAGCAGACCCAGATCGTGCATTCCCGTAGCGTCGGGTGGCGTGGGTTGCGGGACACCAGATAGAAGTCGAAACAGATGATCGCGATGAGGCCGGCGATCGTCACCAGCCAGATCCACAGTGGAATGTTCACTTCTCGCCCCAATCCAGTGCAGCAGGGACCAGCCGCCCGCCGCTACCGGCGAACGGCCTGGTGCCCTGACCGCGGTCAGCGCTGTTGCGTTGTGGCCTTGGCCCGGCTGCGTCGCCGGGCCTGCCTCTGGTCATAGACCTGCTTGGCGTACGTCGCGTAGGCGCTGTAGATCTGTGCCGCGTCGGGGTTACGCGACGCGATCCGGCGCCACCACCGCGGCGCAATGCGTTCGTGTAACCACAGGAACCCGATGGCGAAGCCCGCGCTGATGATTCCCTGGTACGCAAGGAAACCCAGGACGTCGGCTGGCAGCCGCGGCTCACCCGTGAGAACCAGGTGGGTGAGCGCCTCGTGGGTCAGCCGTGCGAGTGGGAACCCGGCAAGCCAGAACAACGCCGCCGGAGCGAACGCGCCGATCCGCACTTTCCGCCGTGCGACGAGTACGCCGTACCCGCCACCGAGCAGAGCGAGCGGCAGACCAAGGGCCAGCATGCTCACCAGCGCCCAGCCGGCGGGCTGGCCGACGATGCCGGCCAGCCCGCCGGCGACTGCGCCGGCGATCAGTCCCACGACGAACCCGGGAAGGGCGAGCTCGCCGAGCCGGAGCAGGCGTGTCGTGTCCATCTCAGTTCACGACCACGCCGAAGCGGAACAGACTGTAGAACAGCATGCCGAGGTAGAACACCGCGCCGAAGCCGATGATCACGTTCGACCACCATTTCGGCCGGATCGGTTTCGGCAGCATCCGGTTGTTCACCAGTAGCAGCACGACGCAGTACGCACCCATCGCGAACGTCGACAGGAACGCCAGGATGTCGAGCACCCCGCTCGGTCCGTCGGCCGGGCCGAAGAGCAGGATCAGGATCCCGAAGATGATCACACCCCATAGGAAGCCCGCGTAGAGGTGCGAGATCTTGAACCGCTTGGCGCCCGGCACGAAGAAGTAGGTCATATCGGCCTGCCCGCGCGAGAACGAGTCGAACAGGCCGAGCGTCGCGTTCAGTCCGATCAGTGCGATGAAGCCGAAGAACAGGCCACCGAGTACCGGGCTACCCACGGCGGCGAACGCGTCGGACATCGCGCTCAGTGCGGCGTCCCGGTCACCGCCCTCGATCAGCGACTGCACATTCGGGTTCTCCCGCGCGGCAGCTTGCGCCAGCACGGTGAACGAGACCGTCACCAGCATCGTGATGCCCCAGAAGAGCAGCAGCGCATCGAAGGTGACCCAGCGGCGCCAGCCCTTCCACTTCTTCATCTCGGCCGGATCCTCGGTGTCGAACATGAAGCCGCGCGCCGGCATCTCCTCCTGCTCGGAGGCGTGCCGCAGCCCACGGATCTTCGGCACATGGGCGCCCATGCCGGCGCCGCTGTCACGCAGGTGCAGGGTGTACCACATCTGCTGCATTCCGGAGGGACCGGCGAACGCGATCGAACCCACCACGATCGGGAACCACGCACTCGACAACGCCTCGGACGGGAAGTAGCCGAATGCGAACATCCCCGTGATGGTGCTCGTCAGATCCCCCCAGCTGCCCACAAGCGATGCGATGATCGCCGTGCCCACCACGAGGACGCCGATGAGGATCGACAGTAGGTTCTCCAGCAGACTGTAGATCACCTTGGCCAGTGTGAAGATCACGCCGACGAGCACCAGCGCGATACAAGCCGTTACGACCCAGGGGATTCCGGTGATCTCCTCGAACGCGGCGGCGCCCGCCGAGAGGTGACCAGGCCAGATATAGACCAGCATGGCCACGATGAAGAAGAACCACATCATGGGTTTGAACACGCGTGCGGCACCGGTGAAGATGCTCTCGCCGGTGGCCATCGCATAGCGGGCCATCTCCAGCATGACGACCGCCTGGAGGGTGACACCGATCAGGAACAGCCATCTGATCTCCGGGCCGAAAACCAGCACCAGCCTCGGCCACATGTAGGACTCGCCCATGCCGACACCGAGCGCGACCAGGAAGACCGTCGGGCCGAGCAGGTGAATGGCGGGTGGGGCGTCGGGCAGCTTGCGGATCGGCATGGGATCGAGCCCGCCGGCCCGCCACACCCGTTCGGCTTGGCCCGTATCGGCGCCGGTCTCACCGGCGGAGCCCGAGACGGGGACTTTCGAAGAATCCACCATTGGACCTCCAGATTGTCGATGTGGCTGCCCCCTGCAAGCTGGACAGCCGGCCGCTCTCAGCCGAGCAAGCCGGCCGCCCTCGCCCAGCGGTACTTCGCGCCCAGCACCGCGACGGGACGTTCGGTGGTGTAGGGATAGGCGACGATCCGGTGATCGAACAAGTAGTCGCTGGCGCGCTCGACGTCGGTGTCGCCGGCCAGCGACGCGACCACGGGTTTGTCGATGCCGTTGGCCCGCGCCTCCTCCACGACGCGTGCGGTGAGCTCGGCGAAGACCATCGGCGGTGTCACGATCGTGTGCCAGTAGCCCAGGATGAGGGCGTGGATGCGTGGATCCTCGAGCCCGAGGCGGATCGTCGCCTCGTAGGTCGACGGTGGCTCCCCGCCGGTGATGTCGATGGGGTTACCCGCCGCGCCGAACGGCGGGATGTAGCGGCGGAACGCCTCGTCGAGGTCCGGCGGAATGTCCATGAGGGACAGTCCAGCCTCGACACAGGCGTCGGAGAGGAGCACGCCTGAGCCGCCGGCACCGGTGATGATGACCACGTTCTCGCCCTGCGGTGTGGGCAGCAGCGGCAGGCCCCTTGCGTACTCGAGCATCTCGTTGAGCCCGGGTGCCCGCACGACGCCGGCCTGGCGCAGGATGTCGTCGTACACCTTGTCGTCCCCGGCGAGTGCGCCGGTGTGCGAGCTGGCTGCTCGCGCACCGAGTGCCGTGCGGCCGGCTTTGAGCACGATGACCGGCTTCTTCTTCGTCATCCGCTTGGCCGTCTCGACGAACGCCCTGCCGTCCTTGAGGTCCTCCAGATGCATGGCGACGGCCTGGGTGTTGTCGTCCTGCTCGAAGTAGGTCAGCAGGTCGTCTTCGTCCACATCGGACTTGTTACCGAGGCCGACGATCGCGGACACACCCATCTTGCTGGTGCGGGCGAACCCCAGGATCGCCATGCCGATACCGCCGCTCTGCGAGGTCAGTGCGACGCCGCCCTTGACGTCGTACGGGGTGCAGAACGTGGCACACAGGTTCTGCGGCGTGTAGTAGTAGCCGTAGATGTTCGGGCCCAGCATCCGGATGTTGTAGCGGTGGGCGATCTCCACGATCTCGTCCTGCAGTTCGTGGTTGCCGGTCTCGGCGAACCCGGAGGGGATCATCACCGCGGTGGGGATGCCCTTCTCCCCGCACTCGGTCAGCGCGCCGGCCACGAACTTCGCCGGGATCGCGAACACCGCAACGTCCACTTCGCCGGGGATGTCGGCAACGGAGGCGTAGGCCTTGCGGCCGAGTATCTCCTCGGCCTTCGGGTTGATCGGGTAGATCTCGCCGGTGTACCCGCCGCCCAGCAGGTTCTTCATTACCGAGTTGCCGATCTTGCCCTCCTGGTCGGAGGCACCGACGACAGCGACCGCCCGCGGGTTCATCAGCCGGTTCATCGCATCGAGGATCTCCTCCTGCGACGGGCGCACCGGTTCGCGTACCTCCCCGGTCTCGACGAGGATCCGGATGTCGGCCGCGGTGGCACCGGCACCGTCGGCGAACACGGGGTTGAGGTCGAACTCGCGGATCTCCGGAAAGTCGGTGACCAGTGCCGACACCTGCTGGATCACCTCGGCCAGCGCCTCGACGTCGACCGGTTCGGCACCGCGGGCGCCGTGCAGCACCTCGGCAGCCTTGATACTGTCCACCATGGACCTCGCCTCGTCGGCGTCAAGCGGTGCGAGCCGGAACGTGACGTCCTTGAGCACCTCGACCAGCACACCGCCGAGTCCAAACGCGACGATCTTGCCGAACGTCGGGTCGCTCGTCGCGCCGATGATCACCTCCTGCCCGCCGCCGACCAACTGCTGCACCTGCACGCCGGTGATGCTCGCCTCGGGGTCGTAGGCCTTGGCGTTCGCGATGATCTTGCCGAACGCCTCCCTGGCGGCGGCCGGTCCCGCCACGCCGACGATCACACCGCCGGCTTCTGTCTTGTGCAGGATGTCCGGCGAGACGATCTTGCAGACGACCGCCTGGCCGATCTCCTCGGCCAGCGCCGCCGCCTCGTCCTGTGTCGTGGCCAGGCCCTCGCGCGGCGTTGGGATGCCGTAGGCGTCGGCGACCAGCTTGCCCTCGGGAGCGGTGAGAGCGTCCCGTCCCTCGGCGCGGACCTTGTCGAGGAGCTCGCGGACCGCTGCCCTGTCTGGCGTCGGCATACCTCAGATCACTCCATTCGCCTTGAGTTCGGTGAACCGGTCCGCTGCCAGGCCGAGTTCGCTCACGTAGATCTCTTCGTTGTGCTCGCCCAGCAACGGCGAGCGCAGCACGTCGACCGGCGAGTCGGACATCTTGATCGGGCACCCGACGGTCTTGAACTCGCCACGCTCGGGATGGGCGACCGACACCACCATGTCGTTGTCGGCGAGTGAGGCGTCCTGGATGATCTCCTTTGTGGACAGCACAGGGCCGCATGGGATGTTGTGCTCGTTCAGCCGTGCCAGCACGTCCCACTTACCGTGGTTGCTGCTCCATTCCTCGATGAGCTGGAACATCTTGTCCAGCTTGTCCAATCGCGCCTCGGGCGTACTCCACTCCGGATCGCCCGCGAGCTCCGGCCTGCCGATGAGCGTGGTGATCGGTTCCCACCCCACCGGCTGGACGATGACGTAGATGTAGTCGTTCGGCCCGCCTGGCGCGCACTTCACGGCCCAGCCGGGCTGTCCGCCGCCGGAGGCGTTACCGGAGCGCGGCACGGCGTCGCCGAACTCGTCGTTGGGGTACTCGGCGAGCGGGCCGTGTGCGAGCCGTTGCTGGTCACGCAGCTTCACCCGGCACAGGTTGAGCACGGCGTGCTGCATGGCGACGGTGACGCGCTGCCCGCGGCCGGTCTGCTCCCGCTGGTAGAGCGCGGCGAGAATGCCGGCGACGGTGTGGATTCCCGTTCCGGAGTCGCCGATCTGTGCACCGGTGGCCAGTGGCGGGCCGTCCTCGAAACCGGTGGTGCTCATCGAGCCGCCCATGGCCTGCGCGACCACCTCGTAGGCCTTGTAGTGCGTGTAGGGCCCCTCGCCGAATCCCTTGATGGAGGCGTAGACGAGGCGCGGGTTGATCTCCTGCAGACGCTCCCAGGTGAAGCCCATCCTGTCCACGGCGCCAGGACCGAAGTTCTCGGCCAGCACGTCGAACTTCGGCAGCATCTCGGTGAAGATCCGCTTGCCCTCGTCGGACTTCATGTTGAGCGTGATGCTGCGCTTGTTGCAGTTCAGCATCGTGAAGTAGAGACTGTCCACATCGGGCAGATCGCGCAGCTGTTTGCGCGTGATGTCACCGCTCAGCGCCTCGATCTTGACCACGTCCGCGCCGAGCCAGGCCAGTATCTGTGTGCACGACGGTCCTGACTGGACATGCGTCATGTCGAGTACACGAACACCCTCTAGTGCTTTTCCCATGGTGCAAGCCCCTTTGAGCTACTTGTACATGGTCTGGTTCATGGTTCCCGGCGCGTACACGTCGGGGTCGACCCACACGTTGATGAGTGACGGCTTTCCCGATTCACGTGCCCGCTCCAGTGCGGGACGGATGTCGGCGGGGTCACGTACCTCCTCGCCGTAGCCGCCCAGCATCCGGGCGAACTCGTCGTAGGGCACGTCGCCGAGAGTGTTGCCGACCCGGCCGCGCCCCTCGCCGTACTTCTGGATCTGCCCGTAGCGGATCTGGTTCATCGACGAGTTGTTGCCGACGATGCCGATGAAGGGCAGGTTGAACCGGACGAGTGTTTCGAAGTCCCAGCCCGTGAGGCTGAAGGCGCCGTCGCCGAAGAGGGCGACGACCTCGGAGTCCGGCCGCGCGTACTTCGCCGCCATGACGAACGGAACGCCGACCCCGAGCGTGCCCAGCGGTCCTGGGTCCATCCAGTGGCCCGGCGACTTCGGTTGCACCACCTGCCCGGAGAAGGTGACGATGTCGCCGCCGTCGCCGATGTAGATGGAGTCCGGGGTCAGGAACTCGTTGATCTCGTGGACGAGCCGGTACGGGTCGATGGGGCTCGCGTCCGACAGTTGCCGGGGCAGGCGCTTCTCGTAGGCCTGCGTCTCGACGGCGCGCAGCTCCTCCAGCCACACCTTGCGCCCGACGGCGCCGTTGTCGACGCGGCCCGACGTGGCCTGGGTGACGGCCGACAGCACGAGCCCGGGGTCACCCACGATGCCGAGGCTGACATCGCGGTTCTTGCCGACGGTGCGGTAGTCCAGGTCGATCTGAACCACGGTGGCGTCGCTGGAAAGCCGCCGGCCGTAGCCCATCCGGAAGTCGAACGGCGTGCCCACGATGATGATGAGGTCGGCGTTGCTGAACGCGTACCGCCGCGCCAGCTGCAGATGGTGCGGGTCCTTCGGGGCCAGGGTGCCCCGGCCGGAGCCGTTCATGAACGCCGGCACGTTGAGGGTGCGGACGAACTCGATGGCGGCGTCGGTGGCCCGGCACGTCCATACCTGGCTGCCGAGCAGCACACACGGCTTCTCCGCTTTGACCACGAGGTCGGCGAGCCGCTCGATCGCGTCCGGGTCGCCGGTGCTGCGGGTCGACGCGCGGTAGGCGCCCGCCGCGGGAATGCGAGCCTTCTCCAACGGCACCTTGGCATCGAGCACGTCGCGAGGTATCTCCAAAAAGGACGGTCCAGGTGCTCCGTGGAAGCATTCGCGGAAGGCCATCGTCACGATGTCGGCGACCCGCTCGGTGGCGGGAACGGTGGCCGCGAACTTCGTGATCGGCGCCATCATGTCGACATGCGGCAGGTCCTGCAGCGAGCCCATCTTGTGCTGTGTCAACGCACCCTGGCCGCCGATCAGCAGCATGGGGCTCTCGGCGCGCAGTGCGTTCGCGACACCGGTCACCGCATCGGTGGTGCCCGGCCCGGCCGTCACCACCGCGCAGCCCGGCTTGCCGGTGATCCGTGCGTAGCCGTCCGCGGCGTGCGCGGCGACCTGCTCGTGCCGCACATCGATCACGTCGATGCCCTCGTCGACGCAGCCGTCGTAGATGTCGATGATGTGGCCGCCGCACAGCGTGAAGATCACGTCGACGCCCTCGGCCTTGAGCGCCTTCGCCACCAGGTGTCCGCCGGAGATCAGCTGTGGGTCGTCGTTGGTGGCAGCCAGCGCGCTCGGCTGGCTGGCGCTTTCCGGCTCTGTCTTGGCCTTCTGCCCCATGTGCGTCGTCATCTCCTCACAACGTGCTGACTACCGCATACTGCATACCGTATTGAGTTATCGTGGACCTCGATCACCGGCTTGTCCAGACTTCCGTGACCGTTGATCGGCTTTTTCAGTCGCGCCAGTCGATCCGGGGCCAGCGCTGGGTCAGTGCGCTGAGCCTCGCGGCGACCTCGGCAGGCGGGAGTCCCTTGGCGACTGCCATGCCGGCCAGGAACGTCGTGAGGGGCACGGCGGGTTTCGCGACGGCCCGGCTCACGTCGCGCGCCATCGCGAAGATCAGCCCTGGATCGAGGCAGTCGGGGTCCAGGTCAAGGTCTGCACACAGCGTGGATGTCCACTTGCGCAGTTCGTTCATCGCCCTGCCGCCTCTCGTGTCCAGCCATTGACCCGAGCCTGTCATACCGTATACTGCATACAAATAGCACGCAAGTATGTGCCTTTCCGACGCGATCCGTCCTTCCTGCCACGGCCAAGAACGGAGTCACCGTGAAAGTTGCTGTTCTCGGTGCCGGCGCCATCGGTGCGTATGTCGGCGCCAGCCTCCATCGCGCGGGTGCCGAGGTGCACCTCATCGCCCGCGGTGCCCATCTGCGGGCCATGCGCGAGTCCGGCGTGCGGGTGGTGAGCCCCCGCGGGGACTTCACGGCACGCCCGCACGCCACCGACGATCCGGCCGAGGTCGGTCCCGTCGACCACGTCTTCCTCGGGCTCAAGGCCAACCAGTACGCGAGCGCGGGGCCGCTGCTCGAACCGATGCTGCACGAGCGCACATCCTTGATCGCGGCCCAGAACGGCATCCCGTGGTGGTACTTCCACGGCGTGCCGGGTCCCCACGCGGGAAAGCGGATCGAGAGTGTCGACCCCGGCGGCGCGGTCAGTGCCGTGCTGCCGCCGGAGCGGGCGATCGGCTGCGTGGTCTACGCCGCAACGGAAATCGCCGAACCCGGCGTCATCCGGCATCTGGAGGGAACGCGCCTTTCGATCGGCGAACCCGACGGCACCCTGTCCCGGCGATGCCGCGACTTCGCCGACGCGATGATCGCGGGCGGGCTCAAGTGCCCGGTGGAACCGGAACTACGCAACGACATCTGGGTCAAGCTGATGGGCAACATCGCGTTCAACCCGATCAGTGCTCTCGCCAGGGCGACCATGGCCGCGATCTGCCGGCACGACAACACCAGGGCGCTCGTGGTGGAGATGATGCGCGAGACGCTCGACGTCGCCGCGGCACTGGGCGTGCGGCCGGAGATCTCCATCGAGCGCAGGCTGGCCGGCGCCGAGCGGACCGGCGAGCACAAGACGTCGACCCTGCAGGACCTGGAGAAAGGCAAGCCGCTCGAACTGGACGCCATCCTGGCGGCCGTGGTCGAGCTCGCCGAGCTAGCCGGCGTCGCGGTGCCGACCCTGCGCGTCGTCAACGCGCTGGCCGACCTGCTCAATGCGCATGTCACTCCGCCGCCACAGCTCGCGGCAGCACCGGGAGGCGTCCGATGATGCGCACCGCGGAACCCGGCGCGAGCCATGCGGATGCCTTACGCCGCGCGGAGGTGCTGGTGCCCGACGCGTTCCACGAGGGCAGGCCGCTCAACTTCTGGGGAGGCCGGTGGCGGCGCGACGGCGTCGCCGGGCTGACGGCCGCGGATGCCGCCCGTGCCGTCCGCGCCGGGCTCAACGAGCACCGCACCTGGTCGGTGGCGGCACCGACCGAGCGCAGGCTACGAGTGGTCGCGGCGCTGGAGGGTCTCACCGCTCAGCGTGAGGTGCTCACCGCACTGCCCGGCTGCGCGACCGGACTGGAGCGCAGCCTGGCCGGCGTGCGCGACTGCGTGGAGCGGCTCGACGGGCTGCTGGCCGGCCGGGCGCCGTTGCGGGGCCCGGTCAGCAACCTCGCCGGCCGGGCCTGCCCGGTACCGGTGCTCCTCGAAGCAGTGCTCGTGCAGGCACTCGCGGGTAACGCGGCGATCGTGAACGCATCGACGGAGAGTGCGCACGCACTGACGCTGGCGACGGATCTCGCAGCACGGCACGGGGTTCCGCTCACGCTGCTGCACGGCGGGGGAGCGGGTGTCGAGGCCGCACTGACCCGCCAGGACGTCGTCGGCTGCGTGTCCTACCCGGACGGCGCGCCGCGAGGTGTCGCGCTCGTGCGCGCGATGACGCGCCGGTCGGTGACCTGACGGCAGGTGACGGTTACCGGTCCGCGACCGCGGCCTCGGCGGCCTGGAGCCACTCCCGCCACTGGGCCGCCTGCTGCTCGGCCTGCTTGGCGCGGCGCTCGTCGCCCGCGGCGCGGGCCTTCGCCGCCTGTGCCTCGAACTGCTCGACGCGCTCGCGGAACTGCGCCGCCCGCGCCTGCGCCTCGGGGTCCGTGCGCCGCCACCGGGAGTCCTCCGCGGCCCGCACCCTGTCCTGCACGGCCTTGAGGCGGCCGTCCAGTTCCCTGATGCGCTCGCGCGGCACCTTGCCGATGTCGTCCCACCGCTCCTGGACCTTGCGCAGCTGCGACTTCGCCGCGTCCAGGTTCGCGCCAGGATCGATCTTCTCCGCCTCGGTGAGCAGCTCCTCCTTGTGCGCGGCATTGTCGGCGAACTCGGCGTCCCGTTCGGAGAACGCGGCCGACCGGCGGGCGAAGAACGCGTCCTGGGCGGCGCGGAACCGCTGCCACAGCGCCTCGTCGGCGTCCTTCGGCGCGCGCCCCGCGGCCTTCCACTCCGCCATGAGCTCCTTGTAGCGGCCCGCGGTCTCTCCCCAGTCGGCCGAGTCGGCGATCGACTCCGCCTCGGTGATGAGCTCTTCCTTGCGCCGCTTCGCTGCCGCCCGCTGCTTGTCGAGGTCGGCGAAGTGCGAGCCGCGACGGCGGTTGAACGCCTCCCGTGCCTTGGAGAACCGCCGCCACAGCTCGTCGTCGGTTTTGCGGTCGACGCCCTTGATCGTCTTCCATTCGTCCAGGATCGCTCGCAGCCGGTCGCCTGCGGCCTTCCACTGCGTGGACTCGGCCGCGATCGTCTCCGCCTCCTCGGCGAGTTCGCGCTTCCGGTTGACGGCGGCGGCCCTGGCCTGTTCCCGCTCCTGTTTCACTGCCGACAACGCGCTCTCGGCATGGGCGATGACGTGCTCCACACGCGCGCGCAGCGCGTCGAGGTCGCCGACGACAGCGGCCTCAGCCAGCCCGTCCCTGAGCTGGGTTGCGCTCGCGAGTGCCTGCTTGGGATCGCCTGCGCCGGAGTTCAGCCGCGTCTCCAGCAACTCGACCTCGGTACGCAGGTCGTCGAAGCGGCGGGCGAAATGCGTCAGCCCTTCCTCGGGTGAACCGGCCTGCCACACGCCGACCTGGCGCTCGCCGTCGGCGGTGCGCACGAACACCGTGCCGTCGTCGTCGATGCGCCCCCAGCGGGACGGGTGTGGCTCGGCAGGCGGGACCGCGGGTGCGGCGTGCGTGCCGGCGTGGGTGTGCGGCACCTGGGTCGGCGCCGGAACATCGCTTCCGTTCGGTGTGTTCTGCTCGGCCATGGCCGGCTCCTTATCGCCTGTAGGCCCGCGCGTCGCGGGCGCCCCGCTGGCAGCGGGGCCGGGTCTTGCGTGTTCGTGTTCCAGGCCCGCATTCAAACAGGTCAACGAGCGTCTGGGTACTCCACGCCTCAAGACGTACCTCCATCGGCGCGCCGAGTAACCTCGGAACGCGTGATCACGCGAGCCGTCGTCGCGCCTGTGCCCCCTCTCCTCGTGCCCGAACTGGTACCCGGTCTCGTCGAGCGGACCGCGCGCGTCCGGGATGCCTGCCTGGCCGCTGTCCAGGGCCTCGCCGCTACCTGCCCCCACTGGATTGCCATCGGAGTGGCCGAACACGCCGTCACTGTCGAGCCGGGCGCGCGCGGGTCCTTCCGCGGCTTCGGGGTCGACGTGCCGGTCACGCTCTCCGCAGGCATGGCGCCGGGGGAGCCCGCCGACCTGCCGCTGCCCGCCCTGCTGGCCGGGTGGCTGCGCGAGCGCGCCGGCGCCGAGTCGGTGCGCGTCGAGTTGCTGCCCGAGTCGACGAGTGTCGACAGGTGTATCGCCGCGGGGGAGCGACTCGCCGGTCTTCCCGACGACGTCGGACTGCTTGTACTGGGTGACGGATCGACGCGGCACGAGACGGCGCCGCCCGGCTGGCCGGACGAGCGGGCGGCGGGCTTCGACGCGACCGTTGCGGACGCGTTCGCCGACGCCGACCCCGAGCCGCTGCTGCGACTCGACGCCGGGCTGGCCGACGAGCTCGGCGCCGGGGGCCGTGTGCCGTGGCAGGTGCTCGCCGGGCTCGCTCGCGCGCGCCCGCCGTGGCGGGGAAAGCTGTGCTATTCGCATGCGCCGCTGGGGGTCGCCTACCACGTCGCGGTCTGGGAGCAGGGATGATCCGGCCGGTGGCGGTCGTGGGGCCGACCGCGACCGGTAAGACCGCACTCGGGGTCGAGCTTGCGCTCGCGCTCGGTGGTGAGGTCGTCAACGCCGACGCCATGCAGCTGTATCGCGGCATGGACATCGGCACCGCCAAGGCGACGCCGCAGGAGCGGCGGGGCGTGCCGCACCACCTGCTCGACGTCCTCGATGTGACCGAGACGGCATCCGTGGCCGCCTACCAACGGCACGCGCGGGCCACGATCGAACGGCTGCTGGCGGCAGAACGGGTGCCCGTCCTCGTCGGCGGTTCCGGGCTCTACGTCCAGGCTGTGCTCGACGACCTGCGCTTTCCCGGCACCGATCCGGCGGTGCGCGCCGCGCTGGAGCGCCAGGCCGAGGAGCAGGGCACGCAGGTGCTCTACGAGCGGCTCGCGGCGGCCGATCCCGATGCCGCGGCGGCGATCCTGCCGACCAACGTGCGGCGCATCGTGCGTGCGCTGGAGGTCATCGAGCTCACCGGCAAACCCTTCTCGGCGAATCTGCCACAGCCTGGGCCGCCGCGTTACGGGACCGTGCTCGTCGGCGTCGATCGCGACGTCGCCGAGCTCGACGCGCGCGTGGACCTGCGCGTGGAGCACATGTTCGCGGAAGGCCTCGTCGACGAGGTGCGGGCGCTGGAGGAAGTGGGCCTGCGGGAGGGCAAGACGGCCTCCCGCGCGCTCGGCTACCAGCAGGTGCTGGAGGCCATCGACGCGGGCGCCGCCGACTTCACCCCGGCCGCGGCGGCGACCGCGCAGGCGACCCGGAGGTTCGTGCGGAGGCAACGTTCCTGGTTCCGGCGGGACAAGCGGATCCGGTGGTTCGACGCCGCGGCACCGGGGCTGACCGAGGACGTGCTGTCCTTCCTCGCCCCGTAACCTTGTGCCATGGGTGGCATCGAGTTTCTCAAGGGACACGGCACACAGAACGACTTCGTGGTGCTGCCCGACGCGCCGGGTGCGCTGGACCTGACGCCGGCGCGGGTGGCCGCGCTGTGTGACCGCCAGCGCGGCCTCGGCGCAGACGGCGTGTTGCGCGTCGTCCGCTCCGCTGCGGTGGGAGTCGCCTCGGACGCCGAGTGGTTCATGGACTACCGCAACGCCGATGGCTCGATCGCCGAGATGTGCGGCAACGGCGTCCGCGTGTTCGCTCGCTACCTGGTCGAGGCGGGGCTGGAGTCCGGCCCGGACTTCGCGGTCGGTACCCGCGCGGGCGACCGTCCGGTCCACGTGCACCACGACGGCAGCGTGACCGTCCAGATGGGACCGGTGCGGATCACCGGGACCTCGGTGTCGATCGTCGGCGGGCGCGAGCTGTCCGGTGTCGCCGTGGACGTTGGCAACCCGCACCTGGTCAGCACGCTCGACGACGAGGTGGCCGGTCTGGATCTGCGGGAGGCGCCACGGTATGACCGGGACGTCTTCCCGGACGGCGTGAACCTGGAGTTCGTCAACGTCCTCGGCCCCGATGCGTTGCGCATGCGGGTCTACGAGCGTGGCGTGGGGGAGACCAGGGCGTGTGGCACCGGGACCGTTGCCGCGGTCGCCGCGACGCTTCATCTGGCGGGAACCGACACCGGGTCGTCCACAGTAGACATCCCGGGTGGCAGGGTGACGGTCACCGTGCAGCGGGGTGCCTCCACCCTCACCGGGCCGGCCGAGTTCGTCGCCCGCGGCGAGCTGGACAGCTCATGGTGGAGCGCCGCGGACTAGGTCGCCAGGGCGGGGATGTCGCGCAGGGTGCGCAGAGCACCCACAGCACCGACAACGTCATCCCCGCCGCGGAAAGCCACACTGTGGCGTGCACACCGATCCACTGGCCGAGGACGCCGCCGAGCAACCCGCCGATCGGCAGCGTTCCCCACACCACGAAGCGAACGCTGGCGTTCATCCGGCCCAGCAGCCTGTCCGGGCAGATGGCCTGCCGGTAGCTGACCTGCGCCACGTTGTAGACCACGACCCCGTAGCCGACCGCGATCAGGCCGGCCACGGCGAGCCCGATCCGCCAGCCGGGTGCGGCGAGCGGCACCAACAGCTGAGCAGGCCAGGTCACAAGACCGACGAGCCAGACCGCCCGCGCCTGCCCGATCCGGCGCATCCACCAGCTCGCCGTGAGCGCACCCAGCACGCCGCCGGCGCCGGCCGCGGCGAGGACGCCGCCCACCCCGGCCGGCGACAGACCCAGGTTCCTCGTCAGGAACAGCACCTCGATCGCGGTGAACGCACCGCCCATCAGGTTGCCCGTGGCGGTGCACAGCGTGATGGCCCGCAGGTTCGGGTTGCCGAACACGAAGCGCAGTCCCTCGGCGATCTCATCCCGCAACCGGGTGCCGTCGCGGGGCTGCGGTTCCGGTTCGCCGGCGCGGATGCGCAGCAGGAACGACGCCGACGTCAGGTAGCTCAAGCCCACGGTGACGACCGCGCTGACCGTTCCGAGCAACTGCGCCAGTACGCCCGCGATGCTGGGCCCGGTCACCTGCGCTACCGACTGGCTGACCTGCAGCTTCGCGTTGCCCTCCACCAGTTTCGCCCGGCCGACCAGCGACGGCAGGTACGACTGGTAGGCGACGTCGAAGAACAACGTGCACACGCTCACCAGCAGTGCCACCACGATGAGGTACGGCAGGGTCAGCACGCCCGCCCACCACGCCACGGGCACGCTGAGCAGCAGCACGCCACGGGCCAGGTCGGCGCGGAGCATGAGCACCCTGCGACGCATCCGGTCGACCCAGACACCGGCTGGCAGGCCCAGCACCAGGAACGCGGCGTGCTCGGCCGCTCTGAGCAGGCCCATCTCCAACGGTGATGCCGCCAAGGTGGTCGCGGCGAGCAGTGGCAGGGCGGTGTGGCCGACGAACGTGCCGAACTGGCTGGCGGTGTCGCCTGCCCACAGCCGCCGGAAGTCGCGGTGGAACCAGAGGGAATCGCGTGTCACCCGGCAGAGTCTCGGGTAAGTGATTGGAAACTGTCAATCACTTGGCGCCGTAGGCTGGCGAGGTGAGACAGCGGCGGAGGGCGACCGAGGCCGAGGCGAGCGCACTGGCCTCGGGAGTACGCATGCGGATCATCCGGTTGACCTATGCCGAGGCGCTGACCAACAAGGAGCTTGCCGAACGGCTGGGGAAGGACCCGGCCACGACGCTGCACCACGTGCGCAGGCTGGTCGAGACGGGTTTCCTGGAGCCACAGCCGCCGCGCAAGGGCAATCGCGGCGCCAAGGAGATCCCCTACCTGTCCACCGGGCTGTCCTGGCAGCTCGACAACTGCGACAGCGAGGGCATCGGCGAGGCGATGCTCGAAGCGTTCCTGGCCGAGGTCGCCGAGACCGGGCCGGGTGAGCTGGACCAGTCCCGGTTGGTCGTGCAGATTCCCGCCGAGGAACGCGAGGAGTTCCGCAGGCGGTTGGCGGAACTACTCGACGAGTACGCCGGCCGGCCGAAACACCCGGACTCCGAGCGGCTGGCCGTATACCTGGCCCTGTACCCGAGCCGCTAATGAGGTCGTTCAATCCCGCGAATCGTGGGACGATAGGGAGACGATGACAGAACTGACACACAACGACGTACTCGACGAGTTCGACGACGTCTCGCAGGGGGAACTCGAGCTCGAGGACCGCGCGTCACTGCGCAGGGTCGCGGGGCTTTCCACCGAACTCGCCGACATCACCGAGGTCGAATACCGGCAGCTGCGGCTCGAACGTGTCGTTCTCGTCGGTGTGTGGACCGAAGGGACCGCCGCGCAGTCCGCGGCCTCGCTCGAGGAGCTCGCCCGGCTGGCGGAAACGGCGGGCTCGGAGGTGCTGGAAGGGCTCGTGCAACGGCGGTCGCGGCCCGACCCGGCCACCTACGTGGGCTCGGGGAAGGTCCGTGAGCTGGGCGATGTCGTCCGCGCGACCGGTGCCGACACGGTGATCTGTGACGGTGAGCTCTCGCCCGGCCAGCTGCGCCAGCTCGAGGCCAAGCTCAAGGTCAAGGTGATCGACAGGACGGCGCTGATCCTCGACATCTTCGCTCAGCACGCCCGTTCCCGGGAGGGCAAGGCCCAGGTCGAGCTCGCGCAGCTGCAGTACCTCATCCCGCGACTGCGGGGCTGGGGTGAGTCGCTGTCCCGGCAGGCCGGTGGTCGTGCCGGCGGCGCGAACGGCGGTGTCGGTCTGCGCGGTCCCGGCGAGACCAAGCTGGAGACCGACCGCCGGCGCATCAGCAAGCGGATCTCCAAGCTGCGCCGCGAGATCGCGGCGATGGACACGATTCGCACCACCAAGCGAGGCCGCCGCGTCGCCAACGAGGTGCCGAGCGTGGCGATCGTCGGTTACACCAACGCAGGCAAGTCGAGCCTGCTCAACGCGATCACCGGCGCCGGGGTCCTCGTCGAGGACGCACTGTTCGCGACCCTCGACCCGGCGACGCGCCGCTCGGCCACGCCCGACGGCCTGCCCTACACACTGACCGACACCGTGGGCTTCGTGCGGCACCTGCCGCATCAGCTGGTCGATGCGTTCCGCTCGACTCTCGACGAGGCGGCCGATGCGAACCTGCTGGTACACGTCGTCGACGGTTCGGTGCCCGCTCCCGAGGAGCAGGTGGTGGCCGTGCGGGAGGTGCTCAGCGAGATCGCGGACAAGCGTGGTGAGTCGTTGCCGTCGGAGCTCATGGTGATCAACAAGGCGGACGCGGCCGACGAGGTCTCGCTCGCGCGGTTGCGGCACCTGCTGCCGGATGCCGTGGTGGTCTCGGCGCGGCGCGGACAAGGGATCGCGACGCTGGTGGAGGAGATCGCGCGGCGACTGCCGCGGCCGCAGGTGGTCGTCGACGTCCTGGTGCCCTACACCCGTGGTGAGCTGGTCGCTCGCGCTCATGCCGACGGTGAGGTGCTCGGTGCGGAACACACCCCCGAGGGGACGCGCCTGCGCGCGCGGGTACACCCGGACCTGGCGGCCGCGCTGCAGCGTTACGTCACCGACTCCTCGGCGATCTGACAGGTCTGAGCTTGCGCTTTCCGCGGTGGGCGCTGTGCGCCTCGATGTTCGCTGGACTGGGCGTGCTGGGGGCCGTGCCCGCCGCCGCGCAGCCTGCACGACCAGAAGCGATGTGCTCGCTGTCCGGCGAGCTCGACGAGCTGTCCGGGCTCGCCGCTGACGGCGAGAACTGGTACGCCATCAACGACGGTGGCACGAGCCTGCGGATCTTCGTGCTCGGACCCGACTGCGCGGTGCGGCGGACGATCGAGAACCCGACCGATCCCTACGACGTCGAGGACCTCGCGCTCGCCGCGGACGGCACGCTGTGGCTCGGCGACACCGGTGACAACCGCAAGCGGCGGGAGACCGTTGCCCTGCACGCCGTCGCACCCGATGGCACCGCGGAGCTGTACCGGTTGAGGTATCCGGACGGTGCACACGACGCCGAGGCGTTGCTGCTCGACCGGTCGGGGACGCCGTACCTCGTCACCAAGAACGTCCTCGGTGCCTCGGACGTCTACCGTCCTGCGGAGCCATTGGCGAGTCCGGGGCCGACACCGCTGGAGAAGGTCGGCTCGCTCCAGTTCATGCCCACCGACACCCCTGGCGGGCCGGTCGGCAGGGCAGGCTCGGTGCTGGTGACTGGTGGGGCGTCGACCGCGGACGGCAGCGTGTTCGCCTTGCGTACCTACACCGATGCTTACTTGTACCCGGCACCGGACGGTGACCTCGTCGCCGCGCTGCGCCGCTTGCCGGGGCGCGTGCCGTTGCCCGACGAGGTGCAGGGGGAGGCGATCGCGTTCGCTCCGGACGGCTCCCTCATCTCGGCCAGCGAGGGAGTCGGCACACCTGTGCGGGTGGTCCGTGACGCCGCTGCCCTGGTGTCGCCTATCCCGTCCGGCGGTGCCGCGACCACCGCCGCGCCCGAGGCCGCCGCGGAGCCGGGTGACGCCAGCGGTTCCGGCAACGCGGACAGCCAGGGCGTGCCGACCTTGCCCGGTATCGCGATCGCCGTCACCGTGGCCGCCGTGATCGTCTTCGGGATCAGCAGGCTCCGCCGCCGCTGACGGTTTTCACAGCCGCCGCAACACGGCGACGACCTTGCCGAGGATCGTGGCGTCATCGCCCGGGATGGGGTCATACGCCTCGTTGTGCGGCATCAGCCAGACGTGTCCGCCCTTACGCTTGAACGTCTTGACGGTCGCCTCGCCCTCGATCATCGCCGCGACGATGTCGCCGTTCTCGGCGGTGGGCTGCTGGCGTACCACCACCCAGTCGCCGTCGGTGATGGCCGCGTCGACCATCGAGTCACCGGTGACGCTGAGCAGGAACACCTCTCCCTCGCCGACGATGTCCTTCGGCAGCGGGAACACATCCTCGATGGCCTCCTCGGCCAGCACGGGGCCGCCGGCGGCGATCCGGCCCACGAGCGGCACGAACGCGGGTTTGGGCAGGTTCTCGGCCGCATCGGCGGTCCGCTCCGAGTCCGCGGCGAGCACGCCGACGGCGCGCGGCCGGTTCGCGTCGCGCCGCAGATATCCCTTGCGCTGCAACGCACGCAGCTGATGGGAGACCGAGGACGTGGAGGTGAGCCCGACCGCCTCGCCGATCTCCCGGACGCTCGGCGGGTAGCCGTACCGGTCGACCCACTCCCGGATCACCTCGAGCACCTTGCGCTGGCGTGGCGTGAGGCTGTCGTCCGGCTCCGCGATCTCCGGGAGGGCGTGCACCTTGCCGCCGTCGTCCTTGGTCTTGCGTGCCACCGCATTGCCTCCAGTCGAGGGCCGGCTCCCACCGCGCCCGGTAGTGCTCGTAGTGCGTCGTAGTGCGTCGTCGTGCCTTGGTGATCCTGCGGGCGGTCGCCCACCGTCCGCCCTTGACGCTATCGGTCCACCGGCACTTTTTCAAACATTTGTTCGAGCAACACGCCGCGGGGACTCGATTTTGTCAGACGGCAGTGGTACACATTCGCACGGGCGTTCGATAGAACGCATGTTCGAGGAGGTGTCGATGTCGGTTGTCGTCGAACGGGACATTCACCAGACGGGTCGTGTCCAGCAGCCGGGGCGGGTGGTACGCAGGCCGCGGACGGGCGAACTGCGCCGCCCACCGACCCGGGGCCGGGTGGTCGCCGGGCGCAGGGCGGCGGCGGTGCGCACGTGCGCACCCCGTGCGGTGGCGCCTCGCTGGTCACTGCTGGTGGCGATCGGGGTCGCCGTTGGCGCCGGCCTGCTCGGGCTGGGCGTGCTTGCGGGCGGTATGGCCGGAGGTGGCGCGGCCACCGTGCCGACTGGCACCGCGATCGTGTCGGTCGCGCCGGGCGACACGCTGTGGGACGTCGCCGAGCGCTCCGCGCCGGGCAGTGATCCCGCGGCCGTCGTCGAGCGGATCCAGGAGCTGAACGGCCTGACGGGTGCCCAGGTGGCGGCCGGCACGCCGCTGGTCGTGCCCGCGGGACGCTGAACGTTTCTACCGCTGGTGTGGCTGGGTATGTCAGTCGTCACCCTCTCGTGCCTGTCGTGTCCGCTTGCGCGGCGAGCCCACGGCTCTTAAGGTCAACCCCAACATGTAGTAGTTACATGGCTGTAGTTGGTCCACAAGTTGGGGTAGAATTCGACGTAGTTATCCACAGCTCGTCGGTCTCCATCCACCGGGTGTCCACAGATTGATCACCAGGCAATGTGGCCGGCGTGGTCGGACGCCCCGGCGAAAGCCGGCGCGAAAGGAGGTGATCGGCGCATGCGTTGCCCGTTCTGCAGGCACGCTGATTCCCGCGTCGTCGACTCTCGTGAGGTGGACGAGGGGCAGGCGATCCGGCGGCGCCGTTCGTGCTCGAAGTGCGGGCGCCGGTTCACGACCTCGGAGACGATGGTGCTCGCCGTTGTCAAACGTTCCGGGGTCACTGAGCAGTTCAGCCGGGAAAAGGTGGTTCGGGGAGTGCGCCGCGCGTGCCAGGGCCGGCCGGTCGACGACGATGCGCTGCAGCAGCTCGCGCAGCGTGTGGAGGAGTCGATCAGGGCGGCAGGCGTCGCGGAGATTCCGAGCCATGAGGTGGGGCTGGCCATTCTCGGCCCGCTCCGCGAGCTCGATGCTGTGGCATATCTGCGGTTCGCGAGTGTCTACCGCTCCTTCTCGTCCATCGAGGACTTCGAGAAGGAGATTTCGGACCTTCGTCAGGCGATAGCGGATTCGGTCGAACTGGCCGGTCGCGGGAAGGGTGCGGACGACGCGTGACGTCGCCGCCTGTGCGAAACGCGGGAGTGGGAGTCATGACAGAAACCGTGGGGATTGGCGCCGAGGCCACCGGTAAGACAGCGAGGAAGCGCGCGTCTGGTGGGGGCGCTCGCAAGGGTCTTCGCGTGCAGCGCGTCTACACGACCGAGGGCGTGCATCCCTACGACGAGGTGACGTGGGAGAAGCGCGACGTCGTCATGACCAACTGGCGTGACGGCACGGTGAACTTCGAGCAGCGTGGTGTCGAGTTCCCCGACTTCTGGTCGGTCAACGCCACCAACATCGTCACCAGCAAGTACTTCCGTGGCGCGGTGGGCAGCCCGCAGCGGGAGAACAGCCTCAGGCAACTGATCGACCGTGTGGTCAAGGCCTATGTCAAGGCCGGCACGGAGCACGGCTACTTCACGTCGGGTACCGACGCCGAGATCTTCGAGCACGAGCTCACCTGGATGCTGCTGCACCAGGTGTTCAGCTTCAACTCCCCGGTCTGGTTCAACGTCGGGACGACCTCCAAGCAGCAGGTCTCCGCCTGCTTCATCCTCTCCGTCGACGACACGATGGAGTCGATCCTCGACTGGTACAAGGAAGAGGGCCGCATTTTCAAGGGCGGTTCCGGTGCGGGGCTGAACCTCTCGCGCATCCGGTCATCGAAGGAGCTGCTCTCGTCGGGCGGTACGGCCTCCGGCCCGGTCTCGTTCATGCGCGGTGCCGACGCCTCCGCGGGCACCATCAAGTCCGGTGGCGCCACCCGGCGGGCCGCGAAGATGGTCGTACTCGACGTCGATCACCCCGACGTCGAGGAGTTCATCGAGACCAAGGCCAAGGAAGAGCACAAGATCCGCGTGCTGCGTGACGCCGGCTTCGACATGGACCTCGGTGGCGCGGACATCGCGTCGGTGCAGTACCAGAACGCCAACAACTCGGTGCGCGTGTCCGACGAGTTCATGCATGCCGTCGAGTCCGGCGGCGAGTTCGGCCTCCGTGCGCGCATGACCGGTGAGGTCATCGAGAGCGTCGACGCCAAGTCGCTGTTCCGCAAGTTGGCGCAGGCGGCCTGGGAGTGCGCCGATCCCGGCATCCAGTACGACGACACGATCAACGACTGGCACACCTGCCCCGAGTCCGGCCGGATCACCGCGTCCAACCCGTGCTCGGAGTACATGCACCTGGACAACTCCAGCTGCAACCTCGCCTCGCTGAACCTGCTGAAGTTCCTGACCGGCGACGGAACGTTCGACGCGGAGCGGTTCGCCAAGGCCGTCGAGCTGGTCATCACGGCGATGGACATCTCGATCTGCTTCGCCGACTTCCCGACCGAGCCGATCGCGGACACCACCCGCAAGTTCCGTCAGCTCGGCATCGGCTACGCCAACCTCGGTGCGCTGCTCATGGCCACCGGGCACGCCTACGACTCGGACGGGGGACGTGCGCTCGCCGCGGCCATCACCTCGCTGATGACGGCTGTGTCGTACCGGCGTTCGGCGGAGCTGGCCGGCGTCGTCGGCCCGTACGAGGGTTATGCCCGCAACGCCGAGGTGCATCAGCGCGTCATGCGTAAGCACGCCGCCGCCAACGACACCATCCGCACCTACCACACCAACGACGCGAACGTGCGCTCGCTGGCGACCCGCGAGTGGCAGCGTGGTAACGAGATCGGCGCGGTCGACGGCTGGCGCAACGCGCAGGCCAGTGTGCTCGCCCCGACCGGCACCATCGGCTTCATGATGGACTGCGACACCACCGGTATCGAGCCGGACTTCTCGCTCGTGAAGTTCAAGAAGCTCGTCGGCGGCGGTTCGATGCAGATCGTCAACAACGCCGTGCCGCGAGCCCTGCACTCGCTCGGTTACCTGGGCGAGCAGATCGAGGCGATCGTCGACTACATCTCCCAGCACGGCCACGTGGTGGACGCACCCGGGCTGCGGCCGGAGCACTACGAGGTGTTCGACTGCGCCGTGGGCGAGCGTTCCATCGCGCCCATGGGCCACGTGCGGATGATGGCTGCCGTGCAGTCGTTCCTGTCCGGTGCGATCTCCAAGACCGTCAACATGCCCGAGACCGCCACCGTGGAAGAGGTCGAGGAGATCTACTTCCAGGGCTGGAAGCTCGGTCTGAAGGCGCTGGCCATCTACCGCGACAACTGCAAGGTCGGCCAGCCGCTGTCGACGGGCAAGAAGGAGAAGGCGGAGGAGAAGGCGGAGCCGGAGAAGGTCGTCGAGTACCGGCCGGTTCGCAAGCGGCTGCCGAAGAAGCGTCCGAGCCAGACGGTGTCGTTCACGGTCGGCGGCGCCGAGGGTTACCTGACCGCGGGCTCGTACCCCGACGACGGTCTCGGCGAGATCTTTGTGAAGCTCGGCAAGCAGGGCTCGACCCTCGCCGGTGTGATGGATGCCTTCTCGATGTCGATCTCGGTGGGCCTGCAGTACGGCATCCCGCTCGAGTTCTACGTCTCGAAGTTCGCCAACCTGCGCTTCGAGCCCGCCGGCATGACCGACGACCCGGACGTCCGGATGGCGACGAGCGTGCTGGACTACCTGTTCCGCAGGCTGGCGCTCGACTATCTGCCGTACGAGAAGCGCGTACAGCTCGGCATCTTCACAGCCGACGAGCGCTCGGCCCAGGTGGCGGCCGAGTACGGTGGCGGTGCGGCCGAGCCGGAGAGTGTCGATCTCGAGGCGCTGCGCAGCAGTGTGGAAGCCAGTAGCCCCAAGCGCATCGAACAGGATGCCAAGGCAGAGCCGGGGGATCGCTTCAAGGAAGCACACACCACCACCGAGCTGATGGAGTTGCACCTCGGCAAGGCGGCCGATGCGCCGCTGTGCATGACGTGCGGTACGAAGATGCGCCCGGCCGGCTCGTGCTACGCCTGCGAAGGCTGCGGAGCCACCTCGGGCTGCAGCTAGGTAACCACCAGCCAGAGCAGTACCTAGTGAGCGGGAGCCGGCACAAAGCCGGCTCCCGCTTCGCTTCCGCGCGAGTCGTCCGCCCAGGTGCGCGAGTCGCCCGGCGCGTCACGCCAGTTCCCCGGTCCGGCACCTGTGCCCGGTGCTCCCGAGCCGCGCCCCGCGCTCACGCCTCGCTGAACGCGCAACTGGCGGTCCTGAACGGGTAACTCGCCGTCCCGAACGGGCAACTCGCGCGCTGGTACGGGGGACTCGCCGTCCTGGGCGGGGGACTCGCGCACAGGAACGGGGGACTCGCGGAGTTGCGTCAGCTGCGCTTGCCCGGGTCGAGTCGTGCCCAGAGGAAGTCGAAGGCCAGCGCCCACTTGAACGCCAGCTGGGCGTTGTCGGCTGCCGCGCCGTGGCCGCCCTCGATGTTCTCGTAATAGTGCACGTCGTAGCCGTACTCGCGCATCCTGGCCACCATCTTGCGGGCGTGGGCGGGATGCACGCGATCGTCCCGTGTGGACGTCACGAACAGCGCCGGCGGGTACGGCCGTCCAGTGTGGACATTCTGGTACGGCGAGTACCTGGACAGGTAGGCCCAGTCGGCGGGATCGTCCGGATCGCCGTACTCGGCCATCCACGACGCGCCGGCGAGCAGCTGGTGGTACCGGCGCATGTCCAGCAGCGGTACCTGGCAGACGATCGCACCGAACAACTCGGGGTAGCGGGTGAGCATGACGCCCATCAGCAGGCCACCGTTACTACCGCCCTGAATACCCAGCTGCGCCGGCGTTGTGATGCCACGGTCGACCAGGTCGGCCGCCACAGCAGCGAAGTCCTCGTAGACCCGGTGCCGGTTGGCTTTGATCGCCTGGTTGTGCCAATCCGGGCCGTACTCACCACCGCCGCGAATGTTGGCCAGCACGTACGTGCCGCCACGCGTGAGCCAACCCCGGCCGATCATGCCGCTGTAGCCGGGCGTCTGGGACAGCTCGAAGCCGCCGTAGCCGGTGAGCAGCGTCGGCCCGGGCTCTGCCTGCGGTCCGCGCACCACGAAGTACGGGATCCGTGTCCCGTCGGCCGATGTGGCGAAGTGCTGCTCAGCCGACAGTCCCGCACTGTCGAAGAACGCCGGCGCCTGCTTGAGCGTCTCCAGCCGCCCGCCGACACTGCCGTACACGAGCGCCGATGGCTCGGTGAAGCCGGTGACGTCGAGCAGGAACTCGTCGCTGTGGTCGGGTTCGGTGTCGGTGAGCTGCACGGTACCCACGTCGGGAACGCCCGCGAGCGGTTCGTCGCGCCAACCGCCGTCTCCTGGCGTGAGCACACGCAGCCTCGTCTTCACGTCACTGAGGGTGCCCAACAACAGGTGCTGCCGCGTCCACGCGTAGTAGTCGAGCGAGGTGTGGGCGTCGGGCGCGAACAGCACGGTCAGCGCCCGATCACCCGCAAGGAAGTCGGAAAGCCGGGTGGCGAGTAGCGCGCCGGCAGGGTAGTCGCCCCACGGGGTACGTGTGCGGACGAGCAGCCATTCGCGATGCACTGACGCGTCGGCATCGTCCGGCACGTTCACGTGCACGAGCCCCTGGGACGTGCGCAGGTACAGCTCCGAGCGGTAGAAGTCGATGTTGCGCCGCACGAAGTCGCGTTCCCAGCCCTCGGTCGGGTCGTGGTAGCCGCGCACCGACACGTCGTCGGGCTTGCCCTCGAATACCAGCTCCGCCTCCGCCAGCGGTGTGCCACGCCGCCATGCCTTGACGAGCCGGGGGTAGCCGGAGGTCGTCAGCGACCCCGGGCCGAAGTCCGTGCCGACATAGATGCGGTCCTCGTCGATCCAGCTCACGGAGCTCTTGGCCTCGGGCAGCTGGAAGCCGTCCGGTACGAACGCGCGCTCGTTCAGGTCGAACTCCCGCACCACCGTCGCGTCCGCGCCACCGCGGGACAGCTCGATCAGCGCCCGCCGGAACCCGGGACGGAGGACGGTCGCGCCCTGCCACACCCAGTTCTCGGATTCGGCTTCGGCGAGGGCGTCCACGTCGATGAGGACCTGCCAGTCCGGGGCAGCGCTGCGGTAGCTCTCCAGCGTCGTGCGTCGCCACACGCCGCGCGGGTGAGCACTATCACGCCAGAAGTTGTACAAATACTCCCCGCGGCGGCGGACGTACGGTATGCGGTCGTCGGCGTCGAGCACTTCCCGCAATTCGGCACGCAGCTGTTCGAAACGGTGACCGCCGGTGAGATTCGCGGCCGTCTCGGCATTGTGAGCGTGCACCCAGTCGAGCGCACGCTCACCGGTGACGTCCTCTAGCCAGAGATACGGATCTTCGTCGGCGGGGGAGAAGGCCTCGGTCATGTAGACAAGTTTGACAGCCACGCCCCAGATCCCGTTTTATGACCCGCGGCTCTCACGCTCACCGAAAAGTAGGTGCACTGTGGACATAAAAAATAATGTCCGGCGAGCGAAGAAATCGCCGTTCGTGATTTTCGGCGTACTCGCGCTCGTGGTGGGCATCGTCGTCATCAACGGGTTCGCGGGCCGGGCCGCGAAACCTGTGGACGGCGTGGCGATGCCGCCGCCAGATGTCAAAGGTGACACAGGCGTCGAGCGCTCCGCGCCGCGAGGCAAAGCAACCCTCCCCGGTGCGAACTCGCTACTCGAATCGGATGTGCACCTGTCCGCCGTCACCTGCGAACTGCCCGAGCTCGGCAGCACCGAGCCGCAGCTGCGCGGTTTCTACACAGCCACGCTGACCTGCCTCGACGCCGCTTGGCAACCCGCTCTGGCCGGTGCCGGCTCCCGATTCGTCAAGGCCGGCCTCGAGGTGGCGTCGGAAGCGGCGAACGCGTGTGGTGAGATGCCGAGCGAGCAGGAGGCCACCGCGTTCTACTGCGAATCCGACGAGAGCATCTACATGCCCACCAAACGCCTGATCAACAACATGGGGCTGTACCGGCCCGCGCACCTGTCCGTGTTGGCACACGAGTACGGCCACCATGTGCAGAAGCTCACCGGCACGCTGGATGCCGGATCGGATCTCGAGCAGGGTTCGCCGGGCGAGCTGCAGGAGAGTCGGCGCGTCGAGCTGCAGGCGAACTGTTTCGCAGGGCTGTTCCTGGAGAAGGCCGCGGGCCGCGGGGCCATCAGCGCGGATGATGCGAAGGCCGCCGTCGACGACTTCCGCAACACCTACGGCAGCGACACCCACGGCACAATGGACAACCAGATTCGCTGGGCTCAGATCGGCTTCGGCGCGGATGGCCCCGCCGCGTGCAACACCTGGAACACGTCCGCACAGGATGTCGCCTGAATGCCGGTGTTTTCAGAATCACCGTATGACCACTAACCTTGTGTGAGACAGCTCACTGCCCGCGCGGGAGGGACGCCGATGCGCATTGCTGATCTGCTGCGGAACAAGGGGTCAATGGTGGCCACCATCTCTCCCGCGGACACCGTCACGGAACTACTCGCGCGGCTCGCGCAACACAACGTGGGCGCGCTCGTGGTGGTCGACGCGAGCGACGAGGTCGCCGGGATCGTGTCCGAACGCGACGTCGTCCGTCGCCTGCACGAGCACGGGGCCGGGCTGCTGGGCAGCCCGGTGTCCGACATCATGACCACGGTGGTGGCGACGTGTACCCCGCAGGACTCCGTTGACCAGCTGAGCGCCGTGATGACCCAGCGGCGGATCAGGCACGTGCCGGTGCTTGTCGATGGCAGGCTCAGCGGGATCGTCAGCATCGGCGATGTCGTGAAGTCCCGCATGGACGAGTTGCAACAGAACCAGCGGCAGCTGGAGGCCTACATCTCGGGTGGGCCGATTCACCCGGCATCCGGCTGACTGATCTGCCTGACTAGCTGTTCAGTGCGGGCGCGAGTGCGGCGATCCCCGCGGTGACGGCGGCGCGGCCGGGGCCGAACCCGGTGCCGGCGGGCTGGCGGGTCAGCAGGGAGATGATGTAGCGGCCGTCGGAGCCGACGATGCCCGTGGTGTTGAGCACGGTGCCGTTGTTGATCTCCATCCAGCCTTGCTTGACGGCCCAGTTCATCCCTGGCAGCGCCGCCGGGATGCCGAAGTACTGATCGAAGCCGTCCGTCGCGATCCGCGTCGCCCCGGACAGTGCATTGAGTACGAAGTCGCTCGCGGGCTGCGGCATCCGCTCGTCGAGGTACCGGTACACCGTGACCACGTCGCGTGGGCTCAGCCGGGTCATCTCCCACTGTCCCGGAATCGACGGCAGGCTCATGTCGGACAGCCTCATCAGTCTCGCCGCGCTGCGATCGATCTCCGTTCTGCCGTAGGCAGCCCACAGTGCCGACGCGACGCTGTCGGAGCTGCCCGACAGCATGACGGCGAGCTCGTCTCGCGCGGCCCCGGACGGGACCTGCCAGCCCGCCTCGCGCAGCACCTCGGTCGCGATGAGGAGCTTCACTACGGAGGCGGTGTAGAACTGCTGGTCGTCGTTGAGGCTGGCGAGCATCGAGCCGCTGATCCGGTCGTAGACCGCGAGGCCGATCTGCGTTCCGGGCACCACACGATTGACAGCGGTGGACACAGCGTTGGCCAGCGCGGCCTGCTCGCGTGGTGAGGCGGAAGCCGGCGATGGTGACAGGGTCGCGGGTTCATCGGGAGTTGTGGTGCTGCCAGGCGTCTCGGCGGCAGCGAGCGTCTCGTTGTCGGGTGTCCGCGTCACCGACACCGTGATCACCGTCGCGATCAGTCCGGCGACCATGAGGCCCAGGAAGATCGCTCGGGGTTTCACGATCCAATCAAATCACCCGATCGGGTCCCCGAGGTCAACTCTGGGTAACATCGCGAATGAATGGTCAGGTAGCCGTGGTGGCCCGTTGTGATGATGCGCCTTTCGTCGGGATGTCTTCCGGTTTCCTTGACACCGATTACACGATGCCGGAAAGGTCGAACCACTCCTCGCCAGCCGACCGACTGGGAGCACCGTGCGATCCACGCGCCTGTCCATCTTGCTCAGTACCGTCGTTCTCGGGGTGACGCTCGCGCCGGCCCTGGCGCATGCCGAGCCGCCACCGGCCCCGGTCTTCATCGACGGGCAGGCGCAGCCGGTGTTCGACCCGGCTGACGTCGTGCGCGAGAACCTGTGGGTACGCGCGCCCGTGGACAGCGACAACGACGGCGTCGACGACGAGGTCCACATCGAGGTGGTCCGGCCGCGCGCCACCGAGCAGGGACTACGCGTGCCGGTGGTGTATCAAGCCAGCCCGTACTACGCCGGCGGCAACGACATCACCAACCACAATGTCGACGTCGAGTTGTACGTCCCGGACAGCCGGGGCAAGCCGCGCGCGCAAATGTCTTCACGCTACGAGCAGTACTTCGTCTCGCGGGGCTTCGCGTTCGTCTACGCGGAGTCGCTCGGCTCGGGCGCCTCGACGGGCTGCCCGACGACCGGCGGCGAGAACGAGACCATCGGAGCCCGCGCGGTAGTCGACTGGCTGAACGGCAGGACGACTGCACGCGACGCCGCCGGTGCGCCGCTGACGGCCGACTGGACTACCGGGCGGACCGGGATGATCGGTGTCTCTTACAACGGGACCCTGCCCAACGCGGTCGCGAGCACCGGCGTCGAAGGCCTGGAAACGATCGTGCCGATCGCAGCGATCTCGGACTGGTACGACTACTACCGCGAAGACGGCGCCGTGGTGGCTCCTGGTGGTTACCAGGGAGAGGACGCGGACGTCCTCGCCGAGTACGTGTACACGCGTGCGGACAGGCAGATCTGTAAACCGGTGATCGAGAAGATCGCCGCCGAACAGGACCGCGTTACCGGCGACCGCAACGCCTTCTGGGACGAGCGGAACTACCTCGGCGACGCCCACCGGGTACAGGCTTCAGTCCTTGCCGTGCACGGCCTTCAGGACTGGAACGTCACCACCAGCCAGGTCGTCAAGTGGTACGAGGCACTTGCCGAGCACGGCGTCGAGCGCAAGATCTGGTTGCACCAGTCGGGGCACACCGATCCGGTCCGGCTGCGCGAGCAGGAATGGCTGCGCACGCTGAACCGCTGGTTCTCGCACTACCTCTACGGCATCGAGAACGGGATCGACCAGGAACCGAGGGCCACGATCCAGCGGGAGGACCTGTCCTGGGCCGACGAGGCGGACTGGCCGGCGCCGGGGACGAAGGACGCCACGGTGTCCCTTCGGCAGGGCGGCCCGGCCCGCGGCGTGCTCGCCGTTGGTCATCCGCTGCGCGGGAAACCCAGGGTGGAGCGGCTGACCGACGACCCGACGAAGACGGTGGAGGAACTCGTCGATCTGGCGGCATCCGGCCATCGGCTCGCCTACGCGACTTCGCCTGCCCGCACAGCTGTGCGGTTGAGCGGGACGCCGGTCGTCGACCTGACGATCTCCTTCGACCGGCCCGCCGCCAACATCACCGGCGTGCTCGTGGACCGCGCTCCGGACGGTACGTCGCACGTGATCACCCGCGGCTGGACCGATCCGCAGAACCGTCGCGATCCCGGACGTACCATGCCGATCCGGCCCGGTGTGCCGTACCGCGTGTCGTTCGAGCTGCAGCCACAGGACTACGTTCTCGATGAAGGGCACACGCTCGAGTTCGTGTTGCTGTCCAGCGACCACGACTTCACGTTGCGGCCGAAACCCGGTGCGGGGCTTGCGATCGACCTCACGAAGACATCGGTGATCCTGCCGGTGGTCGGTGGGCAGGGCAGCCTTCGCGCCGCGTTCTGACCGGCCTCAATGGACACACGCGGGGCGGGGAGCATAGCCCACCCCACCGACACAACCGAACGCCTCCGGCTCCACCATGCCGAGTTGTTCAACTCCGCCCCGCCTGTCCACAGATTCCCGCCACCCTCGCCATTCCCCGCCACCCCACCGCATCGTGGATCCATGACCACCTCACCCACGACAGGCGCCACCACGGTCGACCTGCGCGCACCAGGGCAGTTGCTCGCCGCGACGCCGCACTTGCTCGGCTTCCATCCCTCTGATTCCGTTCTCGTGATCACCCATACCGGCCAGGCCGGCAACCAGATCGGCCACCTGCTACGGGCAGACCTGCCTGCGCCTGGCGACGAGTTCGATCTGGCGCTGCTGATGCGCATGCCGGTGGCCGCTCAGGAACCGTCCGGTGTGACGCTCGCGGTCGTCGGCGGTGCCGGTGCGCAGGCGACTGGGCCCCCGCACCGCGAGCTGATGGACGCCATGGCGGACGTCCTTGCCGAGGTCGACATCCCCGTGCTGCATTCGTTGTGGACACCGGAGATCTGTTCCGGTGCGCGATGGCAGTGTTACGACGATTCCAGCTGCACCGGCCGGCTACCCGATCCACGATCGTCGGTGCTGGCGGCGATGACCGCACATGCCGGCCTGATCACCTACAGCAGCCGTGATGCGATGGAACGGGTACTGGCGCCTGCCGATGAAGCTGCGCTGGTCCGCCGGGTGGCGCTGCTGGACCTCGCTGCCGACAACACCGCCGGCGAGCCACCCGCCTCCGCCTGCGAGTTGGAGCAGGCCTATGCGGTGGTGAGCGCCGCGCTGGTCCGCGCCGATGGCGGAGATCTCGCTTTCACCGACCGGGAAGTCGTCGACCTCGCGCTGGCGCTGGTGTCCGCGGAGGTCAGGGACGCCTGCCTGGCGACCGCCCTCCCGCCGGGTAGCAGGAGAGCGCAGGCGGCCGAGCGGTTGTGGCTCGCCCTCGTGCGGGCCACGCCAGCGCCGGAACGCGCGCAGGTGGCGAGCCTGCTGGCCTATTCCGCCTATGTCCGGGGAGAAGGCCCGCTTGCCGGCATGGCTGTCGCCAACGCGCTCGAGGCAGACCCTGGCCATGTGCTGGCGGGGTTGCTGTCCCAGGCTCTACACCACTCGATGCCGCCGCAGAAACTCGCCAAGCTGGCGCGTTCATGCGATGCCACGGCGCTGTGGGCACCGCCGCCGCAGGATCTGGATCCGCCGCCTATGCCGGATTCGCGTCCTTGCGATCCTGGGTGAACTGCCAGGCGTCCGCGACAATGCCGACGAGATCCGTGCGCTCGGGCTTCCAGCCGAGTGCGGTCCGGGCCCGCTCGCTGGATGCCACCAGCACCGCAGGGTCGCCCGCACGACGTGGCGCGACGACAGCCGGGATCGGGTGACCGGTCGCCTCGCGGCATGCCTCGATCACCTGGCGCACGGAGAATCCGGTTCCGTTGCCGAGGTTGTAGATGTCGTGCTCGCCAGAACGGGCGTGCTCCAGGGCGAGTAGGTGCGCGTCGGCGAGATCGGTGACGTGGATGTAGTCGCGTACGGCGGTGCCGTCGTCGGTGGGGTAGTCGTCGCCGAAGATCTGTACCTGCGCGCGGTCTCCCGTCGCTACCTGGAGCACGAGCGGGATCAGATGGGTCTCGGTGGTGTGCCGCTCGCCGTAGCGGCCGTATGCCCCCGCGACGTTGAAGTAACGCAGGCTCACGGCGGCCAGCCCGTGTGCGCGCGCGTAGCTGGTGATGGCGTGGTCGATCGCGAGCTTGGTCGCGCCGTAGGTGTTGGTGGGCCGGGTGGGCGCCGTCTCCGTGATCGGGGAGGTCTCCGGCTCGCCGTAGGTGGCCGCGGTGGAGGAGAACACCAGACGCGGTGTGCCATGTGTGCGCATCGCATCGAGCAGCCGGAGGGAGGTGACAACGTTGCCGTGCCAGTAAAGACCGGGATCGTGCATCGATTCGCCCACGAGTGATTTCGCGGCGAAATGCAGGACGCCGTCGAAGCCTTGTCCCAGCAGTGTCCCGGCGACCTCGGCCGCGTCGCCCTCGACGAAGCGGGCGCCTTCGGGCACCGCGTCGGCGTGGCCGGTGGACAGGTCGTCAACGACGGTGACCTCGTGGCCTGCCTCGATCAACCGTGCCGTGCACACACTGCCGACGTAGCCGGCGCCGCCCGTGACGACCAGTTTCATGCGGGATGGGGCCGTGTCGGTGGGCATTTGCTCAGGGCCTTCCTTCCGTTCCGGTTTGCACCGGCCAGTGTGCACCAAGGTGGCTGTCGGGCTCGGTCAAGGCCGATCTTGGCCGGCACCGGGCGAGGGAATGGCGACGAACAATCGTGGCGCGCGGAAGCCGGCGTCCTCGAACGCCGCCATGATCGCGGCCTCGACGGCCTGCTGGTCCGACTTGTGTACCAACGCGATCGCCGAGCCGCCGAAACCGCCACCCGTCATCCGTGCGCCGAGCGCACCGGCGGCGCGGGCGGTGTCGACGGCGAGGTCCAGCTCAGGGCAGGAGATCCGGTAGTCGTCGCGCATGCTGACGTGTGAGGCGTCCAGCAGCGGTCCGATGTCAGCGACCTGCCCGCCACGCAGGAGGTTGACGACGTCGACGACACGGGCGTTCTCGGTGACAACGTGCCGTACCAGTGGCGCGAGTTCGCCAGGCAGGGCGTCGAGGGTGCTCGGCAGATCGCCTAGCGTGATGTCGCGCAGGGCCTCGACGCCAAGTAGCGCGGCGGCCTGCTCAGTGCCACGCCTGCGATCGCCATACCCGGACTCGCTGTGCGCGTGCTTGACCCTGGTGTCGACGACGAGGACCTGCAGGCCTTCGGCCTCCGCGTCGAACGGCACCTGCTCGGTCTCGCCCGACCGCACGTCGAGGAACAACACGTGCCCCGCAACGCAGCACAGGGAGGCCATCTGGTCGAGTACCCCGGTCGGGACGCCGACGAACTCGTTTTCGGCGCGCTGCGCCCACCGTGCTATCTCGACCCGGCGGGCGTGGTCGGGCTCCGGCTGGCCGGCAAGGCCCAGCAGGGCCAGCGCCGTCGCGCATTCGAGTGCGGCAGATGAGGACAAGCCCGCGCCAGTGGGAACGTCGCCGGCGATGAGGAGATCGGCGCCGTGGTCGACGCCGTGTTCACGGAGCACCCAGGCGACACCGGCGGGGTAGGCCGCCCAGCTGTCCGGCTCACCGGGACGCAGGTGCGGGATCTCGACGTCGGCGGCCTGCTGGAGCCGGCCGTCCGAGCCGACCGTCGCCATCGTCAGCACCTTGTCGTCGCGAGGGGACGCCGCGACGGCCAGACGATGGGGCAGCGCGAACGGCAGCACGTAACCGTCGTTGTAGTCGGTGTGTTCGCCGATGAGGTTGACTCGCCCGGGCGCCGACCACACCCCGCGCGGCAACCGCCCGTGCAGCGAGCGAAAGGCGCCCGCCGCAGCGTCGGCGGACGTCACCTCGCCTGTGCCAGCACGGCGTGCAGCACCGCGGCGGGAACGGGTCCGGAGCGCGTGTCGTCGGAGACCTCGACGGTCGAGCCGCCGCCGTTGATACGGCCGACGTGCACCGTGTTGCCCGGCACGATGCCGACCGACTTCAGTTCGGTCATCAGCGCCTCGTCCAGCTGCACGTGCTCGGCGATACGGCGGATCTCGACCTTGCCGCCGCCGCGGCGGGCCACCTCGTCCAACCGGACCAGATCGGACTCGGCCGGGGGAGCGGGTTCACCCTCACCGAGCTTGTCCAAGCCCGGGATGGGGTTCCCGTACGGCGAGGTCGTGGGATGGTCGAGCAGCTTGACGAGCTTGCGCTCCACCGCTTCGCTCATCACGTGCTCCCAGCGGCACGCCTCGTTGTGGACGTGCTCCCACTCCAGGCCGATGACGTCGACCAGGAGCCGCTCGGCGAGGCGGTGCTTGCGCATCACAGCGATGGCGAGCTCGCGCCCGTGGTCGGTCAGCTGCAGGTGCCGGTCGTCGGCAACCACCACCAGACCGTCCCGCTCCATCCGCGCCACCGTCTGGCTCACGGTCGGGCCGCTCTGCTGCAGCCGCTCCGCAATGCGGGCGCGCAGCGGGACGACACCTTCCTCCTCGAGCTCGAAGATGGTGCGTAAGTACATCTCGGTGGTGTCGATGAGGTCGTTCACGCCTGTCCCCTTTGTTCGCCTTCCTCATCGTAGTCGTTGGGCACGACGGTGACGGCAGGCGATCAGGTAACTGCTACTGCCCGGGAACAGGTGCTCACGACCGCCGTACTGACGGTCCCGCGCGGGCCGGTCGTCGTACTGGTCAGCCGATCCGGCACGACCGCCTGTCACCCGTGGTGAACCCGGCTAGGCTCGCCCCATGTCGCCCTCCGCCGTTGTCTGGGACTCTGCCTTGCTCGGCTACGACCTCGGTGGTGACCATCCGTTCAATCCGGTCCGGTTGCGTCTCACCATCGAGCTCGCGACCGCGCTCGGTGTGCTGGAGGACGTGCCGCTGCTGGTGCCGGAACCCGCAACCGAGGCCGAACTGTACCGAGCACACGCCGCGGACTATCTCGAAGCCGTCAAACAGGCGCCGATGGTGGGCTGGGACGTCGGGCACGGGCTCGGCACTCCGGACAACCCGGTTTTCACCGACATGCACCAGGCGGCGTCGCTTGTGGTGGGCTCCACCATGCTGGGGGCGCGGTGCATCGCCGAAGGAAAGGCACGGCGCGCGGTGAACATCGCTGGCGGGCTGCACCACGCGATGCGGGACCACGCGTCGGGCTTCTGCGTCTACAACGACCTGTCGGTCGCCATCTCCTGGTTGCTGGACAACGGCTTCGACCGCATTGCCTACATCGACACCGACGTGCACCACGGAGACGGCGTGCAGGCTGCCTTCTACGGCGACCCGCGGGTGCTCACGATCTCGTTGCACCAGCACCCGTTCACGCTGTTCCCCGGCACCGGGTACTCGGATGAGATCGGCGTGGACGGTGCCGAGGGGACGGCGGTCAACGTCCCGTTGCCCCCGCGTACCAAGGATGCCGGCTGGTTGCGGGCCTTCGACGCGATCGTGCCCTCCGTGCTTTCCTCCTTCCGGCCGCAGATCCTGGTCAGCCAGTGCGGGGTCGACTCGCATGAGGAGGACCCGCTCGCGGACCTTTCCCTCACGGTGGACGGGCATCGCACGATCTACCGCACGCTCCGCGAGCTGGCCGACACCCATGCCGAAGGCAGGTGGCTTGCTGTCGGTGGCGGCGGGTACCAGCTGATCCGGGTCGTCCCGCGGTCGTGGACGCATCTGATCGCGACCGTGCTGGACCGCGACGTCGCGCCGGAGACGCCCTTGCCCGGCTCGTGGACGGACACCGTGCGCGCGTTGGCGCCGTATGCCGAGCTGCCGCTGCGCATGTCCGACGGCGGCGACACCGGGTTCTCCTCGTGGGGCGACGGGCTCGATGACGCCGTGGACGCCGCGATCCGCGACACCCGCCGCGCCGTCTTTCCGTTGCATGGGCTGGATCCCGACGACCCGAGGGACTGATCGAGCATGACGAGCGGCACCACCGGGACGGCTCACGACCCCTTCGACTACCCGCGCCAGTGGGAGGCCGATGTGGTGCTGGCCGATGGCGGGACCGTGCACCTGCGCCCAGTCGTGCCCACCGACGCGGATGGTCTTGTCGCCCTGCACGGCAGGCTGTCCGAGCGCACCCGGTACCTTCGCTACTTCGGCGCGTACCCGCGTATCCCGCCGCGCGATCTGGTGCGTTTCTCCACAGTCGACCACCACGATCGGGTGGCTTTCGTGGCGCTGCTCGGTGACGACATTGTCGCCGTCGGCAGGTACGAGCGCGTCGATGCCGAATCCGCCGAGGTCGCCTTCGTCGTCGACGATGCGCACCAGGGCCGCGGCCTCGGTTCCATCCTGCTCGAGCACCTGGCGGCGGCCGCCTCGGAGCGCGGGCTGCGCCGTTTCGTCGCCGAGGTCCTCGGCGAGAACTCCGCGATGATCCGGGTGTTCCGCGACGCCGGCTACCAGATGAGCCGCGCATTCGAGGAAGGCGTGGTGCACCTGGAGTTCGACATCGACCCCACCGAGGAGTCGCTTGCCGTCGCGCGGGCGCGCGAGCAGGCCGCCGAGGCGCGCAGCGTGCACAACCTGCTGCACCCTCGGTCGGTGGCCGTCATCGGTGCCTCGGCCGACTCCACCAAGATCGGCTACGCGGTGCTGACCAACCTCCTCGCTGCCGACTTCGCCGGCACGGTCTACCCGGTGAACTCCGAGCGCACGTCGGTCCGGGGCGTGCGTGCCTACAAGTCGGTGCTGGAGATCCCCGATCCGGTGGATCTCGCTGTCGTAGCTGTGCCGGCCGGCCAGGTCGAGTCCGTGTTGGACGGTGCGCTTGCCAAGGGCGTCAAGACATTGGTCATCGTCTCCGCGGGATTCGGCGAGGCGGGGCCGCACGGTCAGCATGCCGAGCTGCGGCTCGTGGGCGAGGCGCGAGCGCATGGCATGCGGGTGGTGGGACCGAACGCGCTCGGCGTGCTCAACACCGATCCCCGGGTACGGCTGAACGCCACACTGGCGCCGCGGCTGCCGCGGCGAGGCAGGACGGGTTTCTTCTGTCAGTCGGGCGCGCTCGGTATCGCGATCCTCGCCGACGCGGAGGCGCGCGGACTCGGCCTTTCCACTTTCGTGTCGGCCGGGAACCGCGCCGATGTGTCCGGTAACGACCTGCTGCAGTACTGGGAGACCGATCCGCAGACCGATCTGGTCTTGTTGTATCTGGAATCGTTCGGCAACCCGCGCAAGTTCGCGCGGCTTGCCCGCAGACTCGCGCGCAGCAAGCCGATTGTCGCCGTGAAGTCGGGGCGGCATGCGGTGCGCCCGCAGCTGGCCGCGACGTCGACCGACATCGACGAGTCCAGCGTGCAGGCGCTGTTCGAGCAGGCCGGTGTCGTGCGGGTGGAGTCGCTGGCGCAGCTGTTCGACACCGCGCTCGTCTTCGCGCACCAACCGTTGCCCGCGGGGGCCCGGATCGGGATCGTCGGCAACTCCAGCGCGATCGGTCTGCTCGCCGCCGATACGGCGCGAGCGCAGGGGTTGCGGCTGGGCGTCGACCCCGTCGACGTCGGCCCGCAGGCATCGCCGCAGGCCTTCGCGGCGGCGGTGGGCGAGGCGCTGGACTCGTCCGAAGTGGACGCTCTCGTGGTCGTGTTCGTGCCACCCGTCGCGATCCCGGGGACCGCGTATGCGCGGGCGTTGCGGGAGACAGTGGTGGCGCGCAAGGCGCAGCCCGAGAAACCGATTGTGTCGACGTTCCTCGCAGCCGAGGGCGTACCGGCGGAGCTCGCCGTGCTCGGTGCGGACGGCGCGCCGTCCTTCGGGTCGATCCCGAGCTACCCCAGCCCGGAGCGCGCGGTGAACGCACTTGCGCGGGTGGTGCGCTACGCCGCGTGGCGGCAACGGCCGCAGGGCGCGATTGTGCGTCCCTCCGGCGTGCATCCCGAGCAGGCGCAGGGCACCGTGCGCGAGCTGCTGACCCAGGGGCACAATCACGCGCTCGGTGACGACGATGTGGTCCGGCTGCTGGCCTGCTACGGAATCACCGTGGTGCCCTTCCATCTGGTGTCCAATATGGACGATGCCGTTGCGGCGGCCGCGGAGCTCGGCTACCCGGTGACGCTCAAGGCGTTCGACGACCGGTTGCGCGGCAGGCCGGACTTCGCCGGGGTACGGCTCGACCTCACCTCGCCGGACTCGGTGCGGGTCAGCTACCGGGACCTGCGAGAGGTCTCCGGCGCCGACGAGGTCTACGTGCAGCGCATGGCACCGAAGGGACTGTCGTGCATGATCGGGCTGCGGGACGACCCGTCGTTCGGCACGCTGGTGTCCTTCGGCCTGTCCGGTGTGGTGAGTGCGTTGCTGGGCGACCAGGCGTTTCGTGCGGTGCCGCTGACCGATGTCGACGCCGCGACGCTGATCCGGGAACCCAAGGCGGCGCCGCTGCTCACCGGTTACCGGGGTGATGAGCCCGCCGATCTGGCAGCGCTGCAGGATCTGGTGTTGCGGGTGGCGACGCTCGCCGAGGACATCCCCGAGGTCCGCTCGCTGGTCCTCGACCCGATTCTCGCCTCGCCGGAAGGTGCTTTCGTCACCAACGCCCGCATCGTTCTTGGCCCGCCGCCGTCGCGCCCCGACTCGGGCCCACGGCGCCTCCGCCCGATCACAGCCCCCACCGACCCGAGCGCCACCCAGCAGACCTAGAGGTCGTTCCAACGCGCGAGTCCCCCGCTCCGGTCGGCGAGTCCCCCGCTCCGGTCGGCGAGTCCCCCGCTCCGGCGCGCGAGTCGCCCCGTCCGGCGCGTGAGTGGCCCGGTCCGGCGCGTGAGTTGCCCGCTCCGGCGCCCGAGTCGCCCCGTCCGGCGCGTGAGTGGCCCGGTCTGGCGCGTGAGTGGCCCGGTCCGGTGCGCGAGTTGCCCGGTCCGGCGCGTGAGTTGCCCGTACCGATGCGCTTGTCGCCTGTTCCGGCATGCGACTTCGGCACCGGCCGCGGTAACGCCACCCCCTCCGAGGCGGGCAACTCGCGTACCTGGGTGGGCAATTCGTGCACCCGAGCGGGAAACTCGCGGGTCTGGACGGGGGACTCGCGTGCTTGGGCGGGCAACTCGCCGGCCTGGGCGGGGGACTCGCGGGCCGCAGCGGGGGACTCGCGGGTCTGGTCGCACCGCTTCCCGTGCCCCGGCACCTCGCCGGTAACCTTCCCGCGTGTCAGTCAACAACGACGAGTCTGCCGCCAAGGGAGGGCAGGTTCCGGACAGCCCGGCCAAGGCCGCCGCCGCGCCACCACGACCGAATCTCATCGAGCCGGTGCCGCTGACGACGTTGGTCGCGCGCGCCGGGGCCCGGCTCATCGCCGACCCGGTCGCGCCCGGCGTCGCGGTGACAGGCGCGACGCTGCGTGCACAGCATGTCCTGCCCGGTGACCTGTTCGCCGCGCTGCCGGGTGCCCGCGTGCATGGTGCCGACTTCGCCGCCGACGCCATCGCCGCCGGTGCCGCCGCCGTGCTCACCGACGAGACAGGCGCAGACCGGCCCGCGCTGCGCGACACCGAAGTCCCGGTGCTCGTCCACCCCGATCCGCGCGCGGTGCTCGGCGAGATGGCCGCCTGGATCTACGGCGAGCCGTCCCTGCGGCTGGCCGTCCTCGGTATTACGGGCACCTCCGGCAAGACCACGACCGCCTACCTGGTCGAGTCCGGGCTGCGCGCCGCGGGCCGGGTCACCGGGCTGGTCGGCACCATCGAGACCCGCATCGCCGGTGAGCGGTTGGCCAGCGCGTTCACCACGCCGGAGGCGCCCGACCTGCAGGCGCTCTTCGCCGTTATGGTCGAGCAGGGCGTCACCCACGTCCCGATGGAGGTCTCCAGCCACGCGCTCGCGCTCGGCCGGGTGAACGGCACCCGCTTCACGGTGGGCGCGTTCACCAACCTCTCGCAGGACCACCTCGACTTTCACCGCGACATGGAGGAGTACTTCGCCGCCAAGTCGCTGCTGTTCGACGGCCGCTCCACCACAGAGGTCGCCGTGGTCGACAGCGCGTGGGGCGAGCAACTGGTCACCCCACAGACCGTGACGGTGTCCACCGAGCCGGGCACCGACGCGGCCTGGCGCGCCTCCGACATCGCCATCACAGCGACCGGCGAGCAGTCCTTCGTCCTGCACACACCGGACGGCCAGACCGCGACGGCGACGATCCCCTTGCCCGGCGCGTTCAACGTCGCCAACGCGACGCTCGCGGCCGCGATCCTGGACACCACCGGTGTCCCGCTCGACACCATCGTGGCCGGGCTGGCCGGCGTCGAGGTGCCGGGCCGGATGGAGCGGGTCTACCTCGGCCAGGACTTCACCGCTGTCGTCGACTACGCCCATAAACCGGCCGCCGTCACCCAGGCGCTCCAGGCGCTGCGGGCACGGGCCGCAGGCCGCATCATCACCGTGCTCGGCTGCGGGGGCGACCGCGACACCGCCAAGCGGCCGATGATGGGTGAGGCCGCGGTGCGCGGTAGCGACCTGGTGATCGTCACCGACGACAACCCGCGCAGCGAGGACCCGGCGGCGATCCGGGACGCCATGCTGCACGGCGCCCGCGCCGTGAGCCCCGCCCAGGGCGGGGAGGTGCTCGAGGTGCCCGACCGCCGGGAGGCCATCATGACCGCCGTCCAGCGCGCGCACCCCGGCGACGTGGTGCTCGTCGCCGGCAAGGGCCACGAGACCGGCCAGGAGATCGCCGGCGTCGTGCACCCCTTCTCCGACCGTGACGAGCTCGAAGCGGCCATTCGCGACAAACTCGAGGTGAATGTGTGATTCCGCTCAGCCTGGCTGAGATCGCCGACATCGTCGGTGGCCGACTGCACCGCAGTGACGGCAGCGAGCGGGTGACCGGCTCGGTGGAGTTCGACTCCCGCCGGCTCGCCGGGGGCGGCCTGTTCGTGGCGCTACCCGGCGAGCGCGTCGACGGGCACGACTTCGCCCCACAGGCGGTGGCCGCCGGTGCGGCGGGTGTCCTCGCCGCCCGCGAGGTCGACGCGCCGGCCGTCATCGTCCCTCCGCTCCCTCCGGGGCAGGCACACGCCCGCTCCGTGGCGCTGGCCGGCGACACCGACGGCTCGGGCGCCGCCGTGCTCGCCGCGCTCGGCGCGCTCGCCCGGCACGTCGTGACCGAACTGTCCCGCGGCGACCTCACCGTCGTCGGTGTGACCGGCTCGTCGGGCAAGACGTCCACCAAGGACCTCATCGCGCAGCTACTGGAGCCGCTGGGCCCGACCGTCGCCCCGCCGGGCTCCTTCAACAACGAGCTTGGTCACCCGTGGACCGCGCTGCGCGCCGACGCCGGCACCCGGCATCTGGTGCTCGAGCTCTCCGCCCGCGGTCCCGGCCACATCGCCGAGCTGGCCGCCGTCGCACCGCCCCGGATCGGGGTCGTGCTCAACGTCGGCAGCGCGCACGTCGGCGAGTTCGGCTCGCGCGATGGGATCGCCGGGACGAAGAGTGAGCTGGTCGAGGCGTTGCCCCCCGACGGCGTGGCGGTGCTGAACGTCGACGACCCGCTGGTCGCCGCCATGGCGCAGCGGACGAAGGCGCGCGTGGTGGGCGTCGGCGAGCACACCACAGCGACGGTGCGCGCCGCCGACGTGACGCTCGATGAGCAGGCTCGCGCGTCGTTCCGGCTGGTCGCGCCGCAGGGCGAGGCCGAGGTGCGGCTGCAGTTGTTCGGCGAGCACCACGTCGGCAACGCGCTGGCCGCCGCGGCGGTGGCCCTCGAACTGGGCTCCTCCGTCGCGGAGGTCGCCGAGCGGCTGAGCACCGCGCAGCGCCGCTCGGACCGGCGAATGGAGGTCACCACCCGCGGCGACGGCGTGACCGTGCTCAACGACGCCTACAACGCGAACCCCGAGTCGGTGCGGGCCGCGCTCAAGACGCTGGCGTCGATGTCGCACCAGCGGCGCTCCTGGGCGGTCCTCGGTGTCATGGGCGAACTCGGTGCGGATACCGTGTCCGCGCACGACGAGATCGGCAGGCTGGCTGTCCGCCTCAACATCAACCGGCTCGTCGTGGTGGGCAGTGAGGCTGCCGCCATGCATCACGGAGCGAGCCATGAGGGTTCTTGGGGAGAGGAGTCGGTCCTGGTTCCCGACACCGACGCGGCCGTCGCGCTGTTGCGCGCCGAGGTGCGTCCTGACGATGTCGTGCTGGTGAAGGCCTCCAAGGTCGCCGCGCTGTGGCGGGTGGCCGAGGCGTTGCTGGAGGCCGGCGCGTGATCAGCATCATGGTCGCAGCCTCGGTGGGGCTGCTGGTGTCCATCCTGCTCACGCCGTACCTCATCCGGTTCTTCTCCCGGCAGGGCTTCGGGCAGGAGATCCGTGAGGAGGGCCCGGAGGGGCACAAGTCCAAGCGCGGCACGCCCACCATGGGCGGCGTGGCGATCATCGTGGCGACGGTGGCCGCCTACTTCGTCGCGCATTTCGCGGACTGGATGCGCGGGTCCACCAACGACGGGCCCACCGCTTCCGGGCTGCTCGTGTTGTTCCTTGCGGTCGGGCTCGGCATCGTCGGCTTCCTCGACGACTTCATCAAGATCCGTAAGCAGCGCAACCTCGGGCTGAACAAGACGGCCAAGCTCGTCGGGCAGCTCATCGTCGCGGTGGTGTTCGGCATACTGGCGCTGCAGTTCGTCAACGAGCACGGGCTGGCCCCCGCCTCGCAGCACCTGTCCTACGTGCGCGACCTGGCACTGATCTTCTTCCCGGTGCCGGTCTTCATTCTCTTCTGCTACCTGCTGATCTCGGCGTGGTCGAACGCCGTGAACTTCACCGACGGCCTGGACGGGCTCGCCGGTGGCGCCGCGGCGATGGTGCTGGTCACCTACGTGATCATCGCCTTCTGGCAGGCGCGGCTCAGCTGTGTGGAGTCGCCGCAGGCCGCGTGTTACGACGTGCGTGACCCGCTTGATCTCGCCGTGGTGGCGGCGGCCGCGGCCGGTGCGTGTGTCGGCTTCCTGTGGTGGAACGCCGCACCGGCGAAGATCTTCATGGGCGACACCGGCTCGCTCGCGCTGGGCGGTCTGGTCGCCGGGTTGTCGATGACCACCCGCACGGAGCTGCTCGCGATCGTCATCGGTGGCCTGTTCGTGGTCGAGATGATCTCGGTGGTGCTGCAGATCGCGGTTTTCCGCACGACACGGCGCCGGTTGTTCCGGATGGCTCCGTTCCACCATCACTTCGAGCTCGCGGGCTGGGCCGAGACGACGGTGATCATCCGTTTCTGGCTGTTGGCGGCGATCTGCTGCATGTTCGGGCTCGGCCTGTTCTACAGCGAGCAGCTCGGTCTCGGAGGAGGCTAGCGGCATGGATGTCGCCGGGATGCGTGTCCTCGTCGCCGGCGCCGGGGTGACCGGCAGGTCGGTGGCGGGGGCGCTGGCCGAGCTGGGGGCCGAGGTCATGGTGACCGATGCCGACGCCGGGCGGCTTGCCGCGCTCGACGGGCTCGGCGTCGGCCTGGTGCCCGGTCTGGCGACGCCGCCGGAGGGAACCGCGCTCGTCGTCACCAGTCCTGGCTGGCGGCCGGGTGCCCCGCTGCTGACCGCGGCCGCGGCAGCCGGGATCGAGGTCATCGGCGACGTCGAGCTGGCCTGGCGCATCGCCCAGCAGCGGCCGGAGCCGCCCGCGTGGCTCGCGGTCACCGGTACCAACGGCAAGACCACCACGGTGGGCATGCTGGAGGCGATCCTGCGCGCCGCCGGTGTCGATGCCGTGGCCTGCGGCAACGTCGGTTTCGCGGTGCTCGACGCTGTGCGTGCCGGGCACGAGGCGCTGGCCGTTGAGCTGTCGAGCTTCCAGCTGCACTGGTCCAGCACGCTGGCTCCGCGCGCTTCTGTCGTGCTCAACGTCGCCGAGGACCACCTCGACTGGCACGGCGGCCTCGACGCCTACGCCGCCGCCAAGGGCACGATCCACGCCCGCTCGGGCACGGTCGTGCACAACGTCGCCGACGCGTGGTCGGCACGGCTGGCCGAGGAGTACGCGCCGGCGGGGGCGCAGCGGGTGGGCTTCCGCCTGGACACGCCGCGCCCCGGCGAGCTCGGTGTGGTCGAGGACCTGCTGGTGGACCGTGCGTTCGTGGCCGATCCGGTGCGCAGTGCCGAGGAGCTGGGCCGCCTTGCCGACGTTCGCCCCGCCGGACCGCACAACGTCGCCAACGCGCTGGCCGCCGCGGCGCTGGCGCGGGCCTACGGAGTGCCGACCGATGCGGTAGCCAAGGGCTTGCGGGCGTTCCAGCCGGGTGCGCACCGGGCCGTCGAGGTGGCCGAGATCGACGGGGTCCGCTACATCAACGACTCCAAGGCCACCAACCCGCATGCGGCGGTGGGCTCGCTGCTGGCACACCCGCACGTGGTGTGGATCGCGGGCGGCCAGCTCAAGGGTGCGTCGGTCGACGACCTCGTCGCCGCCGTGTCCACGCGGCTACGGGCGGTCGTGCTACTGGGGGTGGATGCGGACGTGATCGCTGCCGCTGTTGCGCGACACGCGCCGGATGTCCCGGTCAAGCGGCTCGGTCCGGGTGACCATGATCCTATGACTGCGGCGGTGAGTGCGGCTCGGGCTCTGGCTCGTCCTGGTGATGCCGTGCTGCTCGCACCCGCTGCCGCGTCGCTGGACATGTTCCGCGACTACGCCGCACGGGGTGACGCGTTCGCGGACGCCGTCGGCGTGTTCGCGCATGGCACACCGAGATCGGGACGACCTGGTGACGGTGGTTGACGAGGCGCGTGACAGCGACAGCGCGCGGCGTGAGCGCAACTCACGGCGCCGCAGGGAACGGGCTGGCGAGCGCGGCTACGCCGCGGTCCGTGCGTTCACCGCCTGGTTGTCCCGCCCCCTGGCCGATTTCCACCTGATCCTGGCGACGTGCGGCACGCTCGGTGTCATCGGCGTCATCATGGTGCTGTCCGCGTCCTCGGTGTCCTCCTACAGTCCCGACAGCGACTCCAGTGTCTACGCGCTGTTCCAGCGGCATCTGCTCTTCTTCCTCATCGGCTCGGTCGTGTTCTGGCTCGGCGTGCGGGTGCCGCTGCGGCGTATCCGGCAGCTCTCGCCCACCGGGATCGTGGTGACGCTGGGCCTGCTCATGCTGGTACTCACGCCGCTGGGCAGTCAGGTGAACGGCTCGCAGGGCTGGTTCGTGGTCGGCCCGCTCTCACTGCAGCCGGTCGAGGTCGCCAAGGTCGCGCTCGCGCTGTGGGGCGCGCACATCCTGGTGGTCAAGTACAACCTGCTGCACCAGTGGCGGCACCTGCTGGTGCCGCTGGTGCCCACGGCGCTGCTGATGTTCGCGCTGGTCATGGCACAACCCGACCTCGGCGGCACCATCACGCTCGGCGTTGTGCTCATTGCCCTGTTGTGGTTCGCCGGCGCCCCGAAACGGCTGTTCGCGGTGATCTTCGCGGGCGGTGTCGCCGGTGTCGTGGCCCTCGCGCTGGTCGCCGACTACCGGCTCGACCGCATCATGTCCTTCCTGAACCCGTCCGCCGACCCGCTCGGCAGCGGCATGCAGGCCAACCAGGCGCTGTACGCGCTGGCAGACGGCGGGCTGTTCGGCAAGGGGCTGGGCCAGGGGCAGTCCAAGTGGATGTACCTGCCCAACGTGCAGCACGACTTCATCTTCGCGCTGATCGGCGAGGAGCTGGGCTTCGTCGGTTGCCTGGTGGTGCTCGGCCTGTTCGGACTGCTGGCCTACGTTGGGCTGCGCATCGCGGTACGCAACCTGGACCCGTGGATCCGGATCGTCGCCGGCACGATCACCGTGTGGCTGGTGTCGCAGGCGGCGATCAACATCGGCTACGTCGTCGGACTGCTGCCGGTCACCGGCGTGACGCTGCCGATGATCTCCTACGGTGGCACGTCGCTGCTGGTGACGATGCTGTTGTTCGGCATTCTCGCCAACTGCGCCCGGCATGAACCGGAGTCGGTCGCGGCACTGCGCACCCAGGGGCCCGGCAAGTTCGGCCGGCTGATGCGGCTGCCCGCGCCTGACCCGTACCGCCCGCCTGCCAAGCGCAGGGGCAGCGGCCGGACAGCCCCGGCCAAGGGCGGCAGGCCGGCTGCGCGCAGGACCCGCTCGGCGTCGGCTCCCGACCGCAGGCGGGCCGCGCCGGAGTACGGTCGACGCACCACCCCGCGCAGCGGGGGACGACGAGGAACGTCAACGCGGAGAGGACACAGGTGAGCCAGCCCGTTGCTGGGGCGGAGAAGGCCGCGGCGCTGACGGCGCCGACCGTGGTGGTCGCCGGTGGGGGCACCGCCGGGCACATCGAACCGGCGCTCGCGCTCGCCGACGCCGTGCGCAGGCTGCGGCCGGATGCGAGGGTCGTCGCGCTCGGCACCGAGCGCGGCCTCGAGAACGAGCTCGTTCCAGCCCGCGGTTACCCGCTGGAACTGATCCCGCCGGTGCCGTTGCCGCGCAAGCCGACAGCGGAGCTGCTGCGGCTGCCGCTGAGGGTGCGGGACGCGGTCAAGCGCACCAGGGAGGTGCTCGACCGTGTCGGCGCGGACGTCGTCGTCGGGTTCGGCGGTTACGTCGCACTGCCTGCCTACCTCGCGGCGCGCGGACGCGTGCCGGTCGTGGTGCACGAGGCCAACAAGCACGCCGGGCTTGCGAACAAGGTCGGTGCCCGGTTCGCGAGGAAGGTCGCGGTCGCGGTACCCGGCACCCAGCTGCCCGGCGCCGAGGTGGTGGGCATCCCGTTGCGCCGCTCGATCACCGCACTCGACCGGGCCGCACTGCGGGCGCAGGCACGCTCGCACTTCGGACTGGACCCGGACGCGCCGACGCTGCTGGTGTTCGGCGGATCGCAGGGTGCGCGTTCGATCAACACCGCGGTGTCGGGTGCGGCTCAGGATTTCGCCGAGGCCGGGGTGGCGGTGCTGCACGCGCACGGCCCGAAGAACACCGTGGCGGTGCGCGAGTACCCAGGGCGCCCGCCGTACGTGCCGGTGCCGTACCTCGAACGGATGGACCTCGCTTACGCCGCGGCCGATCTGGTGTTGTGCCGCTCGGGCGCGATGACGGTGGCGGAGGTCTCGGCGGTGGGCCTGCCCGCGGTGTTCGTGCCGCTGCCGCACGGCAACGGCGAACAGGCACTCAACGCCGAGCCCGCGGTCACCGCAGGGGCGGCGCTGCTCGTACCGGACGCCGAGCTGACCCCGGCGAGGGTCGCCGAGCTGGTCGTGCCGCTCGTGAGTGACACCGAGGGGCTGGCGAAGATGAGCGCGGCGGCGCTGGGGCTCGGCCATCGCGAGGCCGACGAGGTGTTGGCACGGATGGTGCTGGCGGAGGCAGGGGGATATGGGATTCGAACTTCCTGAACAGTTACGGCGCGCGCACCTGATCGGTGTCGGCGGCGCAGGCATGAGCGGTATCGCGCGCATCCTGCTGGCCCGTGGCGCGCAGGTGTCCGGCTCCGACGCCAAGGACTCGCGCGCGTTCCTCACCCTGCGGGCACAGGGCGCCCGCATCGCGGTCGGGCAGCAGGCTGCCAACCTCGACGCGTTCGATGGCGGACCGTCGGCGGTGGTCGTGTCCACCGCGATCAAGGAGTCCAACCCGGAACTGGCAGCGGCACGCGAGCGCGGGATTCCGGTGCTGCACCGGGCGGAGGCGCTGGCCGCGCTCATGGCCGGTCACCGTGTGGCGTGCATCGCGGGTACACACGGCAAGACGTCGACGACGTCGATGCTCACCGTCGCGTTGCAGCACTGCCGACTCGACCCCTCGTTCGCGATCGGTGGCGACCTCAACGAGTCCGGGGCCAACGCCCACCACGGCGAGGGCGGGATGTTCGTCGCGGAGGCCGATGAGAGCGACGGCTCGTTCCTGACCTACTCGCCGTCGGTGGCGGTGGTGACCAACGTCGAGCCGGACCACCTCGATCACCACGGCACGGCGGAGGCCTACGTCGCGGTGTTCGCCGAGTTCGTGCGTCGTATCGAACCGGGTGGCGTGCTGATCGTCTGCGGTGACGACGCGCCGGCCGCCGAGCTCGCCGCGCGCGCCGAGGCCGAGGGGATCCGGGTGCGCCGCTACGGCCGGTCCGCGAGCGGTGCAGACGACGCGCACGTGCTCGGCTACACGCCGGGCGAGGACGGGGGCACCGTGCGGATCGCCCTGCGCGGCGAGGAGCTCGACGTGCGGGTCGCGGTGCCGGGGGAGCACATGGCGTTCAACGCGGTCGCCGCGCTGCTGGCCGGCATCGAGCTGGGTGCGCCGGTGGACGGGCTCGCCGAGGGACTGGCGGCGTTCGGCGGGGTACGCAGGCGGTTCGAGTTCAAGGGCCGCGCCGCCGATGTCCGCGTGTACGACGACTACGCACACCACCCGACCGAGGTCGCCGCGCAGCTGCGTGCGGTGCGCCACGCCGCAGGGATGGGCCGGGTCGTGGTCGCGTTCCAGCCGCACCTGTACTCGCGCACCAAGCTGTTCGCGGACGAGTTCGCCGACGCGCTGGAGCTGGCCGACGAGGTGATCCTGCTCGACGTCTACGGCGCGCGTGAGGAGCCGCAGCCCGGCGTGACCGGCGAGCTCATCGCCGAGCGGATCACCCGCGCGACCGTGCACTACGAGCCAGCGTTCGACCGCGCCGCCGCACTGGCAGCCGACCTGGTCAAGCCCGGTGACCTGTTGGTGACGATGGGCGCGGGTGACGTGACCCAGCTCGGGCCGGAGATTCTGGCCGAGCTCGACCGGCGCGGCGGCTAGGCCGGTAGCCGGGATGCCGACGACCAGGCAGCGCCCGCCGCGGCGGCGCACCGGGCCGGCCCGCGACGCGGGGCCACGGCGCAGCAACCGTGGTCGCCGGCCCGCCCTCGCACGGGCCAGGACCGGTACCGGGGTGTCGCGGCGCAAGGCGCTGCGCCGCCGTTGGGTGGCGCTGCTGAGCGTGCTGACCGTGGCCGGGCTGATCTACGTGCTGTTCTTCACCTCGCTGCTGGGTGTGCGCGCGGTCGAGGTGATCGGCGCGCGCACGATCCCAGCGGACGAGATCCGCACCGTCGCCGCCGTGCCCGACCGGCGCGCGATGCTGCAGGTGGACACCGACCAGATCGCCGAGCGGGTGGCGACGCTGCCCGGTGTCGCGACCGTCGAGGTGTCCCGGTCGTGGCCGTCCACGATCGAGATCGAGGTGACCGAGCGGACACCCGTCGGCTTCTACGACACCGGGAAGGCGTTGTACCTGGTCGACGACGGTGGCGTGGTGTACAAGGAGATCGCCGAGCCGCCTGCCGGGCTGCCGGAGCTGCAGCTGCGTGAGGTGGGTCCGCAGGACACCGCGACCCGCGCCGTGACCGCCGTGCTCACGTCCTTGCCGAAGCAGTTGCGTGATCAGGTCACGGTGGTCAGGGCACAGTCGGCGGGCAGTGTGGAGTTCACACTGACCAACGGCAAGGTCGTACGGTGGGGCAACGCGGAGCAGGTCGAGCGCAAAGCCAAGGTGCTCGCCGCGCTGATGAGCCGCGAAGGCCGCGTCTACGACGTGTCCAGCCCCGAGTTGCCCACCGTCTCGTAGCGACGCCTCAGCGCGCCGCGCCGACCGGTTCCGGCTCGGCTTCGCCTTCGGTGAGCCGGTGCTGGAGCTTCGCGCCCTCAACGTCCACATTGGGCAGAATCCGGTCGAGCCACCGCGGCAGCCACCACGCCGACCTGCCGATGAGTGCCAGCACCGCAGGAACCAGGGTCATCCGGACCACGAACGCGTCGATGAACACGGCGAAGGCGAGCCCGAACCCGATCTGCCGGACCAGCGGCTCCGGCGAGAGGATGAACCCGGCGAACACGCTGATCATGATGATCGCCGCCGCGCTCACTACCCGCGCGCCATGGCTGAAGCCCGTGACGACGGTGTCCAGTGGCTCGGCACCGTGCACGTGCTCCTCCCGCATCCGCGTCACCAGGAACACCTGGTAGTCCATCGCGAGCCCGAACACCACGCCGATCATGAAGATCGGCAGGATGCTGATGATCGGCCCCACCACGTCCTGCACCCCGAACAGCTCGGCGAGCCAGCCCCACTGGAACACCGCGACCACCGCGCCGAACGTGGTGCCGACGGTGAGCAGGAAGCCCAGCGTCGCCTTCAAGGGCACGAGGACCGAGCGGAACACCAGCATCAGCAGCACGAACGCCAGGCCGATGATGAGGGTCAGGTAGGGCAGCAACGCGTCGGACAGCATGGCGGAGACGTCGATGTTCATGGCGGTCTGTCCGGTGACCGAGACGCTCGCCCCGTTGTCCGCGGCAGCGGCCCCGCCCTGGTCGCGGATCGTGGTTACGAGGTCGGCGGTCTCCTGTGTACTCGGGCCGCTGCCCGGGATCACGGTGAGCAGCGCGGTGTCGCCTGCCGGGTTGAACTGCGCCGGGGCGACGGCCGCGACGCCGTCGAGGCCCTGCACCGCCCCCGCGACCGCACTGGCCGCGGCCTGTGGGTCGGCGCTGTTTGCGCCGTCGACGACCAGCATCAGCGGACCGTTGAAGCCGGGTCCGAACCCGGCGGACAGCAGGTCGTAGGCCTTGCGCTGGGTGGAGTCGGGTGCCGACTGGCTGGCGTCCGGCATACCCTGCTCCAGATCCAGCGCCGGGATGGCGAGCACACCGAGGCCCACGATGCCGGTGACGAGCACGGCGACCCTGCGGCGGACGATGAAACGTGCCCAGCGGCGTCCCACGGTCGGCGTGCCGGAGTCGTCCTCGGGATCGCGCGGGCGCAGCCCCGGGATCCACCCGCCGAGCACCTTCCGGCGCGCGAAGCCCAGTAGCGCAGGCAACAGGGTCAGCGCGATCAGCACCGCGAGCACCACGGTGACCGCCGCGGCGATGCCCATCTGCGTGAGGAAGGGGATGCCGACGACCGCGAGGCCGGCGAGCGCGATGACAACGGTCAGCCCGGCGAACACCACCGCCGAGCCCGCCGTGCCGACAGCCCTGGCCGCGGCCTCCTCGGGATCGCGTCCGACGTGCAGCTCGTGCCGGTAGCGGGACAGGATGAACAACGCGTAGTCGATGGCGACGGCGAGCCCGAGCATCATCGCGAGGATCGAGGTGCTGGAGCTCAGGGACAGGAACCCGGTTGCCGCGGTGATGCCCGCGATGCCGATGCCGACACCGATCAGCGCGGTGAGCAGTGGCAGGCCGGCCGCGACCAGCGAGCCGAACGTGATCACCAGTACGATGGCGGCCACCCCGACGCCGAGGATCTCGGTGCTGCCGACCTCCTCCTGCGCCATCGCCGCATCGCCGCCGATTTCCACCGTGAGGCCGGCCTGCCTCGCGGCGTCGACGGCTCCGGTGAGCGCCTCGCGTGCCTGCTCCGACAGCTCGGCGGCCTGTACCTCGTAACCGACCTGTGCGTACCCGATGGTGCCGTCCGGATTGATGGCGCCGGCGAACGGGTCGCTCACCCCGGCGACCTGTGGTGCGGACCGCAGCGCGGCGAGCGTGCGCTCAATCGTGTCCCGGTTGGCCGCATCGCCGAGTGCCTCGCCTTGCGGCGCCTGGAAGACGACCTGCGCGGTGGCGCCGTCGGCCGAGGACTGGGGGAAGCGTTCCTCGAGGAGGTCGAATGCCTGCTGTGACTCGGTTCCCGGGATCGAGAACGCGTCCGAGGTGGGGCCGGACAGCGTGACGGCCCCGGCGCCCGCGGCGATCAGCAACGCGAGCCACAGCGAGGCGACGAGCCCACGTCTGCGGAACGCGAACCGCCCGAGCCGGTAGAGGTAGGTAGCCATGCTGCCGACGATGTCGTGTCCGCGCCGTCGGGGCGTCGGCCGCGCGCCGACACTTTCCACT
>NZ_JBEYXW010000041.1:0-51401 GCF_040645195.1 Saccharomonospora sp. NPDC046836
TTCCGGAATCGCACACCTGCACAACATCCTCCTCACGGACTGACCCACAACACCAGTCCCATCAACCACAAGATCAGTTACGAGACAGCCCTTAGCGCGAGCCAGAGTTGTCAGGGGTGGTTGTTTCGCTGTGGCTCAGCACCGCATCCACCGCGCTCTTCCTGGAACGCCGAAACGAACCAACGACGCCCAGGACCACGACCGCTGCGGTGAGGCCAAGCACGGCCACTGCGATACCGTCGCTGAAGAACGCGCTCAACGTGCCGTCGCCGAGGAGTAGGCTGCGTCGAACGTTCTGCTCAAGAATCGCGCCGAGGACGAATCCCAGCACCAAGGGCGCGCAGTCGAGGCCACACTTCTCAAGAACGTATCCCACAACGCCGAAGGCAATGAGCAATCCGACCTCGAAAAGGCTGTAACTGATGGAGTAGGCGCTGACCAAAACGACGGCAAACGCGATCGGCGCGAGATAGCTGATCGGTACCAGCACCATCCGTACCCAAAAGCGAATCATATAGATGTTGACCAGCACCAGGACGACGTTGCCCACGAGCATGGAAGCGACGACGCCCCAGAAAAGGTCTGCGTGATTGCTCACCAAGCTCGGACCCGGCGTGATCCCGTGAACGAGGAGCGCGCCGAACACGATGGCGAGGACAGGATTGGAGGGCAGCCCCAGTGTGAGCAACGGAACGAAGCCGGACTGCGCCGCGGCATTATTCGCCGTCTCTGGACCCGCAACGCCCTCGATAGCGCCATTGCCGAACCGCTTGGGGTCCTTCGCCCGACGGCGCTCCACGGCGTATGAAGCGAGCGAACTCATGATGCCGCCCCCACCAGGTGCCAAACCGAGCAGAAATCCGATCACCGAGCCGCGAGCGATCGGCCCTGCGCACTGCTTAATCTCCGGCGAACTGGGCAGGGCCTTGCCCCCGCGGAGTGTTGCCATGTCCTCCTTCGACGCGGCTCGCCGCTGGGCTAGCTGCCCGATCAGCGCAGGCATCCCGAGCAGGCCGACCGTCAGAACCACGATGTCGACCCCCGAGCGAAGGTCGATGAGACCGAAGGTCGCCCGATTCGAGCCATCGAACTGGTCAGTACCGATTGTGGCAAGTAGCAGACCCACGCATGCCATGGCGAAGCCGGTCACCATCGACTTCGAACCGACAAATGAGACGAGTACCAGCCCCATCAGCGCAAGGGCTGCCAGGGCTGGCGGCCCGAAGCTCAGCGCAAACCTGGCCATCTGCGGCGCGAGCGAAGCGATTCCCACGACCGCGACGAGACCGCCGATTAGCGACCCGATCGCCGCGATCCCTAACGCGGCCCCCCCACGACCCTGCTGCGCCATGGGATAGCCATCCAAGGTCGTTACCACCGAGGCAGACTCCCCCGGGACGCGGAGCATCACCGACGTGATCGTTCCGCCATACATGGAGCCGTAGTAGACGCCCGCCAGCATGATGATCGCCGTGGACGGCTCGAGGTCGAGCGTGAACGGCAGCAGCAATGCCATGGTGGCGGCCGGCCCTAGACCAGGCAGGACGCCGATGATCATGCCGATCATGACGCCGATGAGGACGAAAAGGAGGTTGGTCGGCGCCAGGGCGGTTTCAAGGCCCAAACCAATGTTTGAGAGCACTTCCATTACTGGTTTCACGTCCTTGGGTTACCAATGTGGCTCTGGATCTATGGACGCAATCGGAACTCAACCGCATTCCGGCCATACGTTGCCGCGTCACATCTGGACCCGGCAACGGTCGCCGTCGCGGAGGTACTGGCGACCACGATGAGGTACGATCACATATATTTTCTATTTAGTCAACTATCGCATCGACGCTGGTCGGCGACCTTCGCCCGGCATGCGGCAGCGGGCCTGCGGCAGGTTCGACGATGCACCGGATATGTTGCGGAAGACGGCCCTCGGCCTGGTCGCCTGACGGCGCATCCCAGCACTCGGTGGCACTCGCTCGACCGGCGACGCGGCAAGCAGACCCGTGCTGCGGCTCGTGATCATCGCTGGCGCGGGAGTCGCTTGGGCGCAGGGTCATGGCCACCGGCTCCGATCAAGCTGTCGCGTGTCGCTAGAAGGAGTCAGCCGCTCGTTCGGCAGTCATAAGGGACACGACTGCTCCGGGTAGGCCCTGTCGTTACGTGGGTGTCGGCCGTCGATGCCTGACTGGCGACTACCCGAAAACGGAGGACAGACACTACGCATGGCCAGCATCGCGGCATCTCCCAGATCGAGGTGGCCGCTCACGCATTGCACCGGGTCGGTGGCCAGCCTTGAGAAACTCACACAGCTGAGCACAGCGCCTTCACCCCCCGACGGCTGCCCCTCCATCGGCGCACCGCACCCGCCAGCTTCAGCCGTAACCTCGATGTCCGCATTCAGATCGCCGACGCGCGCCGAAGAAGCCGCTGCCGCGACGACCGCGCCAGGGATCGCTCCACGCCTCGCCGGTGGCGGCAAAGCCTCGTAACGCTCCCGGACGTCGACGGTGACCTCCAGGTCGTGCGCCATCGCCGCCCGCGCGGTAGTCGGCGCGATTCCGCGGACAGTCACGTTGTTGCGATGCACCACGTCCCAGAACCGGTGCGGACGAGGGAATCCGTACGCGAAGTCAGTCTCGAACTTGATCGCGAAGCCGGCTGTGAGTGCGCAATGCCCTTGGAGATGCCGATGCTGCTGGAGGTGAAAAGAGCGTGATCGGGTCGGCGGCCTTCATCCACCGGGTCTCGACCGGCGTGGGATGAAGGTCGAGCTCGTCCCAGCCAGCAACCATGGTGTTCTCGCCGTCTGCGAGATGCCGGACCACGATTCACCCGCCGCACGCTCGGGTGCCGCGACCGCCTGGTCTGCAGTGTCGCAGCGTCGGAGTCGCAGGTGAGTGGCCAGCACCTCCGCGCCGCAGCCAGTGAACGCAAGCACCGAAACCGCGCCGATCACGGCGCATGCGAAGTCGGCGACGACAGCCTCCAGCACCACGGCCAGGTACAGCACGACCTGGTCCCCCGCTCGTTACGCCCAGCGGCGGTGAGGTTGCCGGCGCACGCACAGCGCGGCGCAACCTCACTTTGCTGTCGCCACCAGCGGATCGGTGCGCTCGAGTTCGGCCCCGTCGGCCGCCAGATCGACTCGACGGTGCGTCCGACAGTACCGGGCCGACGCATCGTCACGCGCGTTCAGAACACATTTCAAGCGCTATATATAATATGTCTTACGTCTTCTACTTTCGACATTCGGGGCCTCCAGCTCCCTGAAGGGATGCTTTTGGTATATTTTGCGTGATACATAGGGAGGAGCCACTCGATGCCCCAGGACGGGTTGGTGCGGTCGGCACGCAACTCCCGTAGGCAGCAGCTACCAGAGGAAGTGGCGGCCTACGTCCGAGAGTTAATCGTGTCCGGCGAGGTCAAACCGGGTGAGTTCCTCCGGATGGAGCCGATCGCGGAAGCCGTCGGCGTAAGCAATACACCAGTCCGCGAAGGCCTGCTGTTGTTGCGCAGCGAGGGGTTTGTCAAGCTCGTCCCCCGCCGAGGGTTTCAGGTCGCCTCCTTCACGCCGCAAGACGTGCGGGACATCTTCTGGGTACAGGCACAGCTGGCCGGTGAGCTCGCCGCACGTGCCGCCAAGAAAATCACCCGGGCCCAGATCAAAGAGCTCGAGGAGAACATAGCCCAGTACGACGAAGCGCTCCGCAAACACGACGAAGATCGCGTTGCCTACCTGGGGCACGCGTTCCACCGCGCTGTCAACCTCGCCGCTGATTCCAACCGACTCGCACTGGTTCTCGGCTCCGTGGTGACCCAACTCCCGAACAGCTTTTACACGACCATCGAGCTGTATGCAACGGACGAGGGCATGGTCGCGAGCGCAGAAAGCACGCACCCCGCGATCCTGGAGGCACTGCGCAGGCGACAGTCGCGGAAGGCGCGGTCGATCATGGAGCATCACATCCTGGAACGCGCCGAGCAGCTCGCCAGCATGCTCGACGAGCGGCAAAGCGGCGCGGCCGCCTCCGGTTCATGAATGGAAGAGGCGGGGCCGCCACTGCGGCACCGCCTCTTCTGGCCGCCATAGCCCGACCGGGTCCGGGTAGGTGGGCATCCTGGCGGCGACCAACTCTCGCGCCGGCGGCCCCGCTACCGGCGGTCCACGACACGACGGACCGGCTTCGTGATGGCCGTGTCGCCTTCCCAGAGCGCCCCGACCAGCGCTGGCCCAGCCTTGTCCAAATGCCGAGGATCACCAGGATCTCCTCGGTGTCCCCCGCGGTACCGACTGGCCCTCGCACGCCCGCTGCAGCATGGTCTGGATGTTGATCAGCGCCCACCCTCCCAATCGATCGGAAGGGGTGGAACCGAAGCGTGGCAACGTCTCCGACATCACCGCCCGATCCGTGTCCGTCGAAGGTTCCCCCACGAGAGCGGCTACCAGGCCGTTTACCGGCCTTTCCCGCGGGGCTCTCCGCGTCGCGAGCAGATGTAGACGAGCGCACCGTGCCACAGAAAGCTCTCCGCGAATACTCGCCTCGATGCGCGCCGGCCCGCCGGTGACCACCGCCGCCTTGCCTACCACGCCGAACAGGTCGTCCTCACCGGACGGTTCAGATCGTCGTCCTTCAGCCCCTTTCGTCTCGATGCAGCGAGTCACGAAGCGGATACATCAGTCGAAAACGATGACGCCGCGGATGTTTTTGCCCGCCTCGAGATCGGCGTAGCCCTGGTTGACCTCGTCGAGGTTGTAGCGGGTGGTGATCAGCTCGTCGAGCTTGAGCGCGCCGGAGTCGTACATCCGCAACAGCTTGACGATGTCGTACTGGGGGTTGCAGGAGCCGAACTGGCAGCCCTTCACGGTCTTCTCGTAGAGCGTGAGCATCCGGGAGGACAGGTGCAACGCCCGCCCCTCGGTATCCGAGATGCTGACGATCACCATCGTGCCTCCTTTGCCGATGGCGTCGAACGCCTCGCCGAGCACCTGCTCCTCGGCGAGTCCCACGGTCACCAGTGCCTGGTCGGCCATCTGCCCCCAGGTCAGCTCGCGCACCTTGTCGATCGCCTCGCCGGCCCGAGCGAAGGCGTGCGTGGCGCCGAACCGCAGCGCGGTCTCGCGCTTGAACTCGACCGGGTCGACGACCACCACGAATTTGGCGCCCGCCCGCACGGCCCCTTGCACGGCGTTCATACCGATCCCGCCGGCGCCGAAGATCACGGTGGTGTCGCCTGGTCGCACGCCCGCGGTGTTCACCGCCGCGCCCCAGCCCGTCGGGACCCCGCAGCCGACCAGCGCCGCGGTCTCCAGCGGCAGCCACTCGTCGACCTTGACCACGGAGTGCTGGGACACGGTCGCCCGCTCGGAGAACGTCCCGAGCATGCACATCCCGCCGACGTCCGCGCCGTTGTCGGAGAAGCCGAACGACCCGTCCGGCAGGCAGCCCTGCAGGATGGACTTGCCCTCGTCGCACAACTGCTGCCGGCCAGTGGAGCAGTAGCGGCAAGTGCCACAGCTCGGGATGAACGAACACACCACGTGATCGCCGGCCTTGACCTTGCCGACGCCGACGCCGACCTCCTCGACGATCCCGGCGCCCTCGTGCCCGCCCACCAACGGGTAGCGCGGTTTGGTCAGCCCGCTGAGAAGGTGCAGGTCCGAGTGGCACAGACCGGCGGCGCTGAAGCGCACCAGCACCTGCCCCTCGCCCGGTTTCCTCAGGTCCAACTCGGTGATCTCAAACGGGCGGCCGGGACCGTAAACTACGGCTGCTCTGGTCTTCACGTCACTCTCCTCGTCCGTTGTCCGAGCGAACCTTGGTGCCGGCGGCCTCATCCGGGAGTGCGAAGACCATCCAGGAGTCCCGCTCGTCCCAGCCGCCAGCGGTTGCCTCCTCGGCAAGATGCCGACCCACGGTTTCGATCGGCATCGGAACGTCGAGTTCCCCAGCCAGCTCAGCGGCCAGGCACATGGCCTTGACGCTCAACGCGTGCAACTGGACATGCCGCCCGAACGAGCCCATCGGGACGAACTCGTGGACCGGCTCGGCACTCCCGCTCACACTCAAAGTGAGGCTCCCCTCGGCCGCCCCGGTTCCCCGCGGCTGACGGGCAAATCGACCAGGTCAATCCCCTGCGCCGCAGCCCCTCCGCGGCGCGGCGGATCGTACTGCGCCCAGTACGACGGTCTCGAATTCCGCCGGACCGGGGAGGCTGAGGAACACAAGCATGCAACCCGCGAGAATCGGCCAGGCAGGTGGTGAGGCGCGCGCCGTCGGCCGCAAACGTGTCGACCGTCCCCGCGCGGACGTCGTACACGGTGAGGTCGACGCCGTTGCACAGCAGGTGTCGGGCCATGCCAGCGCCCATCGGCCCGAACCCGACGAAGGCGACGGTCGCGGTGCGCTGGGCGTCCTCCGCGGCTGGCGAGCAGGTGTCGGTCACGTCATCTCCTCGGGACGTCAGCGGACGGTGATCGGGGTGCCAGCGGCACAGGCTCCAAGGAACGGTTCGATCGAGGGGGCCTGGTCCAGCTCTCGCACCACCGGGACCAGCCGGTCCACCAGGTCCAGCAGCGCCGGGGAGTCCCGGAGGGCGGCCCGTAGCAGCGCCGCGTCGCCCGCCAGCCCGGTCTTGAGCTCGTCCCCGCTCAGCTCGTCGGCGATCACCGTGCCGTCCGTGGTGGTGATCGTGATCCGCGGCGCGTAGTACGGCCGGGTTTGGGACGGCGTAACCGCGACCGGGGCCGCGAGGGATCCGCTGCCCGCGGACAGATACTCCACCGGCCCGCCGTGGGCCAGCACCCCCTCGACGATCGCGTGCACCAGCGTGCGGCCGGTACGAGGACGAGCCGGGGTTGGGTAAAGCGCCTCGAACCAGTTCAGCTCAACATCGACGGCGGCGACATCGCCGGGGGCGACGGGCCTGCGGGCGAGCATCCGATCGAGCAGTACGGCCAGCGCATTGCCGTAGCCGGGCAGGGCGTAAGGTTTGTAGGCGACTTGCGCGGTCTCCCAGTGCCGGCCGAGCCCGGCGGTGACGGCGGCCAGGTCGGCCCGTCCACCCTCGCCATCGAACCGGTAGGTGAGTCTGCCCTCCGGGCTACCGGTGACTGCGTTGAGGAAGCCGAGCGGCCCCTCCAGCGCGGTGTCCGCGCCCCGGTCGATCACCGCCGCGGACAGCGCCGCAGTGACCCCGTTTTGCGCCGCGATGGGCTCGTGCAGCTTGAGCTCGCCACTCCCGGCCAGCGCTGGCTCGAGGGTGCCGGACGCCCACGTCGCGGACAGAGCAAGCGCGGTGTGCAGCTTGTCTGGGCCCAGACGGAGCAGCCGGCCTGCCGCCACCGCCGCACCGAGCACCCCGAACACCGGCGACGATCGGAATCCATGAGCATGGGCGGTGCCGATGAGCTCGCGCCCCACGCGGCACTGGACCTCGTAGCCGGCGACCACGGCCGCGAGCAGCTCCGAGCCGGACGCGCCGGCCGTGTCCGCTACCGCAAGCGCCGCCGGTAGCACGCACGGGCCGGGATGGAGCAGCAGTCGGTAGGAGTCGCACTGGTTGGTCAGGTTCATCAGCACAGCGTTGGTGAACGCGGCGGTGCGGCGGTCGTGCCCGCGTCCGTGCTTGCCGCCGAGCAACCGGGTCCCGCCGAGCACGACGTCCTCGCTCGCGGCCGCGACCGCGCGCTCTCCGGCCGCGGTGGCCCGACCCTGCGCCGCGGCGACCGCGTTGTGCAGCAGCGACGCCTTCGCCTTGTCGACGATCTGCTCGGGGACGTCGGCTAGGTCCAACCCGGCGGCGAACTCCGCCAACTCCCGCGAGATGCTCGGTTCCACGCGTCAGGCCTGGCGGATGCGCGTGGTGACGAGCTGGCCGGTGATGAACCGCGCTGCCGGAGAGACCAGGTACAGCACCAGTCCCGCGACGTTCTCCGGCGTGCTGAGCTTGCCCTGCGGGTCCGCTTCACGGCGCCGGCGGATGAACTCCTCGCTCGCTTCCGCCTCGAGTCGCGGGGTCATCGTGGTGCCGGGGTTCACAGCATTCACGGTGACCCCGGATGGGGCGAGTTCCAGCGCGAGGGACTTCATGAATGCGATCATCCCGCCCTTGGACGCCGCGTAGTTGCTGTTGCCGACACCGCCGTAGAGTCCCCGGTCCGACGCCATCATCAGGATGGTGCCGCTCCCTCGCGCCTGCATGTGTGCGCCTGCGGCCTTGCCCACCAGGAACGTGCCGGTGAGGTTGACGTTTAGGACCCTGTGCCAGTCCTCGAGCGGCATGTCGAGTATTTTGTGCCGGGCAAAGATCGCGGCACAATGGACGAGGATCTCGATGCCGCCGTCCGCGCTCGCGGTCTCCACGGCCGCCTCGACCGAAGCAGGGTCGGACACATCGCAGTACAGCGGCTTGGCGCGGTGGCCGGACTGAGCGATCTCGGCGGCGGTGGATTCGGCGGCGGCGCCGTCCAGGTCGCACACGTACACCGTGGCGCCGTTCTCGGCTAGCGTGAAGCAGATAGCGCGGCCGATGCCATTGCCACCGCCGGTGACCATCGCGGTCTGTCCGCCGATGGTCAATGAGGTCCTGTCGGGCACGTCGTTTCCTCTCGTCAGGCGGCCAGCAAGCGCATCAGCGGAGCGAGATCGTCGACGCGCTCGAGGTTCAGCACCTTGTCCACGATCTCCGAACGCCGTTCCACGGGAAGTGCGGCGGCGTTGACGTGGAACTTGGCCACGATCTCGTCCGTGGTCATGTAGGTGGCGGGATCCGGCGAGGGCGAGCCTTTCGGGAAATCCCGCTCGGCGGTGAACGTCGTGCCGCGCGCGGTCACCGCAACCCGGGAGGGCCGGCTCGACGGATGCCGCTCCAGCGCCGCGACGTAGTCCGGGTGCGGAGCAAAGGTCGTCCGCTCCATGAGCGCCAGCACGGCCGGGTCGAACACGACCTCGGGGTCCTGCCAGGCGCGGCTCGGCGGGATCCGCTGCGCACCGATCGCCAGCCCGTGGGCCATGCTGAACTGCGCGTCCTGCACGTGCTCGATCCGGTTGTTCAGCCAGACCGGCTGCTCGACCCAGGCTTCACCCCAGGCTGCGATGTGCTCGATCTCGTCCGGCTTGATGTCGTGGGTCTCGACGATGTCGGCCAGCCCGTCGAGCAGGCCGTGCAATACCCGGCAATGCGGATAGGGCTTGTACGAGCTTTCAGCCGGGAAGCGCCAGTCGGTGCCGAGGCCGTCTGTCAGGGCGGCGGGCTCCCAGCGGGTGGTGCCGATGAACCGGGCGTAACCGAGCTCCCGATCGTCGAGCAGGGCACGATCGCCGCGGTGGCCGAGGGCAGCCATCGCGGCCGCGGTGAACGCGGCCTGGATCAACGCCCCGGCCAGGGTGTACTTGATCGTGGTGCTGGGCGCGTGGGCCATCCATGTGCGGTGAGAGTTGACCGGCGAGATGCACCCGGCGATGCCGAGGGCATTCGCGACGACATCACCGCCCGCGCCCTGCAGCTTGCCCAGCGCGGCGGTGGCGCCGAAGATCGTTGACGCGTAGCCGACGACCGGCGACAGCCGCATCGTGCCGTCCGCGGTGTAGTCACGGACATAGTCCATGGAACGGCCGAAGCGGTAGGAGATCTCATGGCTGAGCGCGATCGCCTCGATCAGGGCGCGGCCGTCGCAATGAGCAGTCTCGGCCACCGCCAGCGCCCCGGGCAATACGTAGGGCGTCACGTGCCCGGGCGGCAGAATCGGGTCGAAGTCCAGCGCGGACATCAGCTCACCGTTGGCGAACGCGGCGCCACTCGGGGCGGCCCGGTGTTCGGTACCGACGATCGTGGCCTCGCCCGGTCCGAGCGTCCGCCCGTAATCGACGCCGATTCGCCCCTTGGGCTCGTCCGTTCCGGCCAGCATGCAGCCGAGCGAGTCGAGGACGAGGCGCTTGGACTCCTCCACCACCGCCCTCGGCAGCTGCCGGTACTCGGTCGTCGCGGTGAACTCCGCTAGCTGGTCAACGAGCGCAGTGGATCCTGGTGTCATCGGTGCGACCCTTCCCGACATCGTCGTCAGTCCATGCATCATATATTGTTTGCCCGAAAGGGCAAGCCACTTCGCGGCCTTCAGTAGTGCACCGAGCCACGGTTGCCGCCCCCAACTCCCACCGCGTCACCAGTCACGGCAGCCGCCATCGGCGAGGCAAGGAACACCACCACATTGGCCACTTCGTCCGCCGTCACCAGGCGGCCGAGGCTTGTCGCGGCGTCGATGTCGGCCCGCTCTGCCGCCTCGCTCCTCCCGTTCGCCGCAGCGCGGCTGGCGACGAGGTGGGGTATCCGCTCATTTTCGACGAGTCCGGGATGGACCACGACGACCCCAATGCCGTGCGGCCCGAGTTCGTCTGCCAGGTTCGCCGTGAGGGCGGCGACGCCCGCGTTGCGGATGGCGCCTGAGGTGACGCCGGTCCGCCGGACGTTGAGGCCCGAGATGTTGACGATCCGGCCTCCCCCCTGTGCGATCATGTACGGCGCGACGGCCCGGGCGCACCGGAGGTAACCGAGCACCTTCGTGTCGAAGTCCCGCAGTACGTCCGCGTCGTCGATCTCGGCGAGCGGAGGGACGGGCCGCGAACTCGCGGGCCGTGCGGCCCCGTTGACCAGCACGTCCACCCCATCCCACTCCTGCCCCACCCGATCCACGGAGGCACGCACCGCCGCGTCGTCGGTCGTGTCGGTGGGCAGGTCGAGCACGGCCGCTTCCGGATGCCGCCCGCGCAGCTCCGCGGCCGACTTGGCGAGGCGTTCGGGATCGCGCCCTGCGAGCGCGACTCGCGCCCCCTCGGCGAGTAGGCCCCGGGCAATGGCCAGGCCGATCCCCCCGGTCCCGCCGGTCACGATCGCCCGCTTGCCCGCGAGTCTCAGGTCCATGGTTCTCCACTCAGGAGCGGCCGTCGGTGAGACACGCTGAAAGTCCTAGGCAATCCGGCGCCGTCGGGCCGCAACGACACGGGCTTTCCGGAGGAACAGTCAGGATGCCAGGCACAGAACGCCCTCGGACACCAGATCGTCGATCTGGCTCTGGTCGCGGATCTCCGCGGCGATCTCCTCGTACGGGCCGGAGATGTAGCGATCGAGCTCGAGCACGCGAATCCCGGCGAGCGGAAGCCGCGCCCTCTGACCAGTTTGGGCTCTCACCGGTACTCCTGGGGCACGGCGTCGAGGATGACGGTCTTGACCTCGAGGTACGGCAGCAGCCCCTCCTTGCCGCCCTCGCGCCCGAGCCCGGATTGCTTGAATCCGCCGAAGGCGATCCCGAAGTCACTGCGGAAGCTGTTGTGCCCCACCGTGCCCGAGCGCAGCCTCCGGGCCACCGCGCGGGCCCGGTCGACGTTGTCGGTGAACACCGAGGCGTTCAGGCCGTAGATCGTGTCGTTGGCGATTCGGACAGCATCCTCCTCGTCCTCGGCCGGAATCACGGTGAGCACCGGCCCGAAGATCTCCTCGCGGGCGAGCGTCGAGGAGTTGCTCACGTTGCCGAACACCGTGGGCTCGACGAACCAGCCACGGTCCAGGTGTGCCGGCCGCCCACCGCCGGTCGCCAGCGTGGCGCCCTCCACCTTGCCCTTCTCGATGAAGTCCAGCACCCGGTCCCGCTGCCGCTCGGCCGCGAGCGGGCCCATCTGGCTGGCCGGGTCGAAGGGGTCGCCGACCTGGACGGTGGAGAACGCGGAGGCCAGCGCCTCCAGCAGCGCGTCATGCCGGTGCTTGCTGACGACCACTCTCGTCAGCGAGGAGCAAACCTGTCCGGTGAGGAAACACTCGGCGGCGGACAGGTTCGCCGCGACCTTGCCGAGGTCGTAGTCATCGAGGACCACCGCGGCGGACTTGCCACCCAGCTCCAGGGTCACCCGGGCGATCCGTTCGCCGCACAGAGACGCGATCCGCCGGCCGGCAGCGGTGGATCCGGTGAAGGCGATCTTGTCCACGCGCGGATCCCGCACCAGCAGTTCGGAGGCCTCGCGGTCCGCAGTCAGCACGTTCAGCACGCCCGGCGGCAAACCGATCGACTCGGCGATCTCGGCCATCAGGTATGCGTTGCCGGGCGCCTCCGGCGAGGCCTTGAGCACGACCGTGCAGCCAGCCAGCAGCGCGGGCGCGATCTTGTGCGCGATCAGGGACATCGGCGAATTCCACGGGATGATCGCCGCGACGACGCCGACCGGCTCACGCACCAGCAGTCCGAACTCGCCCCCCGCAGTGGGGGTAGCCCGTTCCTCGAAGGAATACGTGTCCGCCAGACCGGCGTAGAAGTCGTAAACACGCGGAATTCCCTCGAGGCGGGCCCGGGCAGCGCTGTGCAGGACGCCGGATTCACGCGGCCAGATCGAGCTCGCATCTTCGATCCGGGCACGGACGCCATCAGCTAGAGCGCGCAGGTACGCGGCTCGCTCGGCGTGGCTGAGCAACGGCCACGGGCCCTCGTCGAACGCATGACGGGCCGCTGCCGCGGCCCGCTCCACGTCCGGCCCACGGGCCTCGGCGACGCGGAAATACAGCTCCTCCGTCGAGGAGTCGGTGACCGCGATCGTCGCGTCCGAGGAGGGGGCGACCCACTTTCCACCAATGTAGAAGCGATCGAGGCGGGCCAGGGGTGGGGTCGACCGGAGTGCATCGTTGCTCGTCGTCATTCCCTCTCCATCTTCGATGAGTCGATCATCAGCGATCTTGCAGCGCGGCTGGAGACTTATGGAGACACTACCGAGCCGAAGGCTTCATATCAAGCATGATATATGTTCTAGTCTGTCAACCGACGGGAGAACGACGATGACCGACCAGGGGCAGCCCGCTTGCTCGGCCCTTTTCGGCTGTGGGGATATCCCCGCGGAGATCGAGGACGCCTACAACGAGTGGTACAACACCGAGCACACCCCCGACATGCTGACCGTCCCGGGCGTTCTGAACGGACGACGGTTCCGGGCGATCGCCGGGGCGCCGCGCTACGCCGCCCTCTACGACCTCCGCTCCCTCAACGTCATGACGTCCCCGGAGTGGCAGGCGATCGTGGCTCGCCGCCGGGACAATCCGAGCGAGGCGCATAAGTCGATCCGGCCGCGCTTCCAGAACTTCACCCGCTACCACATGGACAAGGCCTATCCTGACCACGACAAGCCACTCGCCCTCGCAGAGCGGCGCTTGGGAGCACTGCACGGCACCGGGTTCGACGTGACCGCCTTCGCCGCGTGGTCCGCCGAACGCCGGGACGGGCTGCTGGACACCACGCTGTTCGTGAGCGACAGGGGACAGTGGGTGGCGATGATGGATCTGCGCGCCTCGGTCACCCCACGGTGGTTCGCCACCTTGGCCGGCTCGCTGGCGGAGGCCCAGAAGGCCGCGGGCGGGGTGCCTGCCCAAACCACACTGTACGAGCAGATTTTCCCGACGGAGTGACGGAACGAGGACTCGGCGGGGCGCCGAGCCCTCGTCGCGCGACTGACCCATGGCGGTCAACACGACCGCACCGCGCCCGATGGAGCGGACATCCCGGGAAGGCGTCGATCGACTCTGGGCCCAGTTCACGACCGATCTCAGTGTCCGAAATCCAGCCCGTGTTGCCGCGAAGCCCGGGAATGCGCCGTTTACATCCACCCCACTGGAGCGCAGACGCCCGCAACCTCCAGCGCTTGCGCTGTCGGCGGAATACAGTGCGGTGGCCAGCCCGCATGGCGAGTCGTTGGCCAGCTCAACGACGTGATCCACGCTGTCGCACGAGTGCACGCACAGCACCGGGCCGAAGATCTCCTCGCGGGCGATCCAAATGTCTGCGCTCGTTGGCGGACAAGGTGGGCCGCACGTACAGGTCCCCGCCGCGGATCGAGGCCATTCGTCAACCGGCCACCGTGGGCCCACTGAACGACATCTTGTCGACACCGGGGTGCGACAGCACGTACGCGCTCACCTTCCTGTCCGCTGTCACGATGTTCAGCGCGCCTGCGGGTAGGCGGCCTTCTCAGCGATCCGGACGAGCAGGTACCCGTCGAGCGGGTCTCCGCCGCAGGTTTGGGCACCACGGTGCATCCCGCGACCAGCGCCGGGACAAGCTTCGCCATGGCCGACGACAGTCGCGCGTTCCACGGCACCACTGCGGCGACCACGCCGATCCGCTCGCGACCCAACAGCGCCGAGTCACCAGCGTGGCGGCGCAGCTCACGGAAGGGATAGGCGCGAGCGTGCTCGATCGTGGTGCCCAGAATGTTGAGGCCGGCGCGCGGCGGTGACCGACCGCACCATCTGCATCGCGCGACTGATCGGGCCATCGGGCCAGGATATCCACTCTCCGCCGACCAAGAACTCATGCTTTACCTGCACGTTCAGGCATCCATCGACCGAATAAAGAGAACATAGAGCCTGATATACTATGTTCGATCTGTTCGGACCGGGTGTGGACGGCGTGGCGGTGGTCGACGACCCGGCAGGGGCCGTCGACCAGTTTCGCCGGTACGTCGAGGTGGGCTTCGCTGAGTTCATTCGCCCAGCTCGAGGCGCCGGGCACCCGAGCACACGCGGGAGGCGCTCGAGCTCCTCGGTACCGAGGTGCTCCCCGCACTGAGCAGTTGCCCCCTGTTCCAGACAAGAGGAGAACGACCATGACCGACCGAGTCTCGATCGTCACCGGCGGGGCCGGTGTCTTCGGGAAGGCCATCGGCGAGCGACTGGCTCGACGCGGGGACACCGTGGTGCTGGTGGACCGGGACGGCACCCAGGCCGAAGCGGTGGCGAAGGAGCTCACCGCGCTGGAACTGCCGGGGACGGTGCTCGGCGCCGAGGTGGACGTCGCCTCGGACGCGGCCAACCGACAGCTGGTCGCCGACGTCCGCGAGCGCCACGGCCGGCTGGACTGCCTGATCAACAATGCCGGAGTGAGCCAGAAGGCCAGGTTCGGCTCGCTCACCTACGAGGAGTGGCGGATGGTGCTCGACGTCAACCTCTGGGGTCCGACGTCGCTCAGCCAGGCCGCCGCAGCCGTGTGGCGAGAGGAGCCGGGTGGCGCCATCGTCAACATGGCTTCCCGGACCTGGTCTGCCGGCGGACCGCTGTCCTACGCCTCGTCCAAGGCTGGGGTAGTCGGACTCACCCGAGCATTAGCAGCCGAGCTGGGCCGCTATGACGTGCGGGTCAACGCGCTGGCGCCGAGCTTCGTACCGGCGCCCCGGATCGCCTCGATGTTCACGCCTGAGGGCTACCAGGAGCACATCGCGCGGGCGGCCGACCTGCCGTTGCTCAACCGCACCGCCACCGCGGACGACGTCGCGGGCACGGTCGCCTACCTCACTTCGCCGGACTCAGCTTTCGTGAGCGGCGAGGTCATCCACGTGACGGGCGGCTCACAGCTCCCGCGGCCGGCGTTCAAAAAGTGAGGGACGCACTCTTTCGGGAGACCGCCGGTCCAGAGCTGCAACCGTTGGCCCGGTCGCGGGCGCTCTGGGGCCAGGGCCGCGACCAGATGCGTGGCATGGCCGTGAGCGCCGTACTCGCCCGCGTGGTCGAGCGCTCCGGGGCAGGTGAGGGGCTCCGGCTCGTGCGCTGGTCGCTCGACATGTTCCGCCCCGCGTCCCTGGCACCGGTGACCACCAAGACCGAAGTGGTGCGCTCCGGCAAGCGGCTGAGTCTGGTCGACGCCACGCTGCACCAGGCGGGCCATTGCGTGGCCCGGGCATCGGCGCTGTTCCTGGCCGAGGGCGCCGAGCCGCCCGGCACCGTGTGGGCGTCGGACGCCTGGCACGAGCCCCCACCCAACGATCTGAAGCCGACCGGCCCCGAGCCGCGGCTCTACTACAGCGAGGGCATCGGCTGGACCGGCGAGCCCCAGCTGCACCAGAACGCCTGTCGTAAGCAGACCTGGCTGCCCTCGATCCCGGTGATTGCGGGCGAACGGCTGACGCCGTTCCAGCACGCTGCGATGGCGACCGACCTCGTCAACGTCGTGACAAACTGGGGAGACGCCGGACTCTCCTTCATCAACGCGGACTGTGCGCTGACGCTTGGGCGGCTGCCGACAGGCGACGGGATCGGGCTGGCCGCACAACACCGCTTCGAGCATGCGGGGATCGCCGTGGGCGCCGCGCTGGTGTTCGACGCGACCGGCCCGCTGGGAATGGCCACCGCCACGGCCCTGACCAGCGGCCAGCCCCCGATCGACCCCCGGCGTATCGGGACGACGGCCCCCTGACCCGGCAGAACCCCGGTGCCGTGGTCAGGCGTCGGCGCGATCGCGGACCGCGGCTAGGGCGTGGAGGCGGTCAAGGTACTCCCCCATGTCACGGGCTGTGGTGTGCAGATCCACCAACAGCTCGTCGACGCCCGCGGCGCGGTAGGTGTCCAGCACCTCGCCGTCGACCTTCGTTCCGACGGGCAGCCGCGCGAAGACCTCCGGCATGTCGGGGCGGCCGATCCCCGCTGCCAGCTCGGCTAGCTCCGCACACCCCCGGCGGATCTCGTCCGGGCCGAGCTGAGAAGCCACCCAGCCGTCGGCCAGCTCGGCGGTGCGCCGCAACGCGCTTCGGCTGTGCCCGCCCACGAGCAACGGTACCCGCGAGCCCTGCGCCGGCTTGGGCTGCATGATCGCGTCCGCAATCTCGGTCGTCGGCCCAGAGAAGGTGATCGGATCGGAGTCCCAGCAGGCCCGTAGCAGCCGCATCCCCTCGCTGAGCCGCTTGCCGCGCGACGGGAAGTCCATACCGAGGTAGTCGAACTCCTCGCGCAGCCAGCCCGCGCCCACCCCGAGCAGCACCCGGCCGCCGCAGAGGTGGTCGAGTGAGGCGACCTGTTTGGCGGTGTGCACCACGGAACGGATTGGCAGCACGAGGACCGCGGTGCCGAGCCTCACCCGCGTCGTCCGAGCGGCGGCCCAGGTCAGCGCCACGATTGCCTCCAGCCACGACGCCTGGTGGTCCCAGTTGGGGGTGCTGTTCGCCGTGTAGGGATAGCTACTGCCGAGGTTGGCCGGGAAAACGATGTGGTCAGTTGCCCAGACCGTCGTCATGCCTGTGGCCTCGGCGGCCTCGGCGGCCTCCGCCACTGCGGGTCCCGTCGCGAGCGAGCCCCGAGCGGGCAACACGAGTCCCACCCGTAGCGGCCGTGTTTCGTCGTTGATCATGCGAGCCTCCCTATACTACCGCTCATATTTTATATATAGTGGTTCACCGTCCTGTCCAGAAACTACTCGACGACGAGCGCGGATGCCCAGCGCAGCCGGAACAGGAACGAAGATGAATACACAACGACGTGTCGGCGGCGCGGAGGCATCGCCGGCCCCCTCCCGACGCAGGGTCCTCGGGGCTGCGATCGCAGCGTCCTCCATCGAGTGGTATGACTTCCTGATCTACGGCGTGGCCGCGACACTGGTCATCCATTCACACTTCTTCCCTGAGGTCAGCTCAACGGCCGGTGTGCTCGCCGCCTTCGCGACGTTCGCGGTGGGCTTCGCCGGCCGGCCGATCGGTGCGGCACTGTTCGGTCACATCGGGGACCGGCTCGGCCGCAAGCCGGCATTGCTCACTGCGATGTTCCTGATGGCCACGTGCTCCACGCTGATCGGCCTGCTGCCCACATACGCGACGATCGGCGTGGCGGCCCCAATCATCCTGGTCATCCTGCGCATCGCGCAGGGCATGGCCGTGGGCGGGCACTGGGGCGGAGCCACGCTGCTGGCCGTGGAGTACGCGCCGCCGGAGCGCCGCGCGTTCTACGGCGCACTCCCCCAGCTCGGCCTGCCTACCGGCATGATCACCGGGACTCTGCTGTTCCTGCTACTCGAGGAGATCCTCACACCAGGGCAGCTTTCGCTGTGGGGCTGGCGAATCCCCTTCCTGCTGTCCGTGGTGATGTTCCCGGTCGCCTACTTCGTCCACCGCTTCATCGAGGACACTCCACGGTTCCGGCAGGTCGGCGCGCTACTCGTCGCGCAGGTCGGAGTCGGCGCGATGTTCGGGCCGGCACAGACCATGCTCGCCCAGATGTTTCCGCCGGAAGTGCGCTACTCCGGAGCCTCGCTCGGCTACCAGATCGCCAACATCCTTGGCGGAGGGCTGGCGCCACTGATCATGACAGCCCTACTCGCGGCGACCGGAACCACGCTCGCGGTGTCCGGCTATGTCGCCGCCGCCTGCGTGCTCGCCCTGATCCCGCTCTCGCTCGCCACGATCGTCAGGACGCGGCGAAGGTCATCCCGGCAGGACGATCATGCCGCCGTCATTGAGAACGCCCGCTGAAACTATCGCCCCTACGAGGAGGTGCCCTTTCCGTGAAGGTCCAGGCATCAGTGCTGACCGCACCACGACAGGACTGGCAAACCGTCACGCTGGAGTTGGCGGAGCCCCAGGCCGAGGAAGTCCTGATCCGCGTCGAGTACGCCGGACTGTGCCGTTCCGACGAGCACCGCCGCCATGGCGGCACCGGCCTCGGCGGACGGTTCCCGCTGATCGGCGGACACGAGGGGGCCGGCGTCATCGAGGCCGTCGGCCCCGGGGTGACCCGATTCAAGCCCGGCGATCACGTGGTCACCTCCGTCCTGCCCAGCTGCGGGACCTGCCGCTACTGCACGTCCGGACGCAGTCGGCTGTGTGACTACAGCGCGCACGTCCCGACCGGGGAGATGCCGGATGGCACCTTCCGAGCCAGGCTGGACGGCGAACCGATCGGCGGGTTCTGCATGGTTGGGAGCTTCGCCGACCACATCGTCGTCTCCCAGGCTTCATGTCTGAAGGTGGAGAAATGGCTCCCGCTCGACGTAGCCGCGCTGCTCAGCTGTGGGGTCCCAACCGGGTGGGGCTCCGCCGAGCACATCGGCAAGGTGCAGCTGGGCGAGACGGTGATCGTCATCGGCGTTGGCGGCGTCGGCATCAACGCGGTCCAGTCGGCGGCCTTCGCCGGTGCCAGCCACGTCATCGCCGTGGACCCGGTGGCGTTCAAAAGGGACTTCGCCCTGACGGTCGGCGCCACGCACACGGCCGCGACCATCGAGGAAGGCGCCGAACTCGGTAGGCAGCTGTCCCACGGCACCGGCGCGGACGTCGTAATCGTGACGGTCGGGGTGCTGACCAAGGAGATCAGTGCCGCCGCCCTGGAGGCCACTGGCAAGGGCGCCCGGCTAGTCCTCACTGCGACGGCGGACGACGCGTCGGACATCAACGTCTGTCTGCCGGGAAACCGGGTCTCGCTCTACAGCGTCAGCGTTCTTGGCTCCCTGATCGGCGGATGCAACATCCACTACGACATTCCGCGCCTGGCGCGCCTCTACGGCGAGGGAAAACTGAAGCTCGACGAGCTGATCACCCAGCGGTACACAGTGGACCAGATTAGCGCGGCTTACGCGGACGTGCGCGATGGTCGCGTGATCCGCGGACTGCTCGAACACAAGCACTCCTGATTACGCGACGCCACTACTGGCACAGGGAGCCGGCCGCGAGACGATAGACCCGAGGGCGGGAAGATCACGGTGGACCTCCCAAACCCGTCGGCGTAGGGTTGACCTCCTTTCGGAGGCTGTGGGAACCGCAGTTCTCCTGCCGTTCCGAACAGGTTCCCGAACTGACGTCTCGGCTTGCCCGGCGAACTCCGCTGCTGCAGCGGGTCCTGGCCGCGGTCGCGTTGGCGCCGGGTGGCCGCGCCGGCGCTCGGCTGACCCGGCGCCCGGCCGCGTCGGTTAGCCAGATGACGCTGCCGCGAATCCTGCGCGGCCTACCCGACCCTGACCGGTCCACGCCGAGGATTCTGGCGGTGGACGACTTCGCCCTGCGCCGCCAGACGATCTGGATGCCGGGATGGGCGCGCTGCCAGTGAGCCAGGGTCTGGGTGGTGCGATCGGTGAGCACGTCGATCAGGCGGCGGGACTCGATGGCGACCAGCAGCGGCCGCAGCGATGCCGAGCCCGCACCAGCGCCTACGGCGCACCAGCGACGGCGCACCAGACACAGTCCACGTGGCCGATCGCTGGCATATCTGAAGCAAACCTGGCCGACGCGATCGACCGCACAGTGGACCGACACCAGGATTGCCTGACCGCGGCCCTGACCGTCCCGACCGGCAGCGCCGCCAAGGACGAACCGGCTGCAGACGAGGGCAAACCCGAGCCAGACCAGCATCCGCAGCCGGCGATGCCCGCCACACAAACGGATCGGACGGACGGACCGGTGGGCAGCTCGAGCTCGAGAACGGCACGCGGTCGTGCACGCACTACTCGCCAAGGCGTTGCCACCAAGGAAATCTGCCGCCAACTCGGTCCTGCACACGGCACGATCCGCCGCTTCACTCACGCCTCGACTGGCGAGGAGTTGTTGACCCGCAACGGAACCGGACGCCAGACCAGCACCCTGGAGCCGTTCAAGCCCTATACACAGCGACTTGGGAGTTCTCGACCCGGCTGGCGGTTCCCGGTGTATTGGCGTTGCACGCCGACGGTATGAGTGCCTTTATTCAGGTCTCCGGTCTCGTCGACGACCAGGACGGCGTCCTGGCTGCCGAGGTGATCGACCACGTAGCCGCGCAGGTCGTCGCGCTCCGCCTCGGCATCCCACACCGCCCGGGCAAGCAGGTGTTGCAGGCCGTCTGGTGTCACGTCCCCGACATGCTCGGCAATGGTCCAGCAGTTCTTCCGTGGCAGCTCAGACACCAGACCCAGCAACAATTTCTCTGCCCGGCGATAGGGCTCGACCCGACTGAAACGGCCCGCGATCCGTCCCGCGAGCTCATCAAACATCGCCCGCCACCGGACAGGGTCTACGCTGGGGGCTCGCGGCCGCCACGCGATCTTGCGAAGTCCACACAACCGAACATGATCAACTGGCGGGCCGCGCCCATCTCCGGCACCCCCCTCACCAGCTCCGATCACGAAGTCCGGCTGGCGTACCGGCCGCTGGAGCACGTCGGTGCGAGCCCGCTGCCACTTCCGAGAGCGAAGGCCACCGGAAAGACCCCGCGTCGGGAATCTCTCCAGCGGCCTCCCGGCATAGAGCGACGCCAGCCGCTACTCGCCGCACGATGGCTCCCGGTCAGGGCTGGGCGTGGATGTCCACGATCGCGCTCTCGAGCGTCTCGCGATCGACATGGCCGTCGTTGAGCACGTTGGCCGCCTCGGCGGCGAGCTCGGCGGCATGTGGGTCTATCGCGACGCGCTTCGGGTACGACGGCAAGTTGCTTTGCAGACCCTGGTTGAACAGGTCCTGATCGTTACCGACGTAGTCCTGCAGCTCCTTCGCCAGGGATGGCACCCGCGCCGGGTCGTTGTGAATGATGTCCAGCGCCTCCTGAATTGCATCGGTGAAGCAGCCGAGCGCGGCCCGCTTTTCGTCGAGCCGTTGTTCCGCCGCCTGCAGGGTGATGTGCTGCATGCCCGCCAGACGCGGATACTCACCCTGCGCGAGATTGAACAGATAGGCGCCGTCGCCACGGGTGATGCCGATGTCGGCACCCGGGGATGACAGAGCGAAGACGTCGAATCGGTCGGAGATGAATCCGGAGACGGCGTTCTGTCCGCTGCCGGCCGAGGTCAGTTGCACGTCGGTGTCCGGGTTCATCCCACCCTGCTGGAGTAGATAGCGGACGACTAGATCGGACCCTGACCCGGGCCCGGTGATGGCGATGCGGAGGCCGCGCAACGCCTCCACCTTCTCCTCCGGTGTCGAGGCTTCGGTGATGCCTCGCTGTTCCATGACGCTGCGCTTCATCACGAGGTTGCTCGCCCACTCGGTCTGCAGGCTGCCGATTCCGACGACCGGCGCCCCCTCGGCCCGGGAGTTGAGCAGCTCCGGCATGGGAGTGAAAGTGAGGTCCGCGCTGCCCCCGAGCAAGGCAGCGAGGTTGCTTGCGCCGGTGGCGACCTCGACCATCTGGACGTTGAGGCCGCGCTGGGAGAACAGGCCTGCACCGTTGGCGACGTAGTACGGCAGGAAGTTGAAGCTCGGGGTGGTGGCGGTGACCGCCACGGTAGCGCCCTTGCAGGTATCTGCGCCCGGGCCGCCCGACCCTCCGCGTCCCGCGCATGCAGTGGCCAACGCGGACAGGGAGACCAGCACGGCACAGATCCGCGCCCGTCGACCGATCGTGAACACTGGATGATCCTCCGATCGCATGCCCCAATGCATGCGTATGACAACCGGGGTAGCCCGTGGCGGCTGATTACACCGGGCCGCCACGAGGCCGGGACAGGTCAGAGCTGGCGCCAGCGAGAGGTCTTCCCCTCCGTCAGGTCGACCACCGTGTTGAGCAACGCGCCGATGACCATGAGTACGAACAGAGCGGCGAAGGTCTGAGAGGTTTGGAAGGTCCCTGCGGCGCGGGCAAGCAGGTGCCCAATGCCCTCGTTCGACGCGACGATCTCGCCGACCACCGCACCGATCAACGAGTATGGAACCGCGATGCGAAGACCGGTGTAGATCCAGATGGCCGAGCTCGGCAAAACCACACGACGCAGGATGTCCGCCTGTTTGCCGCCCATCAGCCTGACGACATCGACCAGGTCTCGCTCGACGGATCGAACACCAGACAGAGTGTTGTAGAAGACGAGGAAGAAGACGATCACTGCGGTCAGCAGGGTCTTGGATGCGAGCCCGATTCCGAACCACAGGATGAACAAAGGTGCCAGCGCCACCTTCGGTAGGGCGTAAACCGCGGTGATGAAGGGGTCGAGTAGCTTGCAGACGCGCGGAAGCAGCCCCAGGACGATCCCGATAATGATGCCGGCACCGGCGCCGAGCAGCAGACCCGAAGCCATCGCCACCAGAGTAGCGAGCAGGTTGCTCCCAAGTGTGCCGTCGACGATCCAGGTCCATAACGCCCCGGCGACCGCAGACGGACTGGAGATCCAAAATTCGTCGACCAGGCTTCCGGAGACGAACTCCCAGAGACCCACGAGCACCGCGACGATGCCCAGGCGCAGGACCAGTATGCCCTGCCATGTCGAGGACCACGGGACCGACTCGAGGCTGTCCTCGGCATCACCGCTCGAAGCGCGGAGTGCGGTGGAGACCGAACGCCCGGTCATGCTGCTGCTCATACGCTCTCGCCCTCCCGAATGTCATCGCCGAGGACGTCCCAAAGCTCCTGGTAGATGTCGCCGAACGCCTTGGTGAAGCGGAGGTTGGCGACGTCGCGGGGACGCGGGAGATCTATCTTTCGGTCAATTTTCATCCGGGTCGGCCGCTTCGAGAGCACGATCACCCGGCCTGACAGTGCGACCGCTTCGGCGATGTCGTGGGTGATGAAGATGACGGTCATACCCTCTCGGGCCCAGATGTCCAGAAGCTCCTGCTGCATGATCAGCTTGAGCTGTGCGTCCAGCGCCCCGAACGGCTCGTCGGCCAAGACGACCTCCGGCTTGTAGACGAGCGTGCGGGCCAGTGTGACCCGCTTGCGCATCCCCCCGGAAAGCTCGGCCGGGTACGCGGACTCGAACCCGGCGAGCCCGACGAGCTCGACGACATCCTTGATCCGTTGCTCACGTTCAGCTTTGCCAACATGCGCGATCTCGAGTGCGAGCCCGACGTTGCCCGCCACGGTCTTCCAGGGCAGCAGGTTGTCGTTCTGGGTTATGTAGCCAACGTTGGTGTTCGGAGTGGGGACCGGAACACCCTGATAAAGCACCTGACCCCGGGTTGGAGACATCAAACCTGCGGTCATGTTGAGGATCGTCGACTTCCCACATCCACTCGGTCCGACGAAGGAGACGAACTCACCTTCGGCGATGGAGAGGTTGAGGTCGTTCATGACCGATACTTCACGACCCTTGCGATGGAACCGCTTCGCCAGGTTACAGAACTGGACTTTTGGACTGCCCTTGCCGCTGGCGCGCGGCACGGCGGCAGCAGTGTCGTTCGTCATGTGCTCTCCATTGAGACTGGGTGGGCGGCTCTCGTCCTCGGCTCCCTAGGTGGGCGCTCAGTGCGGGCAAGTCTCGCAGGGAGCCATAGCCAAGTCAATATCATACATTGTGCTTGATAATTGCGCGGGGTGCCGGTGCAGCAGGTACGGCGGTTCGCGCCTCCACGAGGTCAGCCGCCCGCGCCCAGCGCGCCGGGCGCGGTGCCGCGGCGGGCGTCGGGGCCTGACAGATCCTCGACCAGCCGCTCCAGTGAAGTGTTGAGCAGGGCCAGGCCGTGCCGGGCATAGCCCCACATGGAGGTGCTGGTCGATTGTGCGGGCTGGAGGACGGTCGAGCAGCTCTCATCCCGGGTCACTGTCTGGGCGCAGCAGCCTTCCTCAGGCCGTGGCCGGTGACTAGCTGCGCAGTGCCGCCGTCCGCGTCGGCAGCGATGGCTGCACACGAGTCGTGGCCAGCGGCTTTCAACGCGGCGAGCGGATCCCGCGCTTGGGCTCGTGATCATCGCTCGCGCGGGACTCGCTCGGGCGTGGTCCCGGTTCCCTGGTGGCAATCAGAGTGAAGACGGAACAGATCAGGGTGACAGCGCTCATCGCGAGCGCGGTCTGGAGGAGGGTCAGTGTGTGGGTGAAGGCTCCGGCGAGGAGGCCGGGAATCGCGGCGGAACTGTATGAGATGAGGTAAACGGCGGCGAGTGTGCCAGCACGGTCTTGTGGGTCGGTGCCGTGCAGAAGGGATTGAACGGAGCCGGAGAAAGCGGCACCCCAGCCCGCGCCGGCGATGAGGCTGCCGATGAGGAAGGGAACGGTCGCACCGGTGGCCAGGTTGATGACGACCGCAATGATGGCGGCGAGGAATACGGCCATGCCGAGGCGTTGCTTGCGCGCGGGGCTGAGCAGACCGGTGAGTAAGCCGCCGAGTGGGTTGAGCAACATGATCGAGGCGAAGACGGTGGCGGCGATGAGGGCGTTGGTCGTGCCGAACTGGTCGTCAGCCACGGCGGGGCCGAATGCCTGGTAAAAGCTGCCCATGACCCAGGTGCCGACGATGACAGCGGCTGCGTAGGGCAGGACGCGGCGCGAATTGCGCGGTACGGAGATGTGTGGACGGATGGTGCGGGTCGCCCCGGGAACCCGGCTTACGGTCTCGGGGCTCAATGCGACGAGAACTGCGCACATGACGAGCAGGGCAACGATGACGAGGTAGATCAGGACGCGCGGTGCCGGTCCATACTGGACGAGCGCGCCGGACAACACCGCGCCGGCGGGGAGTCCGAACATGGGGACCGTGCCGGTGACGACGGAGGCCAGCCAGGCGGGTTTGGTCGGTGCGGTGTCGACGATGTAGGCCGTAACGGCGCTGGAGGCCAGTCCGCCGCCGAGTCCTTGCAGCGCGCGTCCGACGACGAGCGGGACCGCGGTGTGTACGTCGAGCATCAGCAGGCATCCCGCAGCCGCGAATCCGAGCGCGGCGAAGGCGACGGGCCTGCGCCCGAGATGGTCGGAGATGCGGCCGAAGAACAGCAACGCGACCGCGACCGCGATGAAGTACGAGGCAGCGACAACCGCGAGCTGGCCGGTGTCGATTCCATCCTGTAGTCGGTAGGTCTCGTAGAGGGAGACCGGTGACCCGGCGGCAGCGAAGACGGTGCCGAGCGACAGCGACGACGACAGGAAGCCGATGTGGCGCCGGCTGTCGGTGCCTGAGTCGTGCGTGGTCAAGGCGAGTTTCTTTCGTCGGTGTGACTTCTGTCGGACCGTGGGATCCTTGCTCGCCCGGTTTTTGCTCGGGGCGAGCAAGGCACGGTTCCACTTCACCTCTGGCCGGACGAACCTGCCAGACCCGGTTGGTAGGGGTACTGACAGAGCCCCTATGCGTAGGCGAGCATGCGGCCAGAGACGATCACGCCGGCCCAGGAGACGGTGGAGATCGCCCCGGCGACCTTGGCGCTGACCGGAGTGCGGGGGCTATGACTCCAAGAGCCCACGCGGCGATAGATACCGGCGTGGAAGATGGCGATGTTGACACCAGCGATGGCCAGAAGCCCGAACTTGAACGGGGCCGCAGAGCTCGCAGCCGCCCAGGGGTTCGCGACGAGCAAGGCAAAGCCGGTGGTTACCGCGAGGATGAAGCCGATCCGTGACAGCGACAGCAGGTACTTGGCTGCGACATCGACGCTCAACAGACGGTGGCCGACGCCGAGCAGGCGCATATCGAATGCCAGGGCCGGGCCGACGAGCACGGCGATACCGATCAGATGTACGCATTCCAGCACCGGGTAGAGCAGTCGAGTCCCACGCATCGCCACCGACAGGTCGGTGGCCGCCAGCCAGGTCAGCAAGCCGGTCAGCACGGTCGCTACCTCGCCCTGCGCCGCAGGTAGACGGCTCCGCCCGCCACGATCGCCACCATCACGACAGCGGCCCCGGTCCAGATAGCGGACGGCGGTAGGCCGCCCGCCGAGTCGTCGGTACCACCCGGTGCCGAGGCGCTGTCCGAGTCGGTGTTCTGTCCGGGTGGCACGGGCTGGTTCGGGAGACTTCCGAGGCGCTGCCGGATGGCCTTTCCATCCTCGAGCCAGAATAACTCAGGACGGAACTCGGTGGGCACGCTCTCGTTGACGAATCCGACCATCTCCAGCCATTCGCCCTCCTGCAGATCACGATCCATGCCCCACCGCGCCAGGTAGTCCGGACCGGACAGCACGAGCTCGAGCTGCTCCTGCCCCTGATCGTAGGGACGTGTGGCGTTTAGCGTGTCGCGAGTTCCGAGTTCTCCGAGTCCTTCGGGCAGTTCCCGTTCAGAGAAACCTTGGGGGATCGGCGAGTTGTCCAGTGTGATCGTGACATGCGAATGCGGATTCCCGAGGTCGATCTTCGAGATCGTCCCCGAGATGTAGTACGCCCGCGTGGTGTCGAACTCCTCCCAGCCGTGATGTGCCCATGCGGGCGTCGCCGTCAGCATGCTGGCGGCGAGCGCACCGCCGCCGGTTGCGAGTGCGGCCAGAGCGGTTCTCATTCGTCGCCGTTTCGGCACGGTGGGGACAGCGGTGGTCGCGTGCGCGGGCGGCTCGTGGGTGATGCCATGTGGCATGGGTCGCTTACCGACTTTCGGCTGGTGGTGTCCGGTAGGACACGGATACGGTCATGGCCGTGCGGCCTCGCGATCCACTAGACCGGAGCTCGTGCCGAGCAACCAGGTTCCACTGATACAGGTAACAGCAGAACCCCCCCTCCTGACATGATGTCGACGTATTCTGAAACCGTGTCCGCACAAGACAACGCCAAAAGTCAGGAAGTCCGCAATTTCCTGGTCACGCGCCGGGCCAAGGTGACCCCGGAACAGACCGCGTTGCAGCACTTCGGTGGGAAACGGCGCGTTCCCGGACTGCGCCGGGAAGAGGTCGCCATACTCGCGGGCGTTTCGGTCGACTATTACACGCGTCTGGAGAAAGGCAACTTAGCAGGAACATCAGAAAGCATCCTGAACGCGATCTCCAACGCGCTTCAGCTTAACGAGGCGGAACGTCTGTATCTGTTCGACCTCGCCCGCGCCGCCAACGCCGCAAGTCCTGACGCTCGGCGGGCCCGGGTCGCGCAACGCCCAACCCGCCTCAAGGTGCGTGACACCGTCCAGCAGATTCTTGCTGGGATGACGCACACGCCAGCATTTGTCCGGAACGGGCGACTCGACATCCTGGCGGCCAACCTACTCGGCCGTGCGCTGTACGCACCGGTGTTCGACAGCCCGACGCGTACCAGCGTCCAGACTCCACCCAACCTCGCGCGGTTCCGCTTCCTCGATCCCGCCGCCCGCGACTTCTATCCGGACTTTGACGCTTCCGCAGGCAACAACGTCCACTTGATGAGGGCAGAGGCCGGGCGCAACCCGCACGACAAGGGATTCACCGACCTCATCGGCGAACTGTGCACCCGCAGCGAGGACTTCCGCGTCCGCTGGGCCTCCCACGACGTGCGCCTCCACCACGGCGGGAGCAAGCAGTTCCACCACCCCGTCGTCGGCGACCTCACGCTCAACTTCGACGCCTTCGAACTCTCCGCCGAACCCGGCCTCGCCCTCACCGTCTTCACCGCCCCTGCGGACTCCCCCTCGGCCGAAAGGCTGACCCTCCTCGCCAGCTGGGCCGTCAGCCAGGCGGCCGAGCGCACCGTCGACGACGCGACAACGGACATCGCCTCCCGCTCCGCGCCCCGTAAAGACTGACCTCGAGCCTGCACGACGTGCTGGTTCACGAATCCGACATCTGAAACTACGACCGTCCACCTCAGACAGGATCATGCGCCTTTGCGTCAGCACCAACGCCCGCTCTCGTCCCGTTCTTTGGGTGACTCTGACCACCGCCGCATTGACGACAACCGCGTGCACCAGCGGTGTCTCAAGCGACACCGGTGAGACCGCCGCCACCACGCCGTCCGCGACGGCGTCCGGACCGCACACTGGCCACTCCATCCCTTCGTCCACCACGTCAACAGAGCCGAGAGATATGTCAACAAAGATCCAGATCGTCATCGGCGACCAGCAGCTCACGGCCACCCTGTATGACAACTCGACCGCCGACGCCTTCATCGACATGCTTCCCATGACCCTGCCCATGCTGGACCGCTACGACCGCGAACTCGTGCACCGCTTCGAGACCCCGCTACCCGCGAACGAAACCGTCACGAGCGGATACGAGGTCGGCGATATCGCCTACTGGACACCGCGCCACAGCTTCGTCATCTTCTATGCCCAGAACGGCGAGGTCATCAGCAACCTGCAACCGGTCGGTCACATCGACGCCGGGGTCGACAGGATCGACGCGGCGGGAGACACCGATGTCGCCTTCCACATCATCGAGGAATAGCCAGGCAGACAACAGGGCCACAGTTCGCATCGGCGTCCTCGACGGACGGCGACATTCACCACGCAGCGCGCGTCAGCCAGCTGATCTGCCGTCCGGGTCAGGCCGAGTTCCTCCAGCGTGGCGCGGGGCTCACGGTCGTGACGCTGCTCGTCGCTCGTTCGAGCATTTCGGGTGCGGCCGGTCTGGCTGGCATTCACTGAATACCTGCGAGAAGGGGATGAGAACACATGACCGAAAGCAGCGAGCCGACGGGCGCGGAGAGGATGTTCGGCGATTTCGCGCCCGCTCTGGTTGCATTCACCGACGACGTCCTGTTCGGCCAGGTATGGCCGCGGCGAGAGTTGTCGCCGCGGGACCGCAGCCTGGTCACGGTCGCGAGCCTGGTTACCAGCGGTAGTGCCGAGCAGCTGGGCCATCACCTTGGTCGCGCCAGGCAGAACGGCGTCACCGAAGAGGAGTTGGTCGAGGCCATCACGCATCTGGCGTTCTACGCGGGCTGGCCCAGGGCCATGTCGGCGATGGCGGTGGCGAAGCGGTTGTTCCGGGAGGACGCGTGAACCACGTGACCGTCGGGTCGACCGGGGTGCGGGTGTCGCCGTTGTGCTTCGGGACCATGTCGTTCGGGGTCGAGGCCGACGAGGGTGAGTCTGCGCTGATGTACCGGCGGGCGCGCGAGGCCGGGATCAATTTCTTCGACACCGCCGACGTCTACGGACGGGGCGTGTCGGAGGAAATCCTTGGCCGGCTCGCCGCCGACCACCGCGACGATGTGGTCCTCACCTCGAAGGTCTTCTATCCGACCGGTTCGAACTTCAACGCCCAAGACCTGTCCCGCCGGCACATCGTGCGTGCGGCGGAGGCGAGCCTGCGCCGGCTGGGCACGGAATGGATCGACTTCTACTTCGTCCACGCCTTCGACGATCACACGTCGATCGAGCAGACCATCACCGCGCTGGACGACCTGTGCCGTCAGGGGAAGATCCTTTATCCGGCGGTGTCCAACTGGGCTGCCTGGCAGGTCGCCACCGCGCTCGGCGTGTCCGCACGGGAGGGACTGGCCCGGTTCGAGTTGGTCCAGCCCATGTACAACCTCGTCAACGCCAAGCGGAGGTTGAGGTCCTGCCGCTCGCGCAGGCGGAGAACCTGGGTGTGATCACCTACAGTCCACTCGACGGCGGGCTGCTCACCGGCAAGTACGGCACCGGCCGCCCCGACAGCGGCCGACTGGTGGACAACCCCCGCGACGCCGGCCGCTACGGCCTGGACAGCGACCATGCCACCGCCGCACCTTTTACGGCCTTCGCCGAGAAGGCCGGCGTGAGGCCTGCGACTCTGGCGGTGGCGTGGGCGATGACACATCCGGCGGTGACCGCACCGACTGTCGGCGCTCTCGCCTGCGCCCGCGCCGGCCACCGACACCCTCAAACCCCACTGGACCTGACCGTCCACAGTAGAAGGAGGACTAGTCACCATGCGTGGAGCCGTCATCCACACACCCGGGGACGTGCGCCTCGAGCCACGCCCGGAGCCGACGATGCTGCTCACGTCCGAGGCGATCATCCGCACCGTCGCTACGTGCGTGTGCGGGTCGGACTTGTGGGACTACCGCGGCATCAACCCCGTCGCCGAGCCCAAACCGATGGGCCACGAGTACGTCGGCATCGTTGAGGAGGTCGGCAAGGACGTCACGACGATCAAGCCGGGCCAGTTCGTCATCGGCTCGTTCTTCGCCTCCGACAACACCTGCGCGAACTGCCTGGCCGGCTACCACTCCTCTTGCCAGAACCGGGTCTTCGTCGGCGGCGCCCAGGCCGAGTACGTCCGCATCCCGCTCGCGGATGGCACCCTGGTGTCCACTCCGGACATACCCGGTGATGACCTCGTGCCAAGCCTGCTCGCGCTGTCCGATGTCATGGGCACCGGGTGGTACGCCGCCAAGGCCGCCGAGGTCAAGCCCGGTTCGACGGTCGCGGTCGTCGGTGACGGTGCGGTCGGCCTGCGGGGTCATCGCAGCACGTGAGCTGGGAGCTGAGCGGATCATCGCCATGAGCCGCCACGAAGCCCGCCAGAAACTGGCCACCGGGTTCGGCGCCACCGATATCGTCACCGAGCGCGGCGACGAGGGCGTGGCAAGGATCAAGGAGCTGACCGGCGGAGTGGGCGCGGACGCCGTGCTGGAGTGCGTCGGCACGCCCGAGGCTATGAGTCAGGCGATGAGGTCCACCCGCCCGGGCGGCAACGTCGGCTTCGTCGGCGTGCCCCACGACGTGACGATCCCAGGAGAGGAGTTGTTCTACTCCCATGTCGCGCTGCGCGGCGGCCCGGCACCGGTGCGCGCGTTCCTTCCCGACCTCATCGACCGCGTCTGGCGTGGCCGCATCAACCCAGGCAAGGTCTTCGACCTCACCCTGCCGCTGGACCAGGTCGGCGATGCGTACCGCGCCATGGACGAACGCCGCGCCATCAAGACACTCCTGCGCCCGTAAAGGACATCGCGTGACCAGCTGGGCCGACGACGAACTGACCAGGATCACCGGCGCCGACGAACTGACCATCCAACCCCGCCGCGGTGACGGCACCCCGCACCGCCCGGTGCCTATCTGGGTCGTGCGCGACGGCGAGGACCTCTACGTCCTGCCGCGCTAGCGGCGGCCGTAGTACTCGTCGTCGGTGACGTGCTCACCCCACTCGGTCTCGTCTCCCTCCCACATCGCGAGATGGGTCATGAAGTGCTCGGGCGCGGCGCCGTGCCAGTGCCATTCACCGGGCGGTGTGTGGATTGTGTCGCCAGGTCGCATGGTGATGATCCGGCCACCGCGGGCCTGGACCAGCCCGATGCCCTCGGTGACGTGCAGGGTCTGGCCGACCGCGTGCCGGTGCCAGGGGTGCGGGCACAGGGGGCGAAGCGCACCGCGCTCACCCGCAGCCGCGAAGGGTTCTCTCCCCTGGCGATGGGGTCGATCCACACGTCGCCGGTGAACCAGTCCGCCGGCCCCTTGCCCGTCGGCGGCTTGGGCACGATCCCGGTGCCCGGCCGAGCCCCGCCGGTCCCGTGGGCCTCGCCGGTCTCGGTGTCTCCGCTGTAGGCGGCGACCAGCGGCAGGGGCAGGGTAAGGCCAGCCGAGGCACGCAGTACTGACCGGCGATTCCAGTTGCTCGACATGGATGGCGTCCTTCTCCGTCTGTGTCCTGAATGGAGGTGCTCATGAAAAACACTCCTCACAAAGGACATTCCCCGCCTGGCAAAAGGACAACCAGGGATAAAACTCTCCCTGTCACGGGTCGTGCGCCCGATGTCAGGGTGGGTCGCGTGACCAGTGCGCACCTCACCGAGCTGGGGTCGTTCCTCAAGGCGCGGCGGGACGAGCTCAGCCCCGACGCGTTCGACCTGCCCGACGACGGCCGGGTGCGGCGGGTGGCCGGGCTGCGGCGTGAGGAGGTCGCTAAGCAGGCAGCGATCAGCACCGACTACTACACGCGGCTGGAGCAAGGCCGGATCCCGCCCTCCGAGTCCGTGCTGGCTGCGCTCGCACCCGTACTGCGGCTGAGCGACGATCAGCGTGATTACCTGTTCGAACTGGCCGGTAAAGAACAAGCCCGCCCACGACACCAGGCCAGACAGCGGGCCCAGCCGCAGCTGCGGCTGCTGCTGGGCGATCTCGCCTCCATACCAGGCGTGGTCCTGGGCCGTCGGATGGACGTCCTCGCATGGAACCCGTTGGCGGCCGCGTTGATCACCGATTTCGCCGCGGTCCCGGCAGGACGGCGAAACTACGTCCGGTTGTTGTTCACCGATCCGGCCATGCGATCGCTATACCAGCGTTGGGAAGCCGTCGCCCGCCAGGCGGTCGCACAACTGCGCAGGAACGCCGCCCGATATCCGGACGATCCACGACTTGCCGCACTCGTCGGCGAGTTGTCCGTGCAGGACAGGCATTTCCGGCAATGGTGGGGCGCTCATTACGTGGCCGCCCACAGTGTGGGCACTAAGACGCTCCGCCACCCGGTCGCCGGCGAACTGACGCTGGAGTCGAACATGTTGACCTGCAGTACCGATCCGGACCAACACCTGGTCATCTGGACGGCGAAACCTGGCACACCGTCTGACGACGGCCTGCGTATTCTCGCGTCCTCGACCGCCACCCGTCCACGCACCCGCTCACTGACCTGAAAGAAGTACCCATGCCACCCGAACCCGCTCCCACCTCCGCCTTGTCCCGGCGCACGTTCATCGCTGCCACCACGGCCGCGGCCGGCGGTGTGGCCGCTGGATCGCTCGTTGGCGCCGTACCGGCCGCCGTCGGCGCCGAGGCAGCCGAGGCAGGGACAAGCAGGCAGATTTCATTGATTGTCAACGGGAAGCGGCACACGCTCACCGTCGATAACCGGACGTCCTTGTTGGATCTGCTGCGCGAGCATCTCGGATTGCTCGGCACGAAGAAGGGGTGCGACGCCGGCGCCTGCGGCGCCTGCACGGTACTGGTGGACGGGCGGCGGATCAATGGTTGCCTGACGCTGGCGGTTCGGCTGGAGGGCGCGGAGGTCATCACGATCGAAGGTCTCGCGGTCGGCGAGAACCTGCATCCGTTGCAGGAGGCCTTCGTCGAGCAGGACGCGTTCCAGTGCGGCTACTGCACACCAGGCCAGATCATGTCCGGCGTCGGCTGCATCCGCGAGGGCCACACCCGCTCGCCTGAAGAGATCCGGGAGTGGATGAGCGGCAACATCTGCCGGTGCGGCTGCTACGTAAAGATCGTCAAAGCGGTCCAGCAGGCCGCGCACGGGGAGTGATGGACGACAGATGTTCCCCTTCACCTACACCAAGGTGTCCAGCACACGCGAAGCCATCACGGCCGCACAGCGCGGCGGCCGTTACGTCGCGGGCGGCACCACTCTCGTCGACCTGATGCGCGAGACCGTCGAACGCCCGGACACGGTGGTCGACATCAGCGCTCTGCCGCTGCGCGAAATCACCACCACATCACGCGGAGAGTTGCGGATCGGTGCGCTGGTGCGGATGGCCGACGCGGCCGCCGACCCAACCGTGCGTGCGAGATACCCGGTTATTGCAGATGCGCTGGAACTGAGCGCGTCCGCGCAGTTGCGCAACATGGCGACCATCGGCGGCAACGTGATGCAACGCACCCGCTGCACCTACTTCCGCGACATGTCCGCCGCCTGCAACAAGCGCCAGCCCGGCACAGGATGCGCTGCGAGGGAGGGGTTCAACCGCTCCCACGCCATCCTCGGCGTCTCAGAGGCGTGCGTGGCGACTCACCCCTCGGACGTGGCCGTCGCGTTCGCCGCACTCGACGCCAGCATCGACCTGATCGGGCCTGACGGGGTACGCCGCATCCCTTTCGCGGAGTTCCTTCTGTTGCCAGGGAGCACGCCCAACCGAGAGCATTCGCTGCGGCCCGCCGAACTGATCACTGCCGTGACCATCCCCGCCCACCCACGCCCGCTGCGGTCGGGCTATCTGAAGGTACGGGACCGGCAGAGCTACGAGTTCGCCCTCACGTCGGCTGCGGTGGCCATGCACGTCCAGGCTGGCGTGATTCGCATTGCGAAGGTGGCCGCCGGCGGTGTGGGCACCGTGCCGTGGAAGCTGCCCGCAGTGGAACGACATCTCGTCGGCCAACGACCGTCCGACCGGTTGTGGGCCACGGCCGCAGCGAAAGCCGTCGATGGGACACAACCCCTGGCACACAACGAGTTCAAGGTCGAACTGCTCAAACGCACCGTCGAACGTCAGCTGCGCATCGTGGGAGGTACCCGGTGACCCAACAGCCACGCACCAACGTCGGTTCCTCCGAGTCTCGCGTGGACGGTCGTTTGAAGGTTACCGGCCGCGCTGCCTACGCCGCGGACCACAGCCCCGAGGATGGCATTGAGGGGATCGTCTACGCGGTCGTCGTAGACAGCGCCGTCGGTCGTGGCCGGGTCACCGGCGTCGACACGCGCGCCGCGCTCGAACAGGCCGGCGTGATCACCGTGATCAGTCATCTCAACGCGCCCCGACTGCCTTACCTCGACAACTCCAGCTCCAACAACCCGCCTGGCACTCGGCTGCGTGTGTTCCAGGACGACCAGGTCCGGTTCTTCGGCCAGCCGGTGGCCGTCGCGATCGCGGAGACGCTCGAGGTCGCGCAGCACGCGGCGAGCCTGGTCGAGGTTCACTACGACGCCGAACCACCCTCGACCGACCTTACTGCGGCCCCGGCGGACGAGCCCGCGACCTACGCTCGCGGCACCGCCGACAGCGCCCTGGCATCCGCACCAGTACGACTGGAGCTGGCCTACCGACTTGCTCGTAACCACCACAACCCCATGGAGCCACACGCCACCATCGCCCGCTGGGACGGCCACAACCTCACAGTGTGGGACAAGACCCAGTGGGTGGTGGGCGGCACACAGCGGGAACTCGCCGCCGTGTTCGGCATCCCGCAGCCATCGGTGCGGGTCATCTCGCCGTTCGTCGGCGGTGGATTCGGCAGTGCGCTGCGCGCATGGCCGCACGTCACCATCGCGGCCCTCGCGGCACGCGAGACCGGCCGTCCGGTCAAGCTGGTGCTCAACCGGCGGCAGCTGTACTTCGGCACCGGTTTCCGACCCGCCTACCAATATGGCGTGCGCGTCGGCAGCGACAAGAGCGGCAGGCTCACCGCCATGGTGCACGACATTCGAGCCGAAACCTCCAGCTACGAGAAGTTCACCGAAGCAGCGATGTCGCCCGGCCAGATGCTCTACAGCATGCCCCACGTCCGCCAGGCGTACGCCACAGTGCCGCTGGACGTGAACACCCCGCTTTACATGCGCGGTCCCGGTTACGCCAGCGCGGCCTTCGTTATCGAGTCCGCCATGGACGAACTTGCCCACGAACTCGGCATCGACCCGATCCACCTGCGGCGCCGCAACGAACCCTCCACCGACGAGTCCAACGGGCTGCCGTTCTCCACCCGTCGGCTACGCGAGTGCTACACCGTTGGCGCGCGCGAGTTCAGCTGGAACCCCCGCAACCCTAAACCACGCTCCACACGCGACGGTGACTGGCTGATCGGCACCGGCATGGCCACCGCCGTCTACGACACACTGCGCAACACCGCCCAGGCCCACGTCCGTCTGAGTGCCGATGGCACCGCGATGGTCCAAGCCGCGGCAAGCGACATGGGACCCGGCACCTACACCTCCATGACCCAGGTCGCCGCGGACACCCTCGGCCTCACCATGGACACGGTCGAATTCCGCCTCGGCGACTCCCTCATGCCCCCCACCCCACCGCACGGCGGCTCGCAGACCATGGCCAGCGTCGGCTCCGCCGTCAACGACGCCAGCGACAAGGTCCGCCGCCAGGCCATCACCCTCGCCGTCAACGACCCGAACTCTCCACTCCACGGCGTCAACCCCAACGACATCATCGTCCGGCGTGGACGGATAACGGCGAAAGACGACCCCACGCGGGGCGAGACCTACCAGCAACTGCTCACCCGCAACAATCGCGAGCACATCGAACTGATCGGCTCCTTCGCCCCAGGGCAGGACCGCTTCTCGATGTACGCCTACGGCGCGGTGTTCGCCGAAGTCGCCGTCGACGCCCGCCTCGGCCTAGTCCGGGTCCGGCGCATGCTCGGCGTCTACGACGCCGGCCGGATCGTCAACCCGAAACTCGCCGACAGCCAAGCACTGGGCGGCATGGTAGGTGGCATCGGCACGGCCTTGCTCGAACACACCGTCACCGACCCCCGCGACGGCCGCATCGTCAACGCCAACTTCGCCGACTATCTCGTCCCTGTCAACGCCGACATACCCGACCTCCGCGCCGTCTACCTGAACGGCAACGACCCCGAAGCCAGCCCTATCGGCGTCAAGGGCCTCGGCGAGGTCGTCATCGTCGGCGTGGCACCCGCAATCGCCAACGCCGTCTTCCATGCCACCGGACGCCGCATCCGCGAACTCCCCATCACCGCCGAAGCATTGCTCTGAACGATCCCGACAACACGTGCGTAGTTCCCTGCTCGCCGATGGTCCGGCGGGGATCCCGGTCCGGGCGCGAGCAGCCGCCATCGTTCATCAGGGCCAGCTTGGTCATCGCCGGTCGGCTACTCGCCGTATACCAAGACTCCCAGGTAGACAGAGAACACCAATGTCCCCGCTTCGCCACCGCCAACACGGGGATCGATCCAGCCTGCTGGAATTCCTGACGCCAGGGAACCGAGGCATGCTGCTCACCGCTCGCTCGGACAAGCGGGCGGGAATGTCGACGGCGCGTGAAATCTGGTTCTGGCACGCTTTTGGTGATGGACCCCGGTGACCTGCGAGTCTTGGCGTGGTTGATCATGAACCGAGTGTGTTGATCTTGACCTGGTCCGGGTCCTCTGGCCGCCCAGCGCCGAGGATTCTGGGGGTGGACGACTTCGCCCTGCGCCGCGGCCATCGCTACGGCACGCTGCCGGTCGACATCGAGTCCCGCCGCCCGGTCGACGTGCTCACCGATCGCGCCGCCCAGACCCTGGCTGACTGGCTGCGCGCCCATCCCGGCGTCCAGATCGTCTGCCGAGCCCGCGCCATCGCCTACGCCGACGGCGCCCGCGACGGCGCACCAGACACAGTCCACGTGGCCGATCGCTGGCATATCTAGAGCAACCTGGCCGACGCGGTCGACCGCACTGTGGACCGACACCAGGATTGCCTGACCGTCGCGACCGGGAGCGCCCCCAAGGACGAACCGGCTTCAGACGAGGGCCAACCCGAGCCAGACCAGCATCCGCAGCCGGCGATGCCCGCCACACAAACGGATCGGACGGACGGACCGGCGGGCAGCTCGAGCTCGAGAACGGCACGCGGTCGTGCACGCACTACTCGCCAAGGCGTTGCCACCAAGGAAATCTGCCACCAACTCGGTCTTGCACACGGCACGGTCCGCCGCTTCGATCACGCCTCGACTGGCGAGGAGTTGTTGACCCGCAACGGAACCGGACGCCAGACCAGCACCCTGGAGCCGTTCAAGCCCTCCTTGCACTAACGCCAGAACGACGGCTGCGGACCGGCTCAACGGTGCGCTCTCCGTCGTCGGGCCCGAACCCGATGCCACACTGGAAATCATCCCCGTTCCGGAACGTTCAGTGGAGGCAGGCATCGCCTGCGCCAAGGAGATCGCCCGTCGCGCACCGGAGCACCGTCCCGACGCGCTGTTCTGCGTCAACGAACCTGCTGGCGATTGGCGTCATCCAGGCGTTCGCGGCCTCCCAGGAGGTGCGGGTGCCTGACGACATCGCCGTCATCGGATATGACGACATCGAGTTCGCGCAGTCCACGATCGTGCCGCTGAGCACCATCCGCACCCCGCACGCTCAGTTGGGTACCGCCCTCGCGGACTTGCTCTTCGACGCGATCGCGCGCCTGGCCCCCGACGCCGGGCCCGGCGGGAATCCGCAGCGCCCACCAGATCGAGTTCTCACCCGAACTCGTCGTCCGGGCCTCCACGGACCGCGGCCGAACCACTCGTTTCGTTCCTCGATACTTGCCTGTATTGATTGAATCGTTTTACCCTCGTTTGAGGAGGACAGGCATGTGCAGGCTGGAAGGTAAGACCGCTCTCGTCACGGGAGCGGGGACGGGGATCGGCTACGCCATTGCCGCGCGGTTCGCGCGGGAGGGCGCCCGCGTCGTGATCGCTGATCGCAACGGGGATACCGCCGCGGAGGCCGCCCGGCAAATCGGCGGCTTCGCCCGAGTCGCGGTGATGGACATCTCCGACGAGGCGTCGGTCGCCGGTGCTTTCGCCGAGCTCACCGAAGTTGACTGGATCCCCGACGTCGTTGTCGCGAACGCTGGCGTGCAGCTGTTCGGTCAGGACGCTCCTGCGGCCGACCTCGACGTCGATGTCTGGCGCAGGACGATCGACATCAACCTCACCGGGACGTTCCTCACGGTGAAGTACGCGATCCGCGGGATGCTGGAGAAGGACGGCGGGTCGATCATCCTGACCGGCAGCCCCACGGGCGTCAACGGCGAGGGGAAGGACTTCACCGCGTACAGTGCATCGAAGGCGGGTATCCACGGCCTCGGCCGCACGGTGGCTGCAGCGTATGCCGACCGCGGCATCCGGGCGAACACGGTCGTGCCTGCCTACACCGAGACCGGCCTCGTGACGACGATCACGTCCGATCCCGAGTCGCGGGCCGCGATCATCGGGCGCATCCCGATGGGCCGGGCAGGCGCCCCGGAGGACGTGGAGGGAATCATGGTGTTCCTCGCCAGCGATGACGCCGCTTTCGCCACCGGCGCGCTCTTCGCGATCGACGGCGGGATGTCGACGCTCTGACATGTCGCAGGCCTGGCGCTCCTCGCACGGACCGAGCCGCTACTGGCGCTCCGGCGCGTGGTCGCTGGAGCTGCGCCACGACGAGATCGCCGACATCGCATTCGACGGGCGGTCTGTCCTGCGCAGCGTCCGGGCTGTCGTACGCGACCGCGACTGGAATACCGCCGCGTGGGTGAGCGAGGGTGCTCGCGAAAGTGCAGACGCCCTCCACCTCGCGCTGCGCTCAGACGGTCACGGCTCGGCCATCTCCGGAATGCTGCATGTCACAGCATCCGGGGACACGCTCAGCGTGACGTTCGACGCGGTCTCGCACACCGAGTTCGCGACCAACCGCACCGGTCTGGTCGTGCTGCATCCCCCACAGCTCACCGGGCATGACCTCACCGTCACACACACCGCTGGGCCGGAGGAGACGACCAGGTTCCCTGTTGCGATCAGTCCACATCAGCCGGTGTTCGATATCGCCGGCCTCGCATGGCACGCCGGCGGGCTCGCCGTCGACGTGTGCTTCTCAGGCGACGTGTTCGAGATGGAGGACCAGCGCAACTGGACCGACGCGTCGTACAAGACCTACAGCCGGCCGCTCGCTCTGCCGTTCCCGTACGTCCTCGAGGCCGGCGAACGAGTCGTGCAGTCGGTCGTCGTAACCGCGCAGTCGGTCGGCACCGAGCCCGCAGCCGGTCCAGTCGATCGCATCGTACTGGAGCGCACGGGCGTCTTCCCGGCCGTGACCGTCGGAGCCTCCACCGCTCCAGATCCCGCTCCGTCGGTCGCTCCCGTCGGTTCCTCGCTCCTCGTAGAACTGGACCTGGCCTCATCCAACTGGAGTGCGGCGTTGAGGCGTGCCGCCGCATCCGGCCTTCCGCTCGACGTGCGCTTCGTGCTGGACGACGAGGACCACGGCGGCATCCGGTCGGGAGTAAAGGCGCTCGCCCCGCATCGCATCGCACGGGTGTCAGCCTTCTGGCCGACAGGACCTGCGCGGCACGTTTCCGATGTCGCAGCCACCCGGCTGCTGCGCGAGGCGCTCGCCATTGCGGGCATCGACATCCCGGTGATCGGGGGTGCAGGCTCGCACTTCACCGAGCTGAACCGCGAGTACCATCGTCTCCCTGACGATCTCGACGGGGTCGTCTTCAGTGTCACTCCGCTGTTCCACAGCCTGACGACGGAGCAGCTGACGGAGTCGCTTGCAATGCAGCGCTTGGTCGCCGCCCAGGCTGTCAAGATAGCCGGGGGCGCTCCCGTCCATATCGGACCGATCAGCCTGCGCCCGCACTTCAACAACGTGGCCACGACGCCCGCGCCGGTGTCGCCCTCCACCGACCTCCGCAGCGGCTACGGCCCCCAGCTCATCGACGCCGATGACGACCGGCAATCCTCGCCGGAGCTCGCCGCGTGGACGATCGCGAGCGCCGCCGCGCTGGCCGTGCCGGGTGTCGACAGCCTGTCGTACTTCGAGGAATGGGGACCGCGCGGCATCCGCACTTCCGAGGGCGAAGAACTCGCAGTCGCAGTCGCCGTAAAGGCGCTGTCCGTACTCTCGGGTTCTCTGTTGCTGAGCGGCGAGAGTCCTGACGGCCTGCTCTGGGCCATCGGGGGCGAGACGAGCGAGGGCATGACGGTCATCATCGCCAATCTCGATCGGGTGAGCCGGTCATTTTCGCTTCAGTTCGCCGGGACTCCGCCTCGGGTGGACGTCCTGGCCGGAGAGTGGTTGCGGATCGATCTACCGCAGAGTTGAGCCCAGCGAGCGCGAGCTGCTCACCCGATGCACGGCGACCAGGTCCGCTCTCGTCGTTGGACAGCATGGGCCCCGCGATGCGTTTGCGTGTGCGTCATCCAAGCGGGCCATCCACCCGCGCCCTCTTCTTTAGTTGAAATTTACCCGCCCGCCTGCCGCGCTAGTGCTGTGTCATAGCGGGTGATCGTTGCGGGGCCAGGCTGGGTGGATGGCAGATCCAGTTCGAGTGCGCAGGCTGACCGAACAGAGGGCCGGCGGTTGCAGCGGATCGTGCGAAGAGGAACCTGCTTGGCTGTGCGGCTGCGCCGTGGCTGGTTCAGGGCGACGAGGACGCGATCCGCGGTGTGATCCATCGGTTCAATGAGATGGGCCTGGCCAGCCTGGCCCCTCGGTGGGCGGGTGGCCGTCCCCGCCTGACCAGCCTTGACGACGAAACCGTCATCGTCGCGACGGCCACCACCCGACCGGAGACGCTCGAGCAGCCGTCCACCCGGTGGAGCCTGCGCAAACTCGCCGCGTCGGGATCGGCCGGGAACGGTTGCGGCAGTTCCTGCGCAAGCACGAGATCACTTTCCAGCACACCAAGACCTGGAAGGAATCCAACGATCCCGACCGGGACGCCAAGCTGGCCCGCATCGAACACGTCACCAGCAAGCTCCCCGACCGGGTATTCGCCTTCGACGAGTTCGGCCCACTCACCATCCGGCCGCACCTCGGCGCCCGGCTGGCCAGAAAAGGACGTCCCGACCGGCTGCCGCGAACTATCACAAGCTGCACGGGGTCCGGCAGTTCCACGGCTGCCACGCCGTCGGCGACGACACCCTCTGGGTCATGGCCCGCAGGAAGAAATCTGCCGCGAACACCCTGACCGCGCTTACATCAATCCGTGCCGCACGCCCGGACGGGGCACCGATCTACATCGTCGTGGACAACCTCTCCGCCCATCGCGGCGCCGCGATCCACGCGCGGGCGGCTCGCCACAAAGTCGAACTGTGTTTCACTCCAACGTATTCATCGTGGCCAACCCGATCGAGGCGCATTTGGGGCCGTTGCGGACCTTCGTGGTTGCCGACTCGAACCACCCCAACCACACCATGCTCGCCCACCAGCTTCACGCCCATCTGCGGTGGCGCAACGCAAACGCCCGACACCCAGACATTCTCGCCGCTCAACGCCGCGAACTCGCCCGCATCCGCAGCGAAAAAGGGATCCGCTGGGGCGGCCAGCCCATCACCCAAGCCGCATGACCACCCCGGCAAACCTATCTGGACACGGCACTAGCTGTTGCGGGTCAAAGCAGTCCCGTCCGATGTTGTCACGGCGCAGCTCGCCCTGGTGCACCATCGGTCGCCGCGCTCATGCGGACCGCGATGTAGGGAACGCCGGGAAGGTCGATTTGGAACCTGCCCCGGAACGTGCCCGGCAGCTCAGTGATCGTCATGTTCCAGGTGTCGATGACATCTACCTGGTAGGCGGTTGCAGGGTCGAGGACGAACCGGCGGAATGTCGGCCGGGTGGCGCCGAAGTAGTAGAGAAAGTACTCGCCTTCTGTCCCCGCCCGAGGCACGTCCCAGTTGATCGGCGCCGGCTCCAGTACGGGGGCCTGTTCGAGGATTTCGCGGAGGAAGGCAATGCGCGCCGGGCTACTGCCCACGAGCTCGCCGCCCTTGGACCACCACAGGTCTTCGGCGGGGTTGAGGTAGGTCTCGCCGTGGCCGATGTACCCGCCACGGATGGCGCCCTCCCAGAACCGGCGGGTCATTTCTTCGCCGGAGATGTTGCCCCACCCCTGGTCCAGGTCGCCCTCGTAGCCGCACTCGTCTACGACGACCGGCTTGCCCCATTGGCGCCAGACCTCAACGTCCTCGGCCGTGCGATAGACATCGATCCGCTGCATGCTGACGTGCGTGATCCACTCTCGTGACTGGTCGAACGGTGCACGGCAGTTGTGGATGGAGGTTAGGTGGCCATAGGGATCGTTCTCGCGGATCGCAGCCGCGATCGCATCCCAGTCCGGTACCGACTTTGTGAAGACGATGTCCCACTCGTTTGCCAGTGACCACCAGACGGTGGGGAAGGCGGCGAGGCGGGCGACCACGTACCGGACGTAGCGCACGTCCTCGGCGCGGCTCATCGCCGAGAAGCCCCAGCGATCGTAGGGATGAAACAGGATAAGGTCGGCCTCGATGCCGAGGGCCGCGAGTTCGTCAATGCGCCGCTCCAGCTGACCGAAGTAGACGGTGTCGAAGCGCGCAGGGTCCCAGCCGTCGTCCGTCTTCACGAACGGATACCGCTCCGGCTCGTTCTGGTTGTACATGTAGGACTTCGGGAAGAGGCACATGCGCATCTTGTTGAACGGCGAGCGGGCCAGCGTCTTCACCGTGCTGTCCTGCAGCTCCTCGGGCTGATGCGTCCACGCGTAGGCCGTGGTCCCGATGGGCAGGTAGCGTTCGCCGTTGTCGTAACGGAAGTGGAACCCATCCGGCCGGACCAGTCCGCGCGCGTCGTGGTCGTCATCGACCGCAATCGTCCCGGCGATGCCGTCGATGCTGCGCGCGTTGCTGCGCAGCTCGAAACGAAGGGTGCCCGGGCGCTGCGCCAGCACGCGCACTCGGTAGATCCCGTCGCCGTCGTAGAAGCCGGGGACCACGAACTGATCGGTGCCGTCGTCTACGAACGCGTCGAGCACGACGTCGATAAACGGGTTTCCTCCGGACGGCCCTTGGAGGCTGATCTCCACGCGCCCGCCGACGCGTGCGGGGCCGGCCACCGAGAACGAGGCGGATGCCCGTGGTGTGGCGGGATCCTCCACGTCGCCGCGCGGGAAGTCGATGCGGCTGGGCTCGCGGGCCGGCGGCTCCGCGGGGGGGAGCGCCTCGATCTCACGGATCGCCTCGGTCCACACCTCTGGTCTGTCCATGAGCGACGCCTCGGTGCGTAGCACGAGCTCGACGGGGTACTGGTGCAGGATATGCAGCACGCGGGACGCTATGAGCTCGGGTGCCACCCGGGTGAGGATCGCGCGAGCCCGGTCGTCGTGGAGGACCTCTTGCAGCGGAGTTCTGGCAGAGAACATGTCAACCTTTCACGGCGCCGGCGAGGGCCCCTCGGACGAAATAGCGTTGGAACAGCAGGTAGATGATGACGACGGGCAGAACGGACATGATCGTGAAGGCGTTGAGCGGACCGAAAGCGCTCGTCATCTCGCTCTGGAACGCCTGGACCGCCAGCGGAACCGTCCACGACTCACGGTCCTGCAGGAGCACCAGCGCCATCCCATACTCGTTCCACGTCGAGACGAAATCGAGAATGAACAGCGCCGCGAGAGCGGGCTTGGCCAGCGGCAGCACGATCGAGAAGAACAGCCGCATGTTGCCGGCGCCGTCCAGGCGCGCGCTCTCGTCGAGCTCGCGGGGGATCGCGCTGAAGAACCCGTAGAGGATAAACACCTGGTATGGCATGCCGAAGGCGATGTACGGCAGGATCACGCCGAGGTGGGTGTTCAGCAGGCCGAGGTTAAGTATCGTCTGGAACAGAGGGGCGATCGCCACCTGCACCGGCACCATGGCTCCGAGCGCGATAACGGCCAGGAGCGTGCCCTGGAAGCGGAATCGCAACCGGGACAGCGCGAACGCGGCCATCGCGGAGAAGACCAGGCCCAGTGGCACCTTGATGAGCGCGATGATGAGGCTGTTCGATCCGGCCTGTAGCATCCCGCCGCGTTCGAAGGCTGAGGCGAAGTTCTCCCACTGCGGATCCAGGGGCGGGAGGAAGGTGGGGGTCGTGTAGATCTCCGCCTCGGTCTTCAGGGAGGTGAAGACCATGAACAGAATGGGGGCCGTCCAAACCAGGAGCGAGATGGCCAGGGCGATCCACAGCCCCACCCTGCGATAGTCGACCCGGGATGCGCGCTTTCGGCGCTCGACGACGGTCATGACTGCCGCAACTGACGTGCGTTCCAGAGGATGTACGGAACCACTACCACGAGGGTTAACACGAGCAGCACGGTGGAGATCGCGTTGCCCGCACCGTAGTCGCCGTTGACCAGCGACTGCGTGTACGACCAAAGCGCGAGCACCTGGGTGCGCTGGGCGGGACCGCCGCCGGTCATGCCGACGACGAGGTCGAACAGTTTGATGGAGTGGATGACAGTGGTCACCACGACCACGACTAGCGCGGGTCGCAGGGCCGGCAACGTGACGTTCCGGAACACCTGGAACCTGTTCGCGCCGTCCACCTGGGCCGCTTCGATGTGGTCTTGGCTCACCCCCTGCAGGCCGGCGAGGAACAGCACCATATTCGTGCCCACGATCTGCCAGACGAAGGCTGCGAAGATGGAGTACAGCGCCAAGTCGGGATTGCCCAACCACGCGATGTCGTTCAGCCAGGGGATGCCCAGCATGTCGCCCAGGCTCGCCGTCACGCCCAGCGTCGGGTTGTACATCCAACGCCACACGTTCGCCACCGCGATCGACGCGATGACGCCGGGGATGTAGAAGACCGACCGGAAGACATTGCGACCGAACAATGGCCGGTTGAGCGCGAGCGCCAACAGCAGACCGACGCCGACCGGCACGATCATCGAGAGGAACACCCAGATCAAGGTGTTGCCGAATGCGCGCCAGAAGACCGTGTCCGCCGTGAACAGGCGGACGTAGTTGTCAGTCCCACGAACGTCAGCGGCGCCCCGCGATAGCCGCTCCATTCGAAAAAGCTCAGGAAGACCGCGCCGACCATCGGGTACACGACGAACGCGCCGTAGAACAAGAGAACGGGCACGAGGAACGGCACGGCTGCCAGGAACCCGGTCCCGCTTCCGAACCTTCGGCGCCGCGTAGGCGTCGAAGCGTTCGAGGATGTCACCATCGTCACCACCATCCAGGGAGTCGGGGCGTCACCGCGATGGCGCCCCGACCGGACCCGTCAGAGACCGTCAATGAACCGCTGCATCTCGGCTCCCGCCTGGGAGGGCTGCAGCTCGCCCGTGATCACCGCGTTCTGGACGCGCCACAGCTCGGTGGTGATGTTCAGGGGCAGCGCCTGGTCACTGTTGATGAAGATCCCGGTGGCCTCGTCGATGATCGTATCCCACGACTTGTCGAGGTCGCTGCGATCGCCTTCGGGCAGGGCGTCGAGGTTCACCGACCGGCTACCGAGCACCTCGGTGATCCGGCGCTGCGGATCCTCGGAGGCGAGGAACTCCAGGAATCGCATCGCCTCGTCGGGGTGCTCGCTCGTCGCGCTGATGTAGTTGGCCGTGGTGAAGCCGTACAGCCTGTCGACACCCGGGAAGGATACGACCCGCCAGTCGTCCTCGTTCTGGCCATTGTCGCGCAGCAGCTGGTTAAATGGATCGCCCTCGATGCCCATCGCTGCGTTGCCCGCGAACAGTTCACCGAATGCCTCGGTGTTGCTGATGCTGATGAAGCCCTTGTTGAGGTAGTTGCCGGCGAACTCGGTAAGGAGGTCAAAGGACTCGGTCACGCACGCCTCGGCAGACCAGTTCGCCTCGAGCTGCCGGAGCGCGTCGAAGGTCTCCGGCCCGCACGTGGCCTCCATGATGTTGTCGAGCAGGCGCATCACGTGCCAGTTCACCGTCCCGCCAAACGCGAAAGGTGTGATCCCTGCGTCCAGGAGGGCCTTCGAGTCCTCGATGAGCTCATCGAAGGTCTCCGGAGGCGAGTCGATCCCGGCCTGCTTGAACAGCATGTTGTTGTAGAACAAACCTTGCGCCCGAGCCTGCCACGGGACGCCGTGATGGCCACCGTATTGGGTGATGGTGTCGAGGGTGCTGTCGCTGAACATCCCCTCGTCCCACCCCAGCTCCTTGTAGTACGACGTGAGGTCAAGGCTGGCGCCGGCGTCGACAATGTCGCCGACCTGCCCGAGGCCCGTCCACATGAAGAAGATGTCAGGGGCGCCGTCGGTGCCCGCCACTGTGCGCAGCGCGTCCTGGTGCGGGTCGCCGGAACGTTGCTCGACGCTCACTCGGATGTCGGGGTTTTCCGCCTCGAACTTCTCCACGAGATCGGCGATCACCTCGTTCGCGGTCTCGGAGTTTTCCGCGAGCTTCCACCAGACGATCTCGGTGGTATCGCTGGATTGCCCCTCACCGCCGCACCCGGCGAGCGCAGCGGCGATCAGCACCACGGCCGATGTAGTGGCAATTCTGTGCTTCATCGGTCTTCCTTTTTCAGCTTCGTTGCTTTCGTCGGAATGCGAATCGCGGCGACTGGAGCAGATGTGGGTTCCGCGTCGAACGTCGGTGGAACGTTCCACCGGGCGCATACATTGTCATTTCTCACAGCGGGAGTCAAGTTTCTACAGAAGGTCGGCCGATGACCAACGCGACGCCCTCGCAGAGGTCATCGCGCAACCCTGCTGTGGTGCTGCATCAGTTGGCGGACGGTAGGTTCGCGAGTCTCCTCGCAATTCGGTCCATGACCTCGACCGGCACCTTGTCGAGCGGGTCGCGGAGGGTGCGGCCCTCCGTCCAGACGAGTGAACGCCGTAAGGCAGCACCCCGATCGGGGTCCCATGCCTCCAGCTCACTTATCACGGCGGCGTAGGCCTCTCGCGAAGCGAGCACGTCGGTCATCGGACCGTCGAGACTCGGGACGGGTAGAGCGGACGGCGGGGAGGGAAGCGGGACCACCCACGAGTGCGTCCCGGCACCGACAACCTCCCGCACGTCGGGCAGGCGCACCTCGATCTCCACTCCCGGCGGAACGCTCAGCGTCGCTTCGAGGCGCCCCCTGGTGCGACGCCAGCTCGCGGCGATTCGACCGTAGGGACTGTCGTGCCACACCGCGGCGTCATCGACACGGTCGATCGGCACGGGAGCGAACAAGGCCCGACGGAAACCCGGTGCGCGTCGGCTGAGACCTCCAAGGGCTCTATGCATCCAGTCGGCCACCGCCCCGAGCGCGAAATGATTGAACGAGGTCATCTGGCCCGGATTGAGCGCGCCGTCCTCGAGCAGGGAATCCCATCGCTCCCAGATCGTGGTCGCGCCCATCGTCACGGGATACAGCCATGACGGGTTCTCGGTCTGGAGCAGGAGACGGCCGGCGACGTCCGCGTGACCGGTCGCGGTCAGCGCGTCGCACACCACCGGCGTGCCGAGGAAGCCCGTGCTGATGCGGTACGCGTGCCGACGAACGAGTTCGGCGAGCCGGTCACCGAGCTGGCCGCGCCTCTCGTCCTCGACAAGATCGAACGCGAGGGCCAGCGCATACGCGGTCGCGGCGTCCGACATCATCCGACCGCGGGGCGTGATGTAGGTGTCGCGGAACGCCTGACGGATCTCCGTCGCGAGGGCCGCATAGCGTTGCGCCTCCTCGTGGCGACCGACGAGCTTCGCGGCATCGGCCGTCAATTGGGCGGAGCGGGCATAGTAGGCCGTGGCCACGATGTCCGGATCCGCCTTGGCCTTGCCCGGTTGATCTGGCGGGGCACCGGGGTCCAGCCAGTCGGCGAACTGCCGGCCGTCCTCCCACAGCGGCGCACCGCCGGTCCGATGCCGCACCGCCTCGACCCAGGCGATCATGGCGTCGAGATTCTCGCTGAGCACCTCGTCATCGACGAACGCGTCACGCAGGACCCAGGGCACGAGGGTGATCGCATCGCCCCACCCCGCGATCGGCTCGAACAAGCCGGGAACTTGAGGGATCACGGCGGGTACGACCATGGGAACGACGCCATCGGCAGCGTTCTGCTCAGTGCGTACGTCCCGCAGCCACGATCGGAGGAAGGCGTCGCAGTCGAAGAGAAAGGCGGCAGCCGGAGCGAAGACTTGCACGTCACCGGTCCAGCCCAGCCGCTCGTCACGTTGCGGGCAGTCGGTCGGTACCGAGAGGAAATTGCCCCTCGCCCCCCATACGACGTTGTCATGCAGCCGTTGGAGGAGGGGGTGGGACGTATGGAATCCTCCGATCCGACGCAGGTCGGTCCCGAGCACGTGAGCGACCACGTCGCCGGGACGCAGTTCTCCAGGCCAGCCGGAGATCTCCGCGAAGCGGAATCCGTGGAAGGTCCCTGCCGGTTCCCATTGTTCGGGTTCTCCGCTTCCGATGAACAGGTCGGTGGCGGCTGCGTTCCGCAGCGGTCTCACCGCGAGTTCTCCGCCCTGCAGGATTTCGGCGTGGCGGAGTGTGATGCGCGTTCCCGCTGGCGCGTGCACCCGAAGACGGAGCCGACCGACGATGTTCTGACCGAAGTCGAGGATTATGACTCCCCCGGGGCCCGGGAGTACGGCGATCGGCTTGAGCTCCTGGGTCACGCGCACAGGAGGAGAGATGCGCGGAGTCGGCGCGATCGGCGAGCGCCATGTCGTGACGGGAGACCAGCCCGTCGTATCGAAGCCGACGGTATCCCAGTCGCGTGGTTTTCGGCGGGCGTCGAAGAATTCACCCTGGTAAATGCTCTACGAGTGTGCCCCGCCGCGCGCCCACCTCCAGCTTCCGTCGCTCACAACGGTCTGGAGCGCCCCGTCTCGATACTCGAGAACCAGCATGGCGCTGGCCGTCGGCGCTCCCTGGTAGAACCTCGCCGCGGCGTCGCGAAAGCCGAAGCGCTCCGTAAACCAGGCACCGTAAAGCTCGAGGCCCAGCACATTCGTCCCGGCGCGTATCACACCGGTGACATCGTAAGTGTCGTAGTCCACGCGCGATTGATAGCTGGTCCAACCCGGCGCGAGTTCGCGATCGCCCACGCGCTCGCCGTTGAGGCGAGGACGAACAGCGCCAAACGCGCTTACATACAGCGTCGCGCGCACCGGCGCAGCGCAAGCCTGAAACTCACCTCGGAGGAGAGCAGGGTTCTCGTCGCCGGATCCGATAAAGAGCGCCGGCCAGGAGTTGACCGTGCCGCCGAGGATGGCTGCGGGCTCGCTCCATTCGCTCACCCACCCCGCCGTATCGCGCACTCGCACCCGCACGCTCACCCGCTCTCGCGGCGTCAGAGGCGCGAAAGGCCACGGCCGCAGAACCGAGTCCGATCCAGCAACCTTGGTGCATTCGACATTGTCGCCCCGCCGGATCTCGATGTCGGCCGATTCCTGCCTCCATCCAGAGGGAGCAGTCTCGACCCGCCAGGATAGGCGCGGCCGTTCGGTCGGACTGAACCCGTCGATGACGTCTGGGACGCTCAAGAGGACACGGGCGCTCGCGCGAGGCGCGAGTTCGTCGCGCCGACATTCCCGCTCCGTCGTCACGTGGCAGGACCGATCGCGCGAGCGACTATAGCGATCGATGCGGCTCCGCGCGTCGATCGCACCAAAGTCGCGTCTAGAGCCACGGGATCTATCACTCTCATGCTCGAAGCCTCCTCACTGGTGGAACGTTCCACCAGATCAAGAGGATGCCACTTTCGCGCGGTGGAGGCAAAATCAGGGCGCTACGGTGGACGCCCGCACGACGAGCCACGGCGCGAACTCGCGTTGCCTCGGCATCGACGACGACGTAATTCCCGTTTCGGCAAGAATCAGGTCGGCAGCTGCCTCCCCGAGCTCGGACTGGGGGGTACCGACCGATGTAAGTGGGACGGCGGGGGTCTGCGCGAACTCGATGTCGTCATACCCCACGACCGCCACATCTTGTGGCACGCGGACGGTCCCCGCCAGCCCGTGGACGACCCCGATGGCCACGAGATCGTTGACGCAGAACAGCGCGTCCGGGCGCTCATGGGCGGGCAGATCGGCGATGGCGCGGCCTGTGGCGATGCCGCTCATGACGCTGCGCTCGGCAGTTGCGACGACCTCGATTGACGCCCCCGCCGCGGATGCGACTGCGCGGGCTCCTTCGAATCGCAGAGTGATTTGCTCCACGGCGAGGGTGTCGGTGATAAAGCCAACCCGCCGCCGGCCTAGCTCGAGTAGATGTTCGAGCGCGAGCCGCCCACCCTTGGCATGATCGATTGAGACGGCGGGTTGATCCAAAGCTCGGGGATGCCGTGTCATCAGGACACTCGGGATTCCCATGTCGCGCAGCCGCCGCAGATCGTCCTCAAGGTCCCCCAGCGGCGATACGATCAGCCCGCTGACGCGCTGACGCTCAAACAGGCTCAGGTAGCGTCGTTCACGGCTGCCGTCTCCTTGGTTGGTCGCGATCAGCAGATCGATGTCGTGCTCAGCCAGACGCGCTGCCACCGCGTTGGCGATGACTGGGGTACGCGCCGCGGCGAGTTCGAAAGCGACATATCCGACTACCGGGCTGCGACCCGTGCGGAGGGTTCGTGCGGCGTCGTTAAGCGAGAACCCGACAGCATCCATCGCATCCGCAATCCGGCGGCGTGTTGCCTCGGACAGCTTTCCCGGATGGTGGAAGTAGTTCGACACCGACGACTTCGACACGCCAGCAAGATCGGCGACCTCCAGGATAGTGGGTCTCAATCGCCGCCTCGGTGCCGTCATTGGTCCTATCTTAGGGCTCGGTAGACGCTCCGATGCCCCTGAGGGCGGGCCACTGTGGCAACGGCACTCGAAATTTGTTTCTGGCACGCTTTCCGTGATCTGGCCCGTCTGTCGGCGGTCAGTGAAAAATCCCCGTAGGCGGCCAGTTGCCGCCCCATAGGTGGCCAGTGATTTCCCCGCTGGTGGCCAGATATCTCCCCGGTG
>NZ_JBEYXW010000042.1:0-48599 GCF_040645195.1 Saccharomonospora sp. NPDC046836
TCCCCGGTTTTGATGTCATCTCATGCATTACGACACGTCATCGACGGTTCACTGTCGTTCGCCTTCCCGGACCACACCTGCCACATCATTGTGTGACTTTTCCCTGACGCTCACCACCACGACTCATTCACCGCAGCAGCCCAGGGCGGTTTGACACCATCCCCTGCAGGACGACGCCGAAGGGCCTGCCTTCATCTTCGACACAGCATTGCTTTCAAGCGACTCTGGCTTCTACATCAGAACCTCTCAATCGCATTCGAGACACACGGTGATGCTGACAGACCAGGGTGAGATTGTCCAAAGTGGTCGGTCCGCCGTTGCTCCACTCCACGATGTGATGGGCCTGCGACCACTTGGCCTTACGGTCGCAGCCCGGAAAACTACAGCCGCGATCCCGGTGGATCAGGGCCCGCCGGAGGCTCCGGGGAACCGTGCGGATCGTCCGTCCGACGTCGAGGACCTCGCTGGCGGTACCGAACACCATGGGAGCGGCTTTCGCATCGCAGGCCATCCGCCGGATCTGCCCCGCCGACATCGAGAGGTGACCATCCACGAGAGCCTGACCGATCCCGGTGGTGAGCTGGTCCAGGGTGGCCGACACCAGCAACGTGACCGGTTCCCCCGCCTCGGTTGGGGGTATCAGGGCAGCGAGCGGCCAACGCCAGAATCTCGGCGAAGGCGTCGCCACAACGTTCGTCCCGGCTGCGCAGGTCCGGCCCATCATCACTGGACCGGGGAGCGGTTAACGGGGACAGCAGGTTGGCCAGCAGCGCGCCGGTTTCTTTGTCCAGCCCGAACGTGCCGGTGACGCCGTTGGCGGTTTCCCGGAAGTCCAGCCATCGTTTCGGCCGTATCAGGGCCTCATCTTTGGGTTCGGCGCCATCAGGGTCCAATCGGTCCCGAATCTCCCGACCCAGCCTCGCGATGATCCGGGGTTCGCTTACCGTGGACGCCTCGCAGAGAATCTTCTCCGCTGCGGCCCGGTCGTCGTCGGTAGCGTCAAGCGGTAGCTGGTGGATCGCCTTGTGGATCGCTTCCACGTGCTCAGGTCCGATCTTGCCGCTCTGCAAGGTGTCTGCGACGACAGGCAAGTCCGCCGCCACCGGCGCACCCGACGTGGTGACCGAGGGCAGCAACGCGCGGGCGTGGGCAACCATGCGCCGCGCATCAATCGGGTTGAGGTTGAACATCTCCCGTATCAACGCCCCGACACCGGAACAGTTCAGTTCGGCAGGCAGACCCCGCGCCTCGATCTCCGCGATAAACGTCAACTCCCGGGCATAGGACTCCCGACGGCCCTGCTCCAACCCCCGCAGGCCGTCAATAAGTTCCTTATCCCCCAACGACATCGGGGAGATCACGCTCTCACACACAAACACAGCCTACCACAAGACTCGAACATGTGTTCGACAAATCTGGTCGAGTGTCGTAGTCTGATCTCGTTGGACTGAGAAGGTGATATGAACCAATGACGAGGAACTGCAGCAGTGGTTCTCGAATGAGAGATCCTGTTTGGACTATCTTGCGCGGCTGTGCTAGCCGAGCGGGTTCGCGTGGCCAGTGCGTGAGAGTGCGAGTCGTCCGCATCTTGCGCCGCCTCCGGTTATGGCAGCTGTGGCGGTGGCTCTCGAGTGAGGAGTCCTGTTTGGACAAGCTCGCGCGGCGACAGAGGGGGTCGCGTGCCCGGCGTGCGGCGGCCGCGAGTCGTGGTGTACCAAGCAAAGCCTGCGGAAGTGACGGTCGCGCAGGCGCAAGACCTCGGTGGCTGCGGCCCCGAGCCGTGCGTCGTGAGAACCCAAGCCTCGAAGACCCTCCAACTACGACGGTGCCCCCTGGCCTACGCCAGGGGGCACCGGGTCAACCGCGAGTGTCAGCGGCGGGCGTCAATGCCGAGCGCGTTGACGATTCCGAAGAAGACCTCCGTGTTGTCGAGGAAGCCGTTGAACCCCTGCGCTCCCGGGCCGGAAGCGAAGACGGACACGTCCTCCACCGTGTGCACACAGTTGGTCTGATCGAAGGGCAGGTTGCCGGTCTGCAGCTCGGCACCGGGGTCGCGGTTGGGGTTGGCAACCGCCTTGCCGGTGGCGTCGAGCAGGGCCGGCTGGGCGAAGACCTCGTTGTGCTGGAAGTCGTCGGTGTGGTCCGGGTGGTTGGACCAGCCGAAGAACAGCTGCACATCGGGGTCCGGGTCGTCGGGGAAGCCGTCGCCGTTGCTGTCCACATAGGTCGGATAGGTGGCGTCACCGTAGACGCCGTTACCCGGGCGGCCCGCTGCGTCGCGGCGGTCGTGGGTACCGACGATGCTCATCGAGTGGCCGTGGTCGGCGGTGACGACGACGAGAGTGTCGCCATGCTTCTCGGCGAACTTCTTGGCGACCCCGATGGCCTGGTCGAACTCGATCGTGTCGTAAACGACGCGAGGGCCGTCCATCGGGTGCTCCATCTTGTCGATGGAGGCGCCCTCGACCATGAGGAAGAAGCCGTTGTCGTGCTTCTCGAGAACCTTCAGCGCCGCCTCGGTCATCTCCGGCAGCGTCGGCTGGTCGTCCCAGGCGCCGAGGACCTCGGGCTTCTTGTTGTGCTGGCGGTCGAGGTAGACGTTGAGGTTGCCGGTGTGGAACATGCCGAGCAGCTTGTCCGGCGTCTTGCCGTCGAGAACCTCGTTGAGCTGCTTGCGGGTCTGAGCGTAGGCGAAGCCCTTGTCCTGGAACTCCTTGACCAGGTCGCGGTCGTCGTTACGCCGCGAGCCCTTCTGCGACCGGGGCAGCAGGGAGGCGAGCCCGCCACCGAGGATCACGTCCGGCATCTGGGCGGGGTTGAGTGCCTGGTTCATGATCTCCAGGTACTCGGAACGGCGGCGGGTGTGCGCGAACACGGCCGCGGGGGTGGCGTCCTGGACCTCGGCGGTGGTGACGACGCCGATGGCCATGTCGCGGGTGCGCTTGAGCAGCTCCGCCATGGTCTCCACATGCGGGTGCTTGTTCGGGTTGGGGTCGTTGGCCTCGTACACGCCCATCGCGTTGACCGACGACTTGTGTCCGCACATGTAGGCCGACATGGAGTTAGCGGAGTCGGTGGCCAGCGCGTCGGCGCCGGAGGTGCCGACGTGGCCGCGGTACTCCATCCGGTCCATCTCGAGCAGGCTGTGGTACTTACCCTCGGTGATGCCCTTGGACATGATCCGCGCGGCGGTGATCGCGGGCTGGCCCATGCCGTCGCCGAGGAAGAAGATGACGTTCTTCGCCTTGCGGCCCGGGGTCTTCGCGAGCACCACCGTGTGGTTGACCTCGGCGCTGGCGCGGCCGTCACCGGAGCGGACGCTGGCCCGGACCCGGTACTCGCCCGGCCGCGAGTAGGCGACGCCGCGGTAGGTCACCTCGAGGCTGTCGGCGGCCGAGCTCGTGCGCTGCGGCTCGCCCACCAGGATCTTCGCGGGACCCTGTGGGCCGGTGACGTCGATGTCGATGCGAGCGGTCACCGGGTCGATCCCGGTGACCTCCACGCGCAGGTCGAACCGTCCGCCGGCGAGGAACTTCGCCCGCGCGATCGGCAGGATCTTCACCTTCGCGGTGCCCGGCTCGCCCGCGGCCGTGGTCCTGGTGCGAACGGTGAACGCGTGCGGCTCAGCTGCGGTCAGCGGCCCTACCGGTCGCGCGGCCGCCGGTGTCCCCTGCGCGATCGCGGGCTGAGCTCCGAGCCCAACGATCGCCGCAGCGGCAACACCACCGCCACTTGCCTGCAGCAACGCCCGCCTGCTCAGCCCGCGCCGCTTGTCCTGCTCGCTCATGCACTCACTCCTCGCCTGTGCCGCGGCAGTGTCGCGCCGCGGCCTGAACCCTGTTCGCGCCTACCCCAAACGATTAATCCCTCGACGCGATGACACCGGCGTGGCCGCCCGCGGTACAGCACATAAACAACCCGCTATACGTCCCGCACTGGAGCTCCCGAGACATTAGGCTCGACGTCGGGTATCGGTTGGGAGATGGACACCGCGGGTTAACCGAATTCGGTCAATGTGCCCGCCATGGTCCATTTGTCCGCGCGTAAACACCGACGTTCCCGGCATATTGTCGCTGCGCTAGCGCTCTCAGCACTGGTCACATCCAGCCTCGTCGTCGCATCCGGTGCGCCGGCAGTGGCGGCCATTGGCCCAGACGTGCGCATCAGCGAGCTCGCGAGCGCTGGGCCAGGCGGGAGCTCGGACGACTTCATCGAGATCGCCAACTTCGGTGACGAAGTGGCCGACCTCGACGGCTGGACCATCTACCGCTGCGGTGCCAACGGCAGCCGGGTGTACGACCCCCAGGTGCCCACGCTGCGGGAGATCGAGCTGGCACCCGGCGAGACGTACGTGATCGCCCACCAGGCCGCAACGTTCGAGCACGCCGACGCCCGCTACGACGTCAGCCTCGCCAACGCCGGCTTCGGCGCGTGGCTCGAGGACGCCGATCGGCGGCTGGTCGACTCGGTGGCCGTCTACGCGGCGCCGACCGACAGCGAATGTGCCATGGGGAGCACCCCGCTGCCGAACAACCTCGACAGCGGGAGGGCCCAGACCTACCAGCGCGTCGGCGTCACGGGTGCCCCGGCAACACCGACGCCGAACTCGCGCCCGTTGACGTCGAGCCGGCACCGAGGCCGGCGCCCGCGACCGACCCACGCAGCACGGTCGGCCGCACCAACGCCACCCTCAGCGCCACCGCCGGTCACACCACCGGCGAGGACGCCGACCTCACTTTTGTTGGTGCGCAACGGATTCAGGTCAACGAGCGGGCCGCGCGCGTCTACACAGGAGCGACCGACCAGGCGCCGCCTGCCACCCGTGTGACCAAGGGCGAGAAGCTGCAACGCGGCGGCCTGCCGGACGCGGCCGATTCGCTCGTGACCGAGGCGACCAAGGGTTTCCCGTTCCAGCGGTTCGAGCTCGTCGCGACCGAGAACCTTCGCACCAAGCTCGAAATCGCGTGGAGCGGCCGCTCGACCGGCAACAACGAACTGCAGCTCTACGCCTGGAACCACCGTGCCGAGGTCTGGGACCTGCTGGCCGCCGGCCGAGGCATCGGCGGTGAGCAGATCACTCTGATCGGCAAGGTGGACAAGGGCGTTCACACCCGCGGGCGCACGATCGACATCCTCGTCCAGGACGGGCCCGCAACGCGCGGGGCCTTCCACGACGATGCCGCCGAGCCGAACCGCGCGTTCAAGGACCCGGCCGAGTACGACTTCTCGTTCGGGTACATGACGGACACGCAGTTCCTCAACGAGGGCTACCGGTCGCAGTTCGCCGAGATGAACCGCTGGATCGTGAAGAACCAGGAAGCCAGGAAGATCGCGTACACCTTCCACACCGGCGATCTCATCGAGAACTGGCTCAACGGCACACACGGCGAGGCAAGGGCCCGCGACGAGTACGAGTTCGCCTCGTCGGCGATGGGCATTCTCGACGAGGCGGGCCATCCCTACGGCGTCACCCCCGGCAACCACGATGACAAGTGGGGGCGCGACAAGGAGCTGTACAACGAGTTCTTCCCGCCAGAGCGTCTCGCGGGCAAACCGTGGTCCGGCGGTACCTGGAAGGAAGACGACAGCCAGAACCACTACGAGGTCATGGAGATCAACGGGGCGAAGTTCCTGATGATCTACCTGGGTTACTTCGCCGGCGATGACGCGATCGAGTGGGCAAACGGCGTGCTGGCGGCGCACCCGGACCACAACGTCATCTTCGCCACCCACGAGTACATCCATCCCGATGGCACACTGTCCAGTCCGGACACTTACCGGTGGACGTCGATGGGGCAACGGTTCTGGAACGAGTTGGTCCTGCCGAACGAGAACGTGTTCATGGTGCTGTCCGGCCACTTCCACGGCGTCGCGCTCAACATCAAGCGCGATGTCGGCGGCGTCGAGGGTCGGGTCGTCGTCGAGATGATGGCGGACTACCAGAACTTCCTGCGTGACGGGCACCCCAACACGGGCTTCCTGCGACTGTTGCAAGTGGACATCGACGCCAAGCGGATGGCGGTCAACACCTATGCCCCCGCCTACGATGAGCACAACGCGTGGAAGTACGACCCGGAGGGTCGCTACGACGACACCGACGACGAGTTCACCATCGAAGTCGATCTCAACGACATCTACGACAAGCGGGTCGAGACCGATCTGGTGGCGTTGCAGTCGGCGCCGGTGGAGTTGGGAACTGTGCGAGTCGGTGCAGGCGAGACGGCGACGGTGAACTGGCCCGGACTGCGGCCCGGCGCGTCCTACACCTGGTACGTGCGTTCGACGGACGGCGGCGGACGCGACGCCCTGTCGCCCGTCTCGACGTTCGCGGCGAGGAGGTCGTAGGCGTGCGGTGGAGCGTCGTCGCGGCCGTGCTGCTGGTCGTGTTCGCGCCAAGCGTTCCGGCCGCCGGCGCGCATCCGTTCGGAGAACCGCAGCGGGTGCAACTGTCGGCAGCCGGCTCCACCGTGACGGTGCGCTGGTCCGCACCAGCCGACGACCTGCTCCTCCTCGGCGGCCTGGTCGGTGCACTGACTGAGCGCAGGAGCATCGCCTTCGACGTCGGCCCAGGTGCTTCACCGGAGCCGGTCGGCGAAACCGACGCCGACCGGCTCATCGCCTCCGATGAGGTGGCGGCCTATCTCGCGGAACGCGTGTCGGTCCGGCAGCAGGGCGTCTCGTGCCCGGTCGATGTCCAGTTGGCTGAGCTGGTCGGCGACGGCGCCCAACTCGTCTTCGACTGCCCACGTGCGGTCGAGAGCGTCGAGATCGGGGTGTCGACGCTGACCGACGTCAACGCGGCGTACCGGATCGTGGCGCTCGGGGACGGGACAACGTCACCCGACCGATCTCTCTACACCGCCGAGCACGCGGTCATGACGTGGACCTTCGGTGCCGAACCGGCGAGCGGCGGTTCGGGCACCACAGTGTGGCAGTGGCTCGTCGCCGGGTTGGCCGGCGCCTCAGTCGTTGCCGCGTTGGCGATCCACACGTACCGGCGGAGAAATCGAGCCGACGCGCGCTGATCGCCGCTGTCATGGCCTGTCGAGATCGAGGGCCGGCATCGGTGCACCGCCTGGGCTCCAGGTTTTGCGGAACCCTTCCTGGACCGCGAGATCGACCAGCTCCACCCGGGCTCCGATGCTGTCGATGCGGTGGTAGGTAAAGGATCGACCGTAAGGGCAGGAGTCGAAGTCGATCGGCGCTCCACGGGCTTCCAGTCGGCTCTTGTCCGTGGTGATGTCACTGGACCAGTAGCCAATGTGGTCGAAGCGGGACCCATCGGTGGCATCCCACGGACTGCCGGCGCTGCCCTGGATCACCTCGAAGAAGGGCGGGCCTTCAACCGAGAAGACGATGCTGTACTCCCACTCGCCGAGCTGCCCGGTGCGGATCGGGCTCCAGCGCACGCCAAGGACGCGGGTGAGGTCCTCGGTCGCACGCTGAATGTCCTGGACTGCGAAACACAGGTGATAGAACTCGTTCACCACACCTGTTGTACCAGCTCGACGATCTTCGCCCCGGCGTGCAGCGCGGGCGGCGCCCCTGGGTGACGCGTAACCTCGGTCCCCATGAGGACATATCAGTGGGGCCGGCGAGGACGCTAAGTGGTACCCCCCCCCCGTTCTGATTTCAGCCGGATCACCGTCGACGCACGCTTCCGGCAGTGGCGGACGACGTCGTGCGAACGCACCGTGCTGGTCGTGGCGCGCACGACCACCGCACTGACGCGCCTGCTGGACGTGCTCTCGCTGATGGAGGCGGACCAACGGGTTCAGATCGTGTTCACCCACGATCCCGCCAGCCCGGCCATCTTCTCGGCAGGGTTGGACGAGGCCATGGACTCGCTGCGGGCTCCGGTCGTCCCATGGAGCAAGGCGATCCGGACACGGTTCGATCTCGCTATCGCCGCCAGCGAGAACGATCACCTCCACCAGTTGGCTGCGCCCGTCCTGCTTTTGCCGCACGGACTGGGTTTCCAGAAGTACTACCCCGGTAGCAGGACAGTCGCGGGAATGAATCCGCAGCGGCTTCTCCATCGTGGTCAGCCGGTACTCTCGGCGATCGCACTGTCCCATTCGGACCAGTATCGGCAACTCGCGGACTCCTGCCCGGAGGCGTCTTCCACAGGTGTCGTCGTCGGAGACCCTTGCCTCGACCGGATGCTGGCCAGCGGGCACATGGCGCGGAGGTACCGGGAAACGCTCGGTGCCACAGACCGCACGCTGATCTTGCTGGCCTCGACCTGGGGCCCCGACTCGCTGTTCGGCCTCCATCCGACGCTGCCCGAACGGCTCCTCGCCGAGCTGCCGGTGGACGAGTACCGGGTCGCGATGTCCCTGCACGCGGGCGTGTGGGCACACGGCCCATGGCAGGTGCGGGCGTGGCTCTCCCGTGCCAGGGAGGCCGGCCTCGTCCTGTTGCCCGCCCACGAGGACTGGCGGGCCGCCGTGCTCGCGGCGGACCTGGTGGTATCCGACCGGGGCAGCCTGTCCCTGTACGCGGCCGCGACGGACACTCCCGTGCTCCTGACGCGCGAGAACTCGGCCACGACCGTGCCAGGTTCGCCAATGGCCTCACTCACCGCGCAGGCACCGCACCTGGACACGCGGGGCGATCTTCGCGCGCAACTGGACAGCGCCGTTCACACGCACACGCCGTGGGCCTACGCCGCGATCACCAAGCAAGCGGTGGACAACCCCGGGCACTGCGCCCGGCCACTCCGTGCCCTGCTCTACGAACTGTTGCAGCTGACCGAACCAGACCGATCGCCGGAGTTCCCCACGCTCCCGGCCCCGGGTCCCGAGCATGCGGGTATCCACGCCTTGTTCGTCGGTGCCACCATGCACGCCGACGGCAGCACGTCACTCGAACGGCTCCCCGCCAGGCCGGTCGACAAGGACTGGAGCTACCCGCATCTCGTCGCGGAGGCCGAGCACGCCCGGCTGTCCGAGGTGTCCGCGGCGAGCGTGGTCTTCCTCCCCGACGCACCCGATTTCCCCGCCCATGCCGCGGAAGCGCTCAGGCAGTGGCCCCACGCGCTGCTGGCGGCCGCCGCACGCGGCAGGAGCTGCCAACTGCTGATCCGCGACGGCACCACGGCGGCTCTGACGATGTCCGGCGGTGTCGATCCGCGGCTGGCCGCTTCGCTCGCCTACGTGCGGCTCCAGCAGGTCGGCCGGATCCCGGACACCGACACCTTCCGTCTCGGCGAGCGGGTCATCGACGTGCGTTCAGTCGCTCCAGCTCACCCAGATACCGGTACATCCGCGGATGACTGAACTGCCACGCCTCCTGAGCGAGCACGCCCCAGCGCTGCCGGGCCACCTCGACCGGACCGGTCGCCGTGACGAGCTCCGCGTCCAACTCGGCCAGCTCCCACCTGTAGGGCCCCGGCTTCTCGCCCAGCAGCTCTCGCGCCTGGTTCCACCACCAGCGTGCGTGCTCGAAGGCTCCCTCGCGGAGGGCGGCCTTGGCACGCACCATCTGCACGCGCGCCAGGTTGCGGCCGTGGGCGTTGCGGGTCCCGGCGGCCTCGTCGAGCAGTGGCCATGCCTCACGCAGCCTGCCCGCATCGATGAGCACGTTCGCCAGCATCCGAGCGTGGATGAGAACAGCGCGCTCGTCGCCGAGTTCCCGATCGTGCCGCAAGGCGGCAGCCAACTCGGTGATCGCGGCATGGAGACCAGGCCCCCGTGCGTGCTCGGCGCTGATCTGGTGAAAACGGCCCCAGAACTCACACAGTGACGCCTCTAGCCGCGCGTCCCGCGTACGCAGCTTCGCCAGCTCGTCCCGCGCACAACGCAACGAGTCCTCTGCACGGTCCAGGATGTGTAGCAGGAAGTGCGCTCTGCCATGCATGGCATGCGCACGCACCACCATCTTCCGGCGCTCATCCGAATCGTGCTCGGCGAGCCGCAGCTGCGCACTGGCGAGCACGAGTTCGTTCACCGCGATATACCACTCGTAGCCACCGTATTTGGTGACCAGGACCTCGAGTGCTCCACCGAGCTGGCACACCTCCTCGTGGTGGCCCCGGGCATACGCATGCCGAACCGTCTCCAGCAGCACGTGACGCTGCTGGTCCAGATAGTCGAACAGGTGCACCGCAGATGACACCGGCGCGGGGCCGTGACCGCCGGGGTAGACGCGCAACCGCTGCTCGCCCGACCGGTCCTCAGCATGGTCGGCAACCACCGCGCAATCGCGCAGGAAACGAAGCAACCTCGTGAAGGCGGCTTCGGGCAGCTCCGGAGCGGCGGCATGTTCCCGGAACGCGTGCCGCAGCCGCGCTCGGCCATGTTCCGCCGGGACCAGCATTCCGGCGTCATCCAACGTGTCCAGCACCGGCTGCGCGTCGTCGACGCCCAGGAGGGCCTTCGCGGTGTGGTGGTCGAAGTCAGGCCCCGGATGCGCGGCCAGCAACGCGCAGGCGGCCCTTGCCTCATCCGGTAGTTCAGCGAGGCTTTCCTCCACTGTCCGCCGCACTGGATCGAACGTCCCGGCGAGGCCGCCGGACCGTAGCCGGGCCACCATCGCACCCACCGCGCCGGGACGGTCGCGGTGCGCGCTCAGCCTGCCGCCGACCAACGTGATCGGCTCGGGAAGATAGTCACAGATCGTGAGCAGGTCATGCGCCTGCGACTGCTCCGCGAGCAGCATGTCGGGTCCGCACTTGTCCGCCAGCAACTGCCACGCGCCGTCCGGGTCCAGCCCACGCAGCAGCACCGTCGCGTACCGGGAGCGCAGATCGTCACCCAGCCGGCCGGTGGTCACCAGCACGAGATTCAGCGGCGAGCCCGGTTCGAACGGGCGCACCTCGTCGGCTCCGCGAAGACCGTGCAGGATCAGCATCAGGCGCCGCGACGCCATCGCCCGCGTGAACTGCGCGGCCAGATCAGCGACGGCATCGGCCTGATCGTCACGGCTGACGCCACATTGCCCCAGAATGTGCCGCTGCACGTCGCCGATCGCCAGCTCACCACGCCCACGGCGGAACAGGTCGGTGTCGACTGCGAGGCATCCGCCGGGGAACCGGTCCCTGCGGTCCGAGGCGATCTTCCGCGTCAGCGTCCTCCGCCCACTTCCGGGTGCGCCCGCGATGACGAACACGCCGGTTTCGGGGACCCGAGCGAGCGCGTCCCGCCGGTCGCGGAACGGATGGAGCAGGCTCTCACAACCCAGCACCGGCTCACCGCCGGTGGTCTCCGCGAGAACCTCCACCAACTCAACGGCCCAGCCCGGATCCTCCCGCGCCGCGGCGAACACCTGGCGCTCCACCTCGACCAGACTCAAACCTGGCTGGCCACACTTGCGCTGGAACAACGACAGCAGCCGAGTGCCTGCCTGGCCCAGAGACCCGAGCGCCTGCGCGGCGATCAGCCTCGCCGCCTCACCCACCGCAGCCTCCGCCGCAGCTCCGACGAGGTTCATCCGCCCCCCCTGGACGCTCGATTGACGCGCGTGCGCTGCCACGCTAGCAGCGCGGATCGATCACGTCACCGTACGTGAACCAGTGGCTCAGCGGTCACCATGATCGATGTAACTGCTGCTACATTCCTTCTCGTGACTGAACGTGTTCCAGCCCGGTGGCTGGTGTTGGTGGTGCGGGTGCCTGCCGAACCGTCACGGCATCGGGTGGCGGTGTGGCGGGAGCTGCGCAGGATCGCGGCGCTCTCGCTCGGGCAGGGAGCCTGGGTCGTGCCGGACGCGCCGGTGTTCACCGACGGGGTGGCACGGGTGATCGAGCTGGCCCAGCGCGGCGAGGGCGAAGTCGTCGTGATGGACGCCGCCGGGCGAGCCGAGCCGGACGCGGCCCGGCTGGAGGAGCTGTTCACCGCGGAGCGGGCTGAGGAATGGGCCGAGTTCCTTGCCGACTGCGGCAAGTTCGACGCCGAGATCGACAAAGAGATCCGCAACCGCAAGTTCACGATGGCCGAACTGGAAGAGGAAGAGCAGAGCCTGGAACGGCTACGCCGCTGGTATCGGGACATCAAGGCACGGGACGTGTTCGGCGCCCCCGCCGCCGTCGAGGCCGAGCAACAGCTCAAGCACTGCGCCGACCGGCTGGCCGACTACACCGAGCAGGTCTTCCAGGCCCTGCACCAGATGTGACCACAATGGACACCGACTCCCACGAGCACACCGCCACCGCAGCGCGCTCCCGACTGTTCCCGTTGTACGCGGCGGGGTTCGTCACCGCGTTCGGCGCACACAGCATCGCAGCCAGCCTCGGCGGCTACACCGAATCCGAACACGCTTCGCTGCTCACCCTCGGGCTGCTGCTGGCGGTGTACGACGGCGCCGAAGTGCTCCTCAAACCGATCTTCGGGTCGCTGGCCGACCGGATCGGGCCGCGCCCGGTCCTACTCGGCGGGCTGGTGGCCTTCGCCGTCGCCTCGGCCGCATTCGTCCTCGCAGGCAACCCCGCGCTCGTCGGCGTCGCCCGCCTCGGCCAAGGTGCTGCCGCCGCGGCGTTCTCGCCTGCGGCCGGCGCGCTGGTGGCTCGGCTGTCCCCGCAGACGCGGCACGGCCGCGCGTTCGGCGGCTACGGCGCCTGGAAGGGACTCGGCTACACGCTCGGCCCCATCATCGGCGGAGTCCTGATCACCCTCGGCGGCTACTCGCTGCTGTTCGCCACTCTCGGCCTGCTGGCACTCGCCGTCGCGGCATGGGCCACGTTCGCCGTCCCCACCGTCCCGCCGCTGCCACGCGCCCGGCAGACCGTGCTCGACCTGGCCCGCCGCCTGGCGACCGGGAGTTTCCTGCGGCCCACGCTCGCACTCGCGGGCGCCACCGCAGCCCTCGCTGTCGGTGTCGGATTCCTCCCAGTCGCCGGCGCCGACCACGGGCTCAGCCCGCTGGCAACCGGCGCGGTGGTATCCCTGCTGGCCGCCACCGCTGCACTGGTCCAGTTCTGGGCCGGCCGCGCCCGCGACGCGGGACGGATCAGCGACAGCGCAGGCATGGCTACCGGGTTGGTGCTTGCCGCCCTCGGCACAGTGGTGGCCACGATGCTGCCCGGCGTCGCCGGGCTGGCACTGGCCGCCGTCGCCATCGGTGCCGGCACCGGGCTGGTGACGCCACTCGGATTCGCACATCTGGCCGCCACCACGCCCCGCGAACGGCTCGGACAGACGATGGGAGCCGCCGAAGTCGGCCGCGAGCTCGGCGACGCAGGCGGCCCGCTGCTGGTCGGCGCGATCGCCGTCGCCAGCACCCTGAACCTGGGGCTGCTGGGCCTCGCCGTGATCCTCGCGGTCACTGCCGCTGTCGTCAGAGTTGCCTGGAGCCGCCCACCGCAGTGACCGACGCGGGCTACCTGTCGTGCACCGCTCGCCTCGCCGGATACCACGTGTCGCCCACCGGCTCGCCCGCCATGTTCCAGCTCCACGACACGGTCGGCGTGATCCGCAGGTACCAGCCAGGCCCGACCATCCCGGTGCGCTCCACCGGCGGCTCCGCCCGGCCGTACACGCGAAGGCCGCGCGCGATGAACGGGTCCATCGACACCAGGTCGTCGAACACGAGCGCGACATCTCGGCCACCGGCTGTCACGTTGCGCGCCTTCCGGGTGCCGAGGAACGACTCCCCCGGCCCGCCGATCCAGAAGGACGTGCCGTCGAACTCGCACGCAACCGGCACGACGTCGGGCTGCCCTTCCCTGCCGACGGTCGCGACGCGCGCAAGCGGTTGCGAGCGCACGTAGGCGACTTCCTCATCGGTGAACGCCATGGCCAGATCTCCCCCTCGTCCGGTCGGTCACTGTTCCCACGATCGCCGCCAGCGTATGTCGTCAGCCGAGGTCGGCGAGTTTGCGTTCCAGTACCACCCGCTCGCGTTCGTTGCCGCACAGCCGTACGGCGAGCTCCAGTTCGGTGCGTGCCTCGTCGGTGCGTCCGAGGCGGGTGAGCAGTTCCCCGCGAACACTGGGCAACAGGTGGGAGTTGGGCAACGCCTCGGCGGCAGCCAGTTCGTCCACGATCGGCAGCGCCGCGGACGGTCCCTGTGCCATGGAGACCGCGACCGCCCGGTTGAGGTCGACCACCGGTGACGGCGCGAGCCGACCGAGCGCCTCGTAGAGGACCACGACGCGCTCCCAGTTGGTCGCGTCGACCGATACGGCGATGGCATGGCATTCGGCGATCGCGGCCTGCAGACCGTAGGCGCCGAGGCCCCGGCCGACCTGTGCCGCGCGGCCCAATGCGGCTCGTCCCCTGGCGATCGCGGAGCGGTCCCAGCGGCTGCGGTCCTGGTGTTCCAGCAACACCGGCTCGCCGTCCGGCCCGGTACGGGCCGGAAACCGTGCCGCGGTCAGCTCGAGCAGCGCCAGCAGGCCGAACACCTCGGGCTCGTCCGGCACCAGCCGGGTCAGCACCCGCGCGAGGCGCTGTGCCTCGCTCGCCAGGTCGAACCGGATCAGGTCGTCACCGGAGCTGGCCGAGGACCCTTCGGTGAAGATCAGGTACACCACGCTGAGCACCGAGCCGAGCCGCTCTGTCCGCTCCTTGGCCGCCGGCGCCTCGAACGGCACCCTGGCCGCGCCGAGTGTCTTCTTCGCCCTGGTGATCCGAGCCTGCACGGTCGCGGTCGGGACTAGGAAGGCCTTGGCGATCTCATCGCTGGTCAGACCGCCGACCACCCGCAGGGTCAGCGCCACCCTCGCCTCCCGTGACAGCACGGGATGGCAGGACATGAACATCAACGCGAGCACGTCGTCGTCGATCTGGTCCGGATCCCACAGCACGTCCACGTCGGCTCCCTGGCCGACGCCGTCCTCGCCCAGGTCGTGGGCGAGGACGGCGTACTTCTCGTCAAGGGCGGAGCGCCGGCGGAACGCGTCGATCGCGCGGCGCCGGCCGACGGTGAGCAACCACCCCGCGGGGTTACGGGGCACGCCCTCACGGGGCCAGGTCACGAGCGCCTCGGCCAGCGCCTCCTGTGCCAGGTCCTCGGCCAGCGCGAAGTCGCCGGTGTAGCGCGCGAGCGCACCGACGATCCGCGCTGACTCGATCCGCCAGACGGCGGCGACGGCCTCCCGGCCGGTGTGGTCGCCCGCCTCGGGTGTCAGAGCTGACCGGTCGCCTCGCGCCACGCCCGCTCCTTCTGGATCCATTCGTTGTCCTGCGGGAACTCGTCGATCGAGGCGACCCTGCGGATCTCGGCCTTGGCGCCCGGCCCGGCCATCGGCGCCCGCTTCGCCCACTCGATGGCCTCCTCCTTGGAGGCGACGTTGAGGATCCAGAAGCCGCCGAACAGCTCCTTGGTCTCACCGTAAGGACCGTCGGTGACCACCGGCGGTTCGGACGAGTAGTCCACAACCACACCCTGTGCGGCGTCGTCGAGGCCCTCGGCGGCGACCAGCACGCCGGCCCGGATCATCTCGTCGTTGAAGCGGCCCATCGTCTCGATGATCTCGTTGAAGTCGACGTCCTGGAACGACTTGTAGGTCTCATCGGTGGCGCGCATGATCAGCATGTACTTCATGACTGGCTTCTCCCTGTGTTAACCGGGCCCCACTCGGGCCCGCTCACCCCTAGGTCGAACGAGACATCTCGTCGATCGACACACTCGCCGAACTTTCTTTTCCGGGAAGCTTCGGCAGCCTACGACGGTAGCCGGGCCGGCTTGAATACAACCGCGTCCGCCGGGGAAGCCACAAATCACGGACACGAAGCTCGAACTCGCCTTCGCGAGAGAGGAGTTCCTCGAGATGCAAGTGACCTTTGATTCCGTGGCCGAGCTGGCCGAGGCCATGCGCCGGGCCGAAGCCGCGCACGGCCAGTACGAGAAGGAGCTCGGGCACCCCGACGCGGACTGGCCGGACTGGTATGCGCAGTACATGGTCCGCGAGAAGACCGGCGCTCCCGGGCCGGGCACGGACCCGTGAACAACGGCTACGACGTCATCGTCATCGGTGCCGGCTCGCCGGGCGAGCACTGCGCGGGCGAGCTGGCCGACGGAGGGCTGCGTGTAGCACTCGTTGAGCGCGAGCTGGTCGGCGGCGAGTGCTCCTACTGGGCGTGCATCCCGTCGAAGACGCTCCTGCGTCCCGGCGAGGCGGCCCACGACGCGCGTGAGGCGGCAGCCACCGCGCAGGTCGACGTCGAGGCGGCACTGGCCTGGCGTGACTTCATGGTGTCGGACCACTCCGACGCCGGGCAGGAACGCTGGCTGGCGGGCAAGGGCATCGACCTGCTGCGCGGCGTCGGCAGGCTCGCGGGCACTGGCGTGGTCGAGGTCGACGGTGTCCCTTACACCGCACGGGATGTCGTGATGGCGACCGGCTCGGACCCGGTCGTGCCGCCCGTCCCGGGGCTGCGCGCGCTGCCGGGCGTGTGGACCAACCGCGAGGTGACCGCCATGAAAGCCATCCCCCGTCGCCTGCTCATCCTCGGCGGTGGGCCCATCGGCGCCGAGATGGCACAGGCCGTGCGCCGGCTGGGCGGCGAAGTCGCCCTCGTCGAGGGCGCCGGGCACGTGCTCGCCCGCGAACCCGCGCCGCTGGGCGACGCGCTCGGCGAGGTCCTGCGAGCCGACGGCGTCGAGTTGTTCCTCGGCACGCACGCGACCGCCGCGCGGCGCGACGACGCGGACTACGTCCTGGCCCTCGACAACGGCCGCGAGCTGCGCGGCGACCACCTGCTCGTCGCCACCGGCCGACGCCCGCGGGTGGACGGGCTCGGCCTGGACACGGTCGGCGTTCACGCCGACGCGCACGGCATCCCTGTCGACGCGCACCTGCGCGCTGGGGAGCGGCTGTGGGCCATCGGCGACGTCACCGGCGTGCGGCTGCTGACCCATGTCGGCAAGTACCAGGGCGAGGTCGTCGCCGGGAACCTCCTCGGCGAGCCCCGCACGGCCAACTACCAGGCCATCCCCGACGTGGTGTACACCGACCCGCAAGCGGCGGCGGTCGGCGCCGTCGAGGCGGCCTTCAGCGCCACTACCCCGGTGGCCGAGGTGGCCAAGACGGCCACCTATACCCGCGCCTACGCGAAGTCGAACGGTTTTCTCACCCTCCTGTCCGACGGGGAACGGCTGACCGGCGCGTACGCCTTGGGGCCCGAGGCCGGGGAGTGGCTGCAGCAGGCAACGCTCGCCATCCGCGCCGGCGTGCCGTTGGACGTGCTGCGCGACACGATCCAGCCCTTCCCCACCTTCTCGGAAATCTACGTCACCGCGCTGAAAGCACTCCACGGCAAGGTCGCGACGCTCAGACGGTGACCCCCTGAAAACCAAATCCCTACGCTCCAGCGGATTGCCATTACAGTGGGGGCATGTCCGGCGCAGTGCTTGTCGCCGTCGACGAGGACGCGGGTGTGCTGCGTGACGTCGAGCGGGAGTTGCGCGAGCGTTATTCGCACCATTACCGCGTAGTGTGTATGCAATCGTCGCATGAGGCGCGTGCCCGTCTCGAGGAGCTTGCCGAAGCCAATGAGGCGGTCGCCTTGGTCCTTTCAGGACAGTGGCTGTCCGGGATGACGGGAAGCGAACTGTTGGATCACGCGCGCCGGCTTCATCCGCACGCCAAGCGCGGGCTCGTGATCGCGTGGGGTGAGTGGGGGGACCGCGCGATGGGTGAGGCGATCTTCGACTCGATTGCTCGTGGACATATCGACAACTACGTGCTCAGGCCTTCAACGTCACCGGACGAGCTCTTCCACCAGGCGATCTCGAGTCTGCTGCTGGAGTGGACAGAAGCGACGCGAACCTCGCCCTACACAATCTATGTGGTTGGCGAGTCGTGGTCTGGCCGGGCTTATGAGTTGCGGCGGATTCTTGGGCGCTGCGCGATCCCGCACTCCTTCTGCCTGGCCGACTCGAGTGAGGGGCGCGCCCGAATTGCCGAGGCGGGCGAGGGGGTAAAACTGCCGATCGTCGTCTTCCCCGACGGTAGAGTTCTGACAGATCCCACCGATGCCGAGATCGCGATGGCGTCGGGCTCGCCGGTGAATCCGGAGCGCATGGAGTTCGACCTCGTGATCGTCGGCGCGGGGCCGGCTGGTCTGTCGGCGGCCATGTATGGCGCATCGGAAGGTTTCAGCACTCTGGTAGTCGACGAAGGCGGGCTCGGGGGCCAGGCAACCTCCAGCTCGTTGATTCGCAACTATCTCGGCTTTCCTCGGGGCATCAGCGGCCGCCGCCTAGCCCAGCAGGCGTACGACCAGGCGTGGGTGTTCGGAGCGAAGTTCGCGTTCATGCAGAGGGCGATCAATCTTCAGGGCGCGCACGACGGGCTCTTAGTCACACTCTCCAACGGCGTCCACGTGCGTTCCCGCGCGGTGCTTCTCGCGACGGGCGCCAGCTATCAACGACTGGGCGTGCCGACGCTCGAGGCACTCAGCGGTGCCGGCGTCTTCTACGGCGGTCCGACTTCTGAGGCACCTGCCATGTCCGGCCGCGACGTTTACGTCCTCGGGGGTGGAAACTCGGCCGGACAGGCTGCCCTGTACCTCGCTCGTTACGCCCGGCGCGTCACGCTTGTGGTACGTGCTGAGTCGCTCGACGCCGGGATGTCGCACTACTTGGCGCGTGAGGCAGAGGCGACGCCAAGACTGCGGGTCCGTCTGGGAACCGAGATCGTCGGCGGTGGGGGCGACGGCTGGCTGGAGCACCTCGTGCTTCGTGATCGCATGACGGGAAGCGAGGAGACGATCGGCGCCGACGGACTCTTTATCTTGATCGGAGCGCGCCCGCACACCGAGTGGCTGCCACCGGAGGTCGATAGGGACGCGCGCGGTTTCGTCCTCACAGGAACCGATCTCCGCGACGAAAACAGTCGGCCGATCGATCGCAGTCCGTTGCTGCTGGAGACGAGCATGCCGGGTGTTTTCGCGGCCGGCGACGTTCGAGCCGGTTCAGTGAAGCGTGTGGCGTCCGCAGTTGGTGAGGGCTCGGTGGCGATTCAGCTGCTCCACCGGTTGTTCGCAGCCAACGCGCTACATCCGCGCGGCCGCCCACAGGAGCCTGTCGCGGCGATCGGACGGTGACGGTGCCGCTGCCCGACCAGGCTGGCTATATCCACATTGGACAAAGCCTGGCCGGGCAGCAACCCCGTCGTCGGTGAGCCGTTGTCAGCGCTGTGGCTTACAGATCGGCGGGCCGGGCTTGTCGGTCGGCGGTCCCGGCTTGTGGCTCGGTGGGCCCGGCGGCCGGCAGGTCGGCTCAGCGGGGACCGTGAACGACGCGACCGGGCCGTGGAAGCCCTGATGGGTGAGCGCGGCGTGCACGGTGCTGCCGGCCGGAACGGTGATCGGTCCCGTGTACGGCACCGGGTCGCCGAAGTCGCCGAGTGCCCCCTCGGACACCACGTAGGAGATGGCGTACGCGGGGTCGCTCACCGCCGGGCCGGTGCCCGACTTGGCCAGCGTGACCACGTTGCCGTCGGCCGTCGCCTCGACCGCGCTGTCGCGGAAGTCGTGCAGGACGGCGCCGCCGCCGATGCTGCCCTCGATCACCGTTTTTCCGCCCAGCACGTAGTGGCTGCGGTAGAGCGCGGTGTTGGTGTTGGTGATCGTGCTGTCCGTGATCGTGAACAACGGGCCCGCGCTGTAAGCGTAGATGGTCCGCGCGCCGACACCGGACACCCTCGACCGCTCGATCGTCACCGACTCCCTCGACCCGTCCGTCACGATGACGCCCTGCGAACCGGACATCGTCGCGTCGGAGTCGATCGTGGCGTCCTCCACACCGAGGTGACCGCCCGAGCTGACCCTGACGAACGCGGCGCGCGCGGTGTTCTCGGCGTCCTGGAGCAGCGTCACGTTCGGGCCCACGGTGAGCTCGGCTCCGGAGACCGCCACGTAGACGTTGCCCCGTACCCGCAGCGTCGTCGGCGTCTCGGCCCGCAGCCGCACCGCGCCCTGCTCGAACCGGAGCGGGCCGCCTGCGTCGTCGGCGTCGAAGTCACGGGTCAGCCAGACGTCCTCCTCGCCGTCACCGATCTCGGCGATCCGGTAACGCAACTCGGCGATGCTGCCCGCCTTGTACTGCCGCTCCGCCGAGATCGGGTTGAGGAACTCGATGGCGGCCCGAAGCCGGTCGTGTGCCTGGTCGACCTCGGTCTGTGATGCCAGTGGGCTGGCCAGCACCGTGCGGCCCGCGTCGATCGCGTCAAGCAAAAACCGGTAGCTGTACCGCGTATAGCCGGCCTCGTCAGGTGCGTTCTCGCCCGTCACCGTAGCGACGAGGTCGGCGAGCGCGTCCTTGTTGGTGAATGGCAGCGGGTTCAGCTGGCTGGAGATCCCTGCGAGCAGCGGGTGCGCCGGGGTCGCGGGCTGCCATGCCCACACCGTCTCGAAGTCCCAGCCCAGGTCGCGGTACGTGCTCTCGGCGATGAAGTCCGGCTCGGTCAGCTCGGTGACGCCGCGCTGCTCGGTCTGCGTCCCGGTCACCGGGACATCGGCCCACACGACGTTGTTGTCCACCCGTGCCGCGTCGTCGGCCTGTCCGACCAGCGCGCCTGCGTTCGTACCGGTGATGAGGCGGTTGGCGGCCACGGTGTCGTGGATCCGGCCGGATGCCGACGCCAGCCGGCCGATCGCGCCGCCCGCCAACTCGCGGGTGGTGACGACCGCACCGGTCACGAGGCTCCGCTCGACCGTCGCGGTGGCGCCCGCGGGGATCTCACCCACCAGGCCACCGGCCGTTGCCGAGCCGTCGAGGTGCACCGTCGAGTACGAGTCGGCGACGCCGCCGCCGGCCAGTACGCCGACGATCCCGCCTGCGGTGTCCTGTGTGGACTCGACGGTGCCGGTCACGTAGACCCGCTCGATCTCGCCGCCGTCGACGATGCCGGCCACGCCACCGACGGCACCTTCGGCGTCGCGGTACTCGACGCGGGCGAGCCCGAGGTCGCGTACCCGGCCGCCTTCGCCGAGGCGGGCGACGAAGCCGCTGGCGGCGGGCTGGTGGTCCAGCTCCCAGCCCTGGTCGTAGTCGAGGTAGAGGTTCGAGATCGTGTGGCCGTTCCCGTCGAACGTCCCGGTGAAGCCCGAGGACAGCCCGAGCGGCCGGAACCCGCGCAGCCGCTGCAGGTCGATGTCGGCGGTGAGGCGGTAGTCGCCGTCGGCAGGCAGTTTGTCGAAGCCGTTGCCCAGGTTGTTGCTGAGGTACATCAGCTGCGCCGCGGTGCTGATCTCGTAGGTGCCGTCGACCAGCGGCGGATAGTCCTCGTCGTGGACCTGCTCCGGCGCGGGCGGCGGCACCCAGTCGTCGAGCGACGGCGTCAGCGCCTTGGTGATCTCGAACGTGTCGTTGACGCTGTAGGCCTTCGTCTTCGGGTCACGACTCGTCGAGGTGATCGAGATCTTCTCCGGCGACACCGAGACGGTCTGGTAGCTGGATTCCTGGTTGTCCTTGTAGACGGCCGTGTAGCGGCCTGCGATGTCCGGGTTCCAGGTGTACCCCTGGCCGTCGCCGACTGCCGCGCCCGTGACGTAGGTGGTGCCCTCGCCGTCACCGACCACCACGTCGTCCTTGAGCGGGTTCGTGCGCAGGTACATCCCGTCGTGCCCGGACAGCGACAGGTCGATGCCAGCCTCGTCGAAGGCCTTCGCGATGTCGCGGTAGTTCGACGGGTGGTTCCGCCTGCCCAGGTACGGCCCGTGGTGGTAGGCGGCGATCTTCCACTTCGCGTCCGAGGCCTGAACCACGGTCTTCAGCCAGTCCAGCTGCGGCTGCAACGCGGCGTCGTCCAGCTGGTCGAAGTGGTTGAGCACAATGAACAGCGCATCGCCGTGCTCGAAGTAGTAGGCGGTGTTGCGCAGCGTCTTCGCTTCCTCGCCGACGGCGGTCGGTTTCCCGTCTGCGGCCCCGAAATAGGCGGGCCCGTTCGGCGGGATGTTCGTCCGCGCGGCGAAGTTGGTGAAGTAGGGGTCCGGGGACTCCCAGTCGAGGTATCCGTCGTCGGGGTTGCCCTCGTACTCGTGGTTGCCGATGGTGAAGTACGTCGGCACCGACGTCGACCTGGACTGCAGCGCCCTGAAGAAGCCGTCCCACTGCTCCGACTTGTAGCTGTGGTTCACCTGGTCGCCGGTGAACAGCATGAAGGCCGGGTCGGGCGCCTCCCTGAAGGCCCGGTCCATCGCGGGGATCAGCGTATCCGCATAGCCCTCGTAGTCGTTCATCTGGGCGTCGGTGTACCAGTGGAACGCGAACTCGCCGACCTCGGCGTCCCGCGTGGTGAAGCCGTGCACGTCGCTCATGTGCGCGTCGCCGTCGCCCACCCGGTACACGTATTCCGTCGACGGCAGCAGACCCTCGATCTCGACCTTGTGCCCGTTGACCGGCCGGCTCGTCGCCACGTTGATGTCGGCGCGCTCCCACCGTCCCTCGGCCCGGTCCGCGAACTCACCAGTGTCCGCAAAGGACTCCTTCGTCGCGTACTCGATCACCGTGTCCGTGACGTCGGGCTCGGTGACCCAGCTGAACCGCATCGACACCGGCCCCGACCCCTCCGGGCCGGACAGCATCGAGATCTGCGACGGATCATCGGTGGCGGCGTACGAATCGTCCGCCGCGCTGGGCTGGGCGATCAACACCGAACCGGCGAGGACGGCCGCGACGGACGCGACCACACCCCACCCGGAGGCTCGGGACACAGGCACGCAGGTCTCCTCGAATCAGCCAGAAGTAGGTGCCCGAATGCGGGCGACGCAGAGCCTGAAGAGCAGACATATCGCCAGTTGGGCCAGCAGATGAACAAGGCACCACAAATGACACAAATCTGATCAACCGCCCTGCCGCGGAGCTGGGGCGTAGCATCGAGTGGATGGCGGAACTGGCCGGACAGACCGTTGTCCTGATCGGCGGTAGCGCGGGTATCGGGCTGGAGACAGCTCGGCGTGCCAGGGCTGAGGGCGCCGATGTCATCCTCACCGGCCGCAATCCCGACCGGCTCAGGCAAGCCGCGGCGGAGGTCGGCGCGCAACGCACGGCAGCCTTCGACGCCAACGACGCTACGTCACTGGAGAAGTTCTTCCAGGACCTGCCTGCACCGATCGACCACGTGCTGGTCACGGCCGGTGGCCCACGCTACGGACCGCTGCTCGACATGAGCTCGGCTGAGGTGCGCGAGGCGATCAGCGACCACGCGGTGCTGGCTCTCGAAGTCGCGCGCAATGCCGTCGGCAAGATGCGGCCAGGGGGCACGCTGCTGTTCATGGGCGGCACGGGCGCCCGGCGCGTCGGTCAGGGCCTCGGGATCGCCTCCGCCGCCACCGCCGCGCTGCCTCCGTTCGCCGCCGCCCTCGCGCTCGAACTCGCGCCGGTTCGGGTCAACCTCATCGCCGCCGGTTTCGTCGACACCCCGTTGTCGGCGTCGCTGCTCGGAGACCAACTCGAGGAGCGCCGCAACGAGCTGCGGGCAACGCTCCCGATCGGCCGCGTCGTCGGCCCCGCCGACGTCGCCGCGCTCGCCGTCCACATCATGGCCAACACCGCGCTCACCGGCGCGACGTACGACATCGACGGTGGGCAGCAGTTCGTCTCCTCGTGAACACAGCTGTTGGAGGAGGTCATGCGCCCGCGTGACCTACGAGACGTACCTCGTCGGATGAATCTGTTCAGCACCGGCTTCCGGATTCCCGTTGGATGCTACGAAGTTCCCGCAGGCTGTCGGCCAGTGTCTGGTCACCGAGCGCCCCGAGCACGGCCTGCTCGGCCTGTTCGGTGAGGCGAGCGAAGTACTCCCCCGTGTGCGCGGTCACCAGGCACACGTGCTCGCCCTCGGGGCGGCAGGCCCACAGCGGTTTGTCGCCAACGGAGCAGCGATAGATCTCGGCGAGGGTGATGTCCTGCGCGGGCCGCGCCAGTCGTGCACCGCCGGCGCGCCCCTTCGCCGACTCCACCAGTCCTGCACGTACCAGCGGAACCAGCAGCTTCCGGACCAGGCTGGGATTGGTGTTCAGCCCTTCGGCGAGCTGCGCGGAGCTCAGGATCGGGGAACCGTCCTCGGCAGCAACCGCGAGGAGCAGCAGCGCCTTCAGCGCACTGGAGAACCTGATGTCCAGCACTGGGCGCACCACCCTCCATCGTTGGCGACCGCAATAGCAATCGTCACAGTTGCACTTCGCGGCTTCAACTGTATCTTTGATGGGCGCATTTTGTTGGCCGGCTACCTACCTCAGGAGTTCGACAGCATGCCCTCTAACGCGGCCCAGTCCCTCGCCCGGCCCTTCGCACTCGGCTCGGCGAAGCTTCGGAACCGGATCGTCATGGCCCCGATGACCCGTGCCCACTCCCCTGGCGGCATCCCCGGCGAGAACGTCGCCGACTACTACGCGCGCCGGGCCGCGGCCGGAACGGGATTGATCATCACCGAGGGCACCTACGTCGACCACCCCTCGGCGGGCGACGTCGAGAGCGTTCCCCGCTTCCATGGCGACCAGCAGCTCGCCGGGTGGAGCCAGGTCGTGGCCGCAGTGCATGCCGCAGGCGGCACGATCATGCCACAGCTGTGGCACATCGGCATCCAGCGCCGCCCCGGCAACCCGCCCTTCCCCGAGGCTCCCTCGGTCGGTCCCTCCGGCGTCGCCCTCGACGGCACCACCGGGGCCGGGGCGACGCTGTCGCTCACAGATATCGACCACATCATCCGAGCGTTCGCCGATGCCGCGCAGGAGGCCGAGCGGCTCGGGTTCGACGGCATCGAGCTGCACGGCGCGCACGGTTACCTCATCGACCAGTTCCTCTGGGAGCGGACCAACCGTCGCACCGACGCCTACGGTGGCGACCCGTTGTCGCGCACCAGGTTCGCGGCCGACATCATCCGTGCCATCCGCGAGCGGGTCTCCCCCGAATTCCCGGTTCTGCTGCGGTTCTCGCAGTGGAAAGCCGGCAACTACGACTCCAGGCTCGCCGGAAACCCTGATGAGCTGCAGGCCCTGCTGGAGCCGCTGGCCGAGGCCGGCGTCGACGCGTTCCACGCCTCCGGCCGCCGCTACTGGGAACCCGAGTTCCCCGAATCCGGTCTGGACCTGAACGTGGCCGGCTGGACCAAGAAGCTCACCGGCAAGCCGGTCATCACCGTCGGCTCGGTCGGGCTGGACGCCGTCTTCGACACCAGCTCCTTCGCCCCCGGGGCACGGGCCGGGGTGACGAGCGTCGAACGGCTCGTCGACCGCCTGCAGCGGGACGAGTTCGATCTCGTCGCGGTCGGCCGCGCACTGCTGGCCGACCCGGAATGGGCGCAGAAGATCCTCGACGGCCGCGGGAGCGAGCTGACCCCGTTCACCCACGACGCAGTCCAGACGCTGCGCTGAGCCGTCGACTTCGCTCAGCGTCGCAACGGCCCCAGCCACGCCTCGCCGAGGCTCGCTCGCCGTTGCTGGTCGGTGACCCCGAGCCCTGGCTCGGGAGCAAGGCACAACACACCCACTTTGCCGACGTGCCCACCGGTCTGCATCGAGCGGGCGGCCTCCGCGACCTCCGACAACGGGTAGACCGTCGACAGGGTGGGCGCGATGGCGCCGAGCCGGCACAGCCGCATCATCTCGTCCGCTTCGTGCAGGTTCATCCCATGGCTGCCCACGATCCGCTTGAGGCCCATCCACAGGTAGCGGTTGTCGAACGTGTGCTCGTACCCGGTGGTGGATCCGCACGTGACCACGGTCCCTCCGCGGCGAGCCACCAGCACCGAGATTCCGAAGGTCTGCCTGCCGACGTGGTCGAACACCACGTGCGGATCCTCGCCCACCTCGGCCCTGATCGCCTTGCCAAGGCGTTTACCCAGCCGCACCGTGGTTTCCGCCGACACCTCGTCGGCGGTGAGACCGATTTCCGCGCGGTTGAGCACGATGTCGCAGCCGAGCCGCTTCAGGGCCTCGGCCTTGCTCTCGGAGTTGACCACCCCGATCGGGATACCACCCCCGTTGCGTACCAGCTGCACCGCGAAGGAGCCCACCCCTCCCGCGGCGCCCCAGATCAGGACGACATCACCCTGCTTGATGCGGGCGCCCCGGTCGCTGACCAGCATCCGGTAAGCCGTGCCACCGCACAGCGGAACGCAGGCGGCCTCCTCCCACGTCAGGTGAGCGGGTTTCGGGAGCAGCTGGCTGGCGCGAGCCACCGCATAATGCGCGAGCCCACCGAAGTTCGTTTCGTAGCCCCACGCCTTCTGGTCGACGCCGAGCATGCCGTCCATGTGCGTCAAGGGATCCTGATCGTCCACATAGGCCGCGTTGACGACGACCCTGTCCCCCACCCGCCACCGGCGGACGCCGGCGCCGGTACGGACCACTACCCCCGCGGCATCCGAACCGACGACGTGAAACGGTTGGTCGTGGCGGGCTTCATAGCCACCGCCTCTGGCAAGCCGCCGCAGCGCCCCGAAGGTCGACACCGGTTCGAAGGTCGCCGACCAGACCGTGTTGTAGTTGAGCGAGCTCGCCATCACCCCGATGAGAACCTCATCGGGCGCGAGCTCGGGCATCGGTACCCGCCCCACGTGCAGTGCCTTGCGGACGTCCTTGTCCGCCACACCGCGGAACAGATCCTCGTCCTCGCGCCGCAAGTGAGCGGCGACGTAGTCGGGCGGCACAGCGGCCGCCCGCATCAGCTCGGGTGCACCGTCGGTGCGGAGCACCTCGGAAAGTTCGTCCATGACAACCTCTTTCGGTCAACGGGAGGCGGTGTTCCCGGGAGAGCCGCCGGATCCGGCGGCCACCCGTGCGGCGCCGTCGAGACGGATGACCTCCGCATTGAGCATGGGGTTCTCCACAACGTGCTGGACGAGCGCGGCGAACTCGTCCGGCATGCCCATCCGCTTCGGATGCGCGGTCTGTTCGACCAAGGACGTGCGTAGCCGCTCCGGCACTGCCGCCGCCATCGGGGTGTCGAACAACCCCGGAGCGATGGTGACGACCCTGATCAACGCCGGCGCGAGATCGCGAGCCGTGGGAAGCGTCATGCCGACGATCCCGGCCTTGGCCGCCGCGTAGGCCGCCTGACCTTGCTGTCCCTCGAACGCGGCGACGGAGGCGGTGTTGATGACGACCCCTCGCTCCCCTGCGTCAACGGTGTTGCCGGCCATCCGCTCGGCCGCGAGACGGAGCACGTTGAAGGTGCCCACCAGGTTGACCTGGATCAGCTCGTTGAACGCCTCCAGCGAGGCGGCGACGCCGTTACGATCGACCGTCCGCGCGCTCGCCACAATGCCGGCGCAGTTCACCACAGTCCGCAATGGACCTTGCGTAGCGGCGAGGTCGAGTGCCGCCGCGACCGCCTCGGCGCAGCGGGTGTCCGCGGGCGCGAACTGGGCCCGGCCACCGAGCTCCGCCGCGAGCTCCCGGCCGCGCCGCTCGTCCCGGCCGACCAGTACCACCGCCGCGCCCGCACGCAACAGCCTTTGCGCGGTGGCCAAGCCGAGGCCGGAGGTTCCACCAGTGACCACAGCGGCTGTTCCGTCGAGTCTCATGCCGGCGACATCCCTTCACGTTTCTCCACGAACGCCCGCAGGCCTTCGGTGAACCCGGCCGAGCGCAGAACCGGCTCCACGTGAGCGCGCTGCCGCTCCCACGCCTCGCCCGGTGGCCAGGCGGTGGACTGCTGCAGAATCCGCTTGGTCGCGGACGTCGCGATGGCACTGTTGCCGCAGATCCGCCCCGCCACGTCCATTGCTCGCGTCAAGCTCGTGCCAGGGTCCACGACCTCATTCACCAGACCCCAGCGGGCGAAGAACTCCGCCGGGCGGATATCGCCGGTCAAAGCGAGTTCGGCCGCGATCTGATAGGGCACCCGGCGCGGTAGCGTCAGCAGCGCTCCGCCCGCCGCGATCCCACCGTGCCTGACTTCGGGCAGCCCCAGCCTGGCGTCACGGGCCGCGACGACGAGGTCGCAGGCCAGACACAGTTCCAGTCCGCCCCCCAGCGCATAGCCCTCCACCGCGGCGACCAGCGGTTTGGACACTTCGCGACCGAGCACGCCGGAACCGACGTCGAGCACCATGTCCCGTAGGGCCTCCTCGCCCGCTCGCAGGTCCGCTCCTACGCAGAAGTCCCGGCCGGTCCCGGTAACGACCCCTGCGGCGAGGTCGGAACCGGTTTCCAGAAGGTCAAAGGCGCGGGCCAGCTCGCCCAGCATCGCGCGGTCGAACGCGTTACCGGTCCGCGGCCGGTTGAGGGTGATGACGAGAACCGGCCCGCGTCGCTCGGTGAGAACATCCTGGTTCATGGTGCGGTGAACGCCAGCACGGAATTGTGGCCGCCGAAACCGAACGAGTTGGTGAGTGCGGCGCGCACGGCGACCTCCCTTGGCGCCCCGGTGACCACGTCGATGTCCAGTTCGGGATCGACCGGGTCGGCGCCCAGCGTTGGCGGAACCACGCCGTTGGCGATCGCCTGCACCGTCGCCACGGCCTCCAGCGCTGCCGTCGCACCCAGGGTGTGGCCGGTCAGCGACTTGCTCGCGACGACCGCCGGGCGTGCGTCTCGATCGCGGAAGACCCTGCGCAGAGCGAGTGCTTCCACCGCGTCGTTGAGCCGCGTGCCCGAACCGTGCGCGTTGACGTGCTGGACCTGCTCGGGCCGCAGTCCCGCGGAACGCAGCGCCTTGACGATCGCCTGTTCAGGGCCGACCGCGGCCGGGTCGAGCCGGCACATGTGATAGGCGTCGCTGGTGCGCCCGTATCCGGCGAACTCGGCCACCGGGGCCGCACCCCGGGCAGCGGCGTGAGAAGCCGACTCGAGCACCAGCAGCGCGGCGCCCTCACCAAGGACAGAACCCGAGCGGTCCCGGCTGAACGGCCGGAACGCCTCCGCCGGAACGTCGCAGGTGGACATCACACTGAGGCGGTCGAAGCCTGCCATCACATGCGGCACGATCGGTGCTTCCGCTCCCCCGGCCAGCACCACCTCCGCCTCTCCGGAGACGATCATCTGACGCGCCGCGATGAGGGCGTCGGCGCTGGACGCACAGGCACTCGTCGTGACGCCTGTCGGTCCGGTGAACCCATGGTGGATCGCGATCCACGCGGGCGCGTTGTTGGGCATTGACATCGGGACGAAGCGCGCCTGCACGGCACCCGGTCCGCTTTCCAGCAGTGCCCGGTGACTGTCCTCCAGGGACTCGATACCGCCATAGGCTGTGCCGAGCATCACACCGACTGCGGCGGGGTCGACCTGACTCAGACCACTGTCGTCAATGGCCAACTGGGCGGCTGCCGCAGCCAGCTGGGTGCAACGGTCGGTCCGGGCGATCTCGTCGTCGGCGAGCCGAAGGCGAGGGGGAATCTCCAGCTCCGCCACCACAGGGGTGAAGGGGCCATACGGCTCGAATCGAGACAGCTTCCCGAGACCGCTGCGGGAGGCCAGCTGCGACTCCCAGAACTCGAGCGTGCCGATTCCATTCGCCGCGACGACTCCCGCGCCGGTGACCACCACACGTTCGATTCCGTTACGCGAACAACCAAGCCCGGACATAAATCGAGCTATTTACAGCCAAGAAGCGAAACAGCGCAAACTACGGGCCTGGCACGTTCCCGTAGCCTAACCGTACCCGGGTCTCGTTTCCAAGGTCAGACAGTTACGCACAAGCGGCATGAGCGCCAGCGATCGGCAAGCCGCACCCTTCGCTGCGACAAGCCGGACAGCCACGGAAAGCGATTCTTCCGTTACAAGAATTCCGTAATACCGGCGAATTGCGATTTGCATCGAACACACCGAGCATGCGAAAACACCCGGGCTTCGCGCCGGGATGTTCAGCGGCTCCGTCTTCCGACCGGGGCCAGATTCACGATCGGCCTCGCGCTCACCTAACACTAACCTACGGTTGCGTAGGTTAGGCTGGAGTCTCTTCGAAGGAGTGCCCATGACTCATCCCGACCCAACTCGCCTGCTGCTGGATCTCGAGTCGACGGCGGAGGAGAACCTCAACCGGCACCTGAGCGTCGCCAAGGATTGGATGCCCCACGAGTACGTGCCATGGGGACAGGGCCGCGACTTCGCCGACCTCGGTGGCGAGGCGTGGGACCCGGAGCAGTCCCGGGTATCCCCGGAGGCGCGCGTCGCATTGGAAGTCAACCTGTTGACCGAGGACAACCTGCCCAGCTATCACCGCGAGATCGAGCGGGCTTTCGGGCGGGACGGCGCGTGGGGCGAATGGGTGCACCGGTGGACGGCGGAGGAGGGCCGCCACGGCATCTGTATTCGCGACTATCTGGTGGTGACCAGAGCCGTCGACCCCGAGGAGCTCGAGCGGGCCCGGATGCAGACGATGCAGGCCGGCTACGACAGCGGTGACAAGCCGATGCTCAACGTTTTCGCCTACGTGTCGTTCCAGGAACTGGCCACCCGGATCTCACATCGCAACACCGGGCGGTTCACCGAGGACCCGCTGGCCGACAAGCTGCTCACCCGCGTGTCGATGGATGAGAATCTGCACATGGTCTTCTACCGCAACCTGGTCAAGGCGGCCTTGGAGATCGCACCGGATGCGACGCTACGCGCCATCACCGACGAGGTCATCGGATTTCAGATGCCCGGCAGTATCATTCCCAGTTTCGCCCGTAAGGCGGTGACGATCGCCAAGGCGGGCATCTACGACCTGCGGATCCATCACGACGACGTGGTGTGGCCGTTGCTGCGGCACTGGCGGGTGTTCGACATCGAGGGTCTGGGCGCTACCGGAGAGGCAGCACGCAAGGAGCTGGCCGACTTCCTGACCGCCCTGGACACCCAAGCGCGCCGGTTCGAGGAACGACGCGATCGGGCGGCCTCACTGGCACGTGACCGAGGCTGACATCTTCGGTGACCGACATCCAACAGGACTAGTGGAGGCGGCCTCCGCCTGTCACGATGGGTATTGGGACGGATCGCGACGGCGAGTTCCCGTCATGACAGCCACGTGAATGTGGCGGAACAGGGAAGGTGCCGGATGACCTTGGCTCGACACACGAGCGCTCCGCCCCCGGCGCGGATCACGCAGGCCAGAGCAGTCGAAGACCGCCACAGCGCTATCCAGAACGCCCGCGCGGCCAGGACGGTCGCCGATCACGCGGCCGACGTGGAGGACTGCTCTCAACTGCTGGCCATGCTCGGTTTGGATGCCGCGTCCGGCAAGCTCCGGTGAACCCGCTCCAGCGGGCCGAAGAGAAGCCTGCCATGCTGGTACCTTCGTAATCTGGTGTCGGCTGGCCTCACCGTGGGGACAAGACGGCGCCGCAGGGAGATGTAGGCATGGCGCAAGGCAGTGTGAAGTGGTTCAACGGCGAGAAGGGCTTCGGCTTCATCGCACAGGATGGCGGCGGTCCGGACGTCTTCGTGCACTACTCGGAGATCCAGGGCAGCGGCTTCAAGTCTCTCGATGAGGGCCAGCGCGTTGAGTTCGAGGTGGGACAGGGTCAGAAGGGACCGCAGGCTCAGGGCGTGCGCGTCATCTGAGGACTGAAAAGCGGCGCGCCCTTTCCTCACGGCGCGGCGCGCCGTAACTGTCAGCCCGCCTCCGCTCCCGCGGAGGCGGGCTTCGCCGTGACGGTTGAGTCACGACCACGCGGGCATGCGGTCCAGGATGTCGCAACGCAGGTCCAGCGCCGGCACCAACTCATCCGGGTCGCGGTGGTCCTGAACGGGGTCGAGCACGTCCAGGTACTCGCCGCGCAGGTAGACACCACGGAACTCGCGAGGGTCGGTGAGCAGGAACTCCACGAGCGCGGTGCCCAGCACCGCATGGCCGAACCGGTCGTCCTCGGTGAGCACCTCGAACCGCCGGTCGAACTCGGGGTTCCCGGTCACTATGCCGCCGAGACCGAGCGCGCGGTTGACCACGTTCTGCGCCGCCACCACGCGCTGGATGCTGAGCATCGGATGCGCCGCGGGGGCCGCCACCCAGATCGCCCGCTCCGGCAGGTGCCTGCCCTGGTAGACGGTGTCGAACGTGGCCGCGACGAACGGTCGGCCCCTGTGCGTCCCTGTCACCACGTCACGCGCGCTTTTCGCGCGCGGCGGATGGGTGAGCGGCTCCCACCGGCTGCGCCGGTCGTACTGCCGGTCGTAGAGCGCCACATAGGAGTCGTCCCGCTCGGCGAATGTCCAACCGCGACTCACGGCCGTTTGGTACAACCGGTCGAGGGACGCCCTGGAGTTGTTCACAAAGGACCGTCTGATCCAGATCACCAGTGCTGCCACCGCACCCAACACCAGCACGGTGCCACCGATCACGATCGCGAGAACGACGCCCGTACTCACCTTTCCCCTTCCGCCGCTGCCCTGTGGCTTACCGGCCCAGTACCCGGAAGTCCTCGAAGTCGTCGTCATCCGTCCGTTGTGGACGGGCTGGTGAAACCGCGACCGGCCGCTGATCACCGAACATCCGCGCGTCCTCTGCCAGCACCCTGTCCAGCAGGTCGGTGTCGCCCATCGCGCGGCGCACCACCTCCGCCTGCGCCGTGGTCGCGGCGACGCGTGCCTGCGCGATCGTCTGCTCCACGCTGGTGGACAGAGCCGTGGGCTGCACCGCCCGCACCTGGTCGGAGAAGGTGACCCGCTTGACCGCACCATCCGGCCCGGCGACCACGGTCACCACGCCGTCCGGCGACGTCGCGGTACCCGTGACATCGCTCAGTTCCTCGGTCATCCGCTGGTAGGTCTCCGCACGCGCGCGGTTGTCCGCGGCCGCGGTGTCGATCGCCTCGATGCGCCGCACCAGCCTCTTGGCCGTCTCACTCATGACACGCCTCCCGGTGCTGTCCCGCCCTGCTCTGGCCTGATCGTCTCGATGAACTTCTGGAAGTCGTCGATCACCTGCGGGAACTGGTCGAGCCGCGAGGTCAGCACGGTCTGCAGCACCGCCCGCCTCGCGGTGCCCGCGACGTCACCGAAACCCATGAAGACCTGGTACTGCACCAGGTACTGCTGCTGTCCGGACAGAGTCACCTCAAGGCGGACCGCCTGCGTGTGAACGGGGTTCTCCGCCGTGCCGCCTTCGCTGGTGCGGCCGACCTTCACCTCGCGCGCGCCCAGCCGCAACCGCTCGACGGACTCCTCCGCGACCACCGACAGCGGGACATCGGCCTCACGCAGCTCACCGGTGATCGTGACGTTCGGCGTGAACCCGCCACCGCCGGATGCCGGGTGCAGCGCGACAAAGGCCGCCTCGGGGGTACCGATCTCGTCCGGATCGACCGATCTCCAGCCCTCCGGCAGGGAGAACTCGATCGGAACCGGAAGTGTCGTGGCCATTGTTCGCCTCTCTCGTCAATCTCTGGCAATGGCTCAGAAGCCGAGGAAATTGCCCACTGCGCCGGCAGCATCGCGAACACCCGAGGCGACGTCGCCGACCGCGCCGGCAGCATCGCCGACCGCGTCGACGACCCCGCCGGGATCGATGGTCACATCGAAGCCGACCTTGCCACCCACACCAAGGGCCGCGCCACCCGAGGCGCCGATGTGGAACTTGCCGTCATCGCCCATACCGAACTGTGCGCTGCCCTGGATACCGACACCGGCCCACGCCTCACCGTTCACACCGGCACCGACACCGGCCACCTCGGCGCCGACCTCCCCGCTGGCCCGCGCCCCGGCGAACGCCTCACCACCGGCCTCGACACCGGTCAGGCCGATACTGGCCTGGCCGGACGCCTCGGCACCGGCCATCGCCTCGCCGCTGGCCGACACGCTGCCGTGATCGCCGAAGTTCATCTCGCCGCCCGCCTCGGCACGTGCGCCGACGAAGGCCTCCGCGCTGCCTTGCGCACCGAACGCATCGACGCTGCCCTCGGCCCCTGCCGACGCGCCGACCATGCCCTCGGCACGTCCCTCCGCGGTGACTCCGCCGCCGAAGTCCAGTTCTCCCTCGGCGCTGCCCCTGGCCAGGTATGCCTCGGCGTTGGCACCCGCGTTGATCCCATCCGCGGTGACTTCGTAGTAGTTACCGGCATTGGCTCCCAGCAGCGAGCCCTCCGCCTTGCCACGGCCGGAGAGCCAGCCGGCATCGAAGTCACCCTCGGCGGAGCCGCCCATCCATTCGATGCCGGTTCCGTTCTCCCAGCGCCCCTCCTCGAGGCCGAGCATCTCGGAGAATGGGATCTCGATGCCGAACTCGGCGAGCGTGTCGCGGAGTTCGTCGTGCAGCAGGCCGTCAGCCTGGCTACCCCATTCGCGCTGGTAGCTGCGTCCGTGCTGGTTCTGCTGCCAGCCGCCGGGATCCTCCTCGACCCACTGCCCGGTCTCCGGGTCCCAGCGACGCTGCGTCTGCCGCTGACCGGCGCCCCACTCGTTCTCCCCGAACGGGCGCGTGTACCCGCCCTCACCGTCCGACTCGAACCCGAGCGCCCGCGCGACAAGACCGCCTGCCTGCTCGACCTGCTGACGCGCAGCGTCCAAAATGGCCTGTGCCTCCTGCGCGGCGGCCTGGCCCGGATCCTGGAAAATGCCGATGGCCTCGCCGACCGACTGCGCGACCTGGGCCAGTGCGTCGTACCGTGCCGCCGCGGCCCGGCTCGCGGCCTGCGCCTGGTGGTACAGCTCGATCGCGCGCTGCGCCTCGCCCTGGCCCCAGGTCAGCACATCGCCGAAGTCGCACAGCGACTGCCCGCCCTGGCCTGCGGCCTCCACCGCCCGTATCCACTTCGGAGGTTCGTTGCCGAATGCCGACCGGAACGCGTTGCTGGCCTCGCCCACCCACTGCACGGGATCGATCCGGCCCAGGCTTCCGCCGATCTCGTCGGCCGTGGTGATGGTGCCGATCAGCTCCCGCAGGTCGCTGGTTATCACCTCGGGTTCGCCCGGGATGAGGTCCTTGGGATTGTTGGTCTGCCCCAGTTCAACCATCACACAGTTCCTTCGTTCCCGGAGTTCGCGTCGCCGTCGGCGTTTCCGCCAAGGACACTCCCGATCGCGCCGCTCGTTGCCGCACCCGCCGCGCCACCAATGGCGCCGCCGACGGCCGGACCGCCGTAGTCCGCGATCATGTCCCCGAACCCGGCCAGTGTGGCGCCGGTCCCGGCCTCGGTCTCCTGGTACCGGCCAGCGGCTACGCCGAGGTTGCTGCCGAACTCCTCGGCCTGGTCACGCAACGCCTCGACCTGTGCCTTCAGCTGCTCGACGAACTGCTCCCAGCCGGTCTGAACCCCGGGGTGGCCGTAGTCGCCGCTCGGTCCTCTCCAGACCATGCTCGCCACGCCACCGACAGCCTCGCCGATCCTGCCCGCCGTCTCCCGCAGCTCATCGGGAACCGCACCGAAACCCGTCACCTGCCCGAGCCCCCTCGTCAACCTCGTTGGTGAATCGTCCACAACATACTGCTCAGTTGAGCACTAACATTCACCACGACGCACGGGTGCCGTCAATGGTTCCGTAGAAGGTTGGACCTTTCTTGCGAAAGCCGAGCGGGGCTGGAGCGTCAAGTGTGCGTGGTGCTCACGTGGTGGGCTCCGGAACTGTCGAAATGCTCGCGTTCCAGTGCTTCGCTGTGCGCCAGCAGAGCAGCGTAGTCAACGGCGGCACCCTGGAGGAGCGTCTCGATGACCTTCTCTGCCTCGTCGTCGCTCAGGTGCTGGCCGAACAGCACACGGTAGTGCGCGAGCGAGGCGATGACGTCGAGGAGTTGCTCGACATCGACGTCATCACGTAAGTCGCCACGGTCGACGGCGCGGCGCAGGGTTTCCCGCACGGCGTCGCGAGATGGTTCGACCACGGTCTGCACATAGCGTTGCTGGAGTTCTGGATCCCGGACGCACTCGGAGTACAGCGCGATGTAGGCATCCGGGCGAATGGTTCGATAGGCCGCGAGGAAGATGTTGAAGCTGTCGCCGATGTCGCACAGCGTGCACCCCGTGTCGGGAGCTGTCGGCACGTCGAGGCGGCTGCCGATCGCTGCCAGAACCAGCGCGGGCCGGTTCGACCAACGTCGGTAGATCGCCGGACGCGAGGTTCCCGCGCGGCGCGCGACTTCTTCAAGACTCACGTTCGTGTAGCCGACCTCGTCGAGTAACCCCAGGGTGGCGGCCAGCACGGCCGCGTCGATGTGCGGATCACGGGGTCGCCCTCCCGGGCGCGCGTTCGTGTCGCTCGGATCGGCCATGAAGTCAATGTTACGGGTCGTTCCGTAATCCTGTACCGTTACGTATCGATACGGAACGTTTCTCTGGGAGGTCAGCACGATGAGCGAACCAGGCACAGACCGAACTCACCAAGCGCCGACCAGGGCGACCGGGCGGGAGTGGGCAGGGCTCGCACTACTGGTGCTGCCGATGCTGGCGGTGGCGGCCGACGTCACGGTGCTCTTCTTCGCCATGCCAACGCTTTCCGCCGACCTGCAACCCAGCGCGACCCAGGCGTTGTGGATCGTTCACATTTACGGCTTCCTGATCGCCGGCTTCCTCGTCGCCGCAGGACGGCTCGGCGACCGCATCGGTCCCCGTCGCCTCATGCTGATCGGCTCTGCGGCTTTCGCCACCCTCTCCGTGGTGGCCGCGTACTCCACCAGCGCAGGCATGCTCATCGCGGCCCGCGCCGCACTCGGCATTGCGGGCGCGACACTGATGCCGTCACTGTTCTCCCTCCTGCGCACCATGTTCCGCGATGACACCCAGCGACGATTCGCCATCGCCATCCTGTTCAGCGCCTTCTCGGTCGGCGGCGCGGTGGGTCCGTTGTTGGGCGGGGCGTTGCTGGCGTACTTCTGGTGGGGATCGGTGTTCCTCATCAACGTCCCACCACTGGTCCTGCTCCTGATCGCGGGGCCGAGGCTGCTGCCCGAGCGTCAGGACGGCAACCCCGCACGCATCGACCTCATCAGCGTCTTCCTCTCCGTGTCCGGGATGCTTGCGGTTGTCTATGGGCTTCAGGAACTCGCAGCCGGACACGAGACCGGTACCGGCTCCGCGTGGTCCTACCTCGCCATCGCTTTCCTCGGTGTCTGCATCCTCGCCCTGTTCGCGCGCCGCCAGCGCCGCCTCGACAACCCGCTGTTCGACCTGGCGCTCCTGCGCAACCCCGGCATGACGGTATCGCTGGCGACCCTGTTGTTGGTGGGTGTCGGCGTGGTCGGCATCTTCTACCTGTTCACCCAGTACCTGCAATGGGTTGCCGGCCTGTCCCCACTGCACGCCGGACTGTGGACCCTGCCCTACATCGTGCTCAACATCGCCGGAGCGATGCTGGCGCCAGTGCTCGCCAACCGGCTGCGCACGGCCACGGTCGTGACAGGCGGGATCGTCATCGCCGCCATCGGAGCCGGGGCTCTCGCGTTGTTGGCCGGCACCGGAGCGGCGCTTCCAGTGCTGGTGGGAGCCATCTCGCTCATCGGCTTCGGTCAGGGCGGGGCCATGGCACTGATCAGCGACCTCATCATCTCCAGTGCCCCAGCGGAAAAAACCGGCTCCGCGGCGGCAGCCCAGGAAGTCGGGGGCGAACTCGGCAGCGCACTCGGCGTCGCCGTAGGCGGAGCGGTCGGAATGTTGGCCTACCGCGCCTCGTTGACCAGCAATCTCCCCGCGGACGCCCCGGAGACAGCTGCGGCAGCGGCTCAATCAAGCATTCACGAAGGAATCGCAGCCGGCGAGAACCTGCCGGAACTCCTTCGGACAGTCCAGGACGCCGCCGCCCACGGACTACAGACCTTTGCCGGCGTCGGTGGGGCCATCGTGATACTGGCCGCCGGGTTCGTCGTCGCCGTACTCGGGAGAAAGAACGAGGCGAAAGTATGAAGGGCCAACTCGATCAGTTTGCTAGCGCTGCTCGACGACCCGGAATTCCAGGACGTCGGTGAACTTCCTGCCGGGTGACAGGTTCAGCCCAGCAGCGCGCTCGGCCCCGGCCATCGAAGGAATCTAAATAGTTGCTCGTGATCGCCGCGTCTGTCGCGTTAGGACACCTGATCGCGAGCGCCCACCCCTACTGTGTTGACGCTGACGTGACCACGGAGATGCTGACCGCAGCGGTCGACACTGCGATCGCCACGGCGGTCCGGGTCACCGCGGTGCTCACACCCTCGGCACCCCAGTGGCCCTTCTCGATTTCCTTCGCTCGCTTGTAGACCTTGCCCGACCACTTGATCGGAGGCCGCAGAGCGGGCAGGGCGCCACTCGAGGAGAGCAGCGCGATCAGCGCCCCGGTGCGGGTGTCAGGGCTCTCGCCGTCTTCCAGCACGGCACGGATCTTCCGCCGGAGCTCCGCCTCATGCCCAGTGTCCTCGGCAGGCAGCATGGTCATGGGGAACACGCCCAGTACCCGCTTCTTCTCGCGACGGATGAGGCCACGCTCGATCAGCCGGTCGATCACCGGCTTCCGGAGGCCGCCCCCGATGTGGAGCAGGAGTGGCTGGACGCGCCGAGGTCGCTCGGCGACCTTCTCGTAGGCGGACTGGAGCAGCGGGTCCGAGAGTGAACCATCCCCGACCGCGAGGACTTTGGGGCCGTTCAGGCCCTCGCCGCCTTCGGTCTCGACCCTGCCGCGGAGCGCCAGCTCGACGAGCACGGCGCCGCCGAGGGTGTAGTGCAGGGTGCCCGCCGCGGCAGGGGTCCCCGTCTCGTCGTCGAGCAGCAGCATCATCAGGTCCTCGACGAGCAGCATGTCGTTCTGCATGTTCTCCCCCGTTTTCTCGGTCTTACAACCAGTCCTGTTGGCGTGCGTACCGGGCCGCTTCGTGCCGGGTCTGGGTCTGGGTCTTCTGCATGGCGTTGGAGAGGTAGTTGCGCACCGTGCCCTGTGCGAGGTGGAGCTGGGTGGCGATGTCGGCGACCGAGTAGCCCTCGCTGGTCGCGCGCAGCACGTCGATCTCCCGGTCGGTGAGCGGGCAGTCGTCGACGACGGCGAGCGCGGAAACATCCGGGTCGATCCAGCGCTTGCCTTCGTGCAGTGCGGTGATGACCGCGGTGATGTGCGCGGGTTCGGCGGACTTGCTGACGAAGCCCTGTACCCCGAGCTTGAGGGCCTTGCGGAGCACTCCGGGTTTGGCGTGGCGGGTCAGCATGAGGATGACCTGGTTCGGCCTGGTGCGGCGGATCTCCGCGACGGCGCCGAGACCGTCCACACCCGGCATCTCGAGATCGATGACGAGCACGTCGGGTTGGTGCCGCAGGGTGGCATCGACGGCCTGCTCGCCGTTCTCCGCTTCGGCGAGCACGGTGACCTCACCCTCCAGCGGGAGCAGCGCGGCCATTGCCTTGCGGAGCAAGGCTTCGTCGTCGGCGAGCACCACAGTGGTCACTGTTCCGCCTCCCCGGAATTCAATGTGTTGGTTGCTTTGGGAGACGGAGGTTCTGTCTGGTCACGTACTTGTGGCTGGCTCGCGTCACGTTCCCCTGAGGTGCGGTTGCGAAGCACTCGGCCTGACTTGACCTTGCGGTTGACACAGAAGGCCGCGGCTGTCAGGAACTTTCCGTTGTCCTGTTCGACTGTCAGTTCACCTCCGTCGGCGGCGACGCGTTGTTCGAGGGCGGCCAGTCCCCGCAGCTCGGGCAGCGGCGCTTCCTGAGCTCCGTCGTTGACGATGGTGATGCTCGACTCCGACAGGGTGATCCGCACCCGCGTCGCCTGGGCGTGACGCAGGATGTTGGTCGTCGTCTCGCGCAGGACCTGGCCGAGCAGTTCGCTCGCGCCTGGGTCGACGTCTGCTTCGCGGTTGATGCGCACCTGAATGCCCGCGGCCTCGAAGAGGTTCCTCGCGTTCTCCAGCTCGGCGGAGAGATTGAGCCGCCGCTGTGCGTAGGCGAGCTCCTTTGTCTGCGTGATGGTGTCGCTGACCAGGGCGTGGATCTCCCGCAGCTCCTGTTTGGCTCGCTCGGTATCGCTGTCCACCAGTTTCTGGGCGAGCGCCGTTTTCAGCTTCACCACGTGGAGGGTGTGGCCCTGGATGTCGTGCAGGTCGCTGGCGAACCGGACGCGTTCGCGGATGACCGCCAGCTCCGCTTCCCGCTGCCTCGTCTCCTCCAGCTCCGCGACGACGTCGTAGAAACGCTTGTTGGGGAACATGAGTCCGGTCCCCACCGCCGTGACACCGGTGGGGATGAGAACGTACTGGATCAGACCACCGGGAAAGTCCTCCTCCGACACCAGCAACCCAGCCGCACCTACTGCGGCGACGAAGCCAGCCAGCGCAAAGGCTGCCGCGCCTCGGTGGCGCGGCAGTTGGGGGATGACGAGGGGGCCCACGACGACGAGGCCGTAGAACGCCGCCGTACTGTCGGCGGCCAGCACTCCGAAGACCCACATCACCGCGGTGACGGCCAGGCACGGGAGCGCGACGCGCAAGACCTCGCCTGCCGCCCACCGCACGAAGGCCACCAGGGCCGCCACCACGCCCGCACCCAGGACGAGGGCTTCCCACCAGGACCGGGCGTCGACGGCCACCACCAGCACCCCGACGACGGCAAGCAGCGGGATAAACAAGGTGAGGTTGAGTTTGCGTAGCTGTCCCTGCGCCGGCTCGGTGTCCTCGGACACCGCATGTGTCGGGCTCACTGTTCCTCACCTGGTTGCCGAGCGGTCGGGTTGCGCAGTCGGACCGCGACTGTCCACATCAGCCAGGTCCACGGTCAGCCTCCCCAGTATTGTTCCGATCTGCGGTGGCCACCAGTGACGCTGCGTCATATGTTCACCCCAAGGAATGTCATGGGGAAGTGATGACGTGGTTGCACTGGCAGATGTGGGCTGGTGCCATTGAGATCTAGACATGAACTCCACACCAGTGATCGACGTTGACCGGTTGAATCTCAAGTATGGCGACTTTCATGCCGTGAAGGATCTGTCCTTTCAGGTGCGGCGGGGCGAGTTCTACGCCCTGCTGGGCACGAACGGGGCGGGTAAGACCTCGACCTTGGAGACCATCGAAGGGCACCGTGCTCCGACGTCGGGCACGGTACGGGTGCTGGGGAAGAGCCCGCAGGACCGGGCTGCCGTGCGCCCGAAGATGGGCATCATGTTGCAGGAGAGCGGCTTCTCGCCGGATCTGACGGTGAAGGAGTCGGTCCGCCTGATCGGCAAGCTCACCCAGCGCACCGACCGGGTGGAGCGGGTGCTCAGCGTCGTGGATCTCACGCGCAAGGCGAACACGAAGGTGTCGCAGCTCTCCGGTGGGGAGAAGCGGCGGCTGGACTTCGCCACGGCGGTGTACGGCACGCCGGAGCTGGTGTTCCTGGACGAGCCGACGACCGGTTTGGACATCCAGTCCCGGGACGCGGTGTGGGACGCGGTGGACAAGCTGCGGGAGGACGGCTCCACGATCGTGCTCACCACGCACTATCTGGAGGAGGCGCAGCAACGCGCCGACCGGATCGGCCTGATGCACCGGGGAACCTTCCACCAGGAGGGCACCGTCGCCGAGCTGACGCAGACGCTGCCCGCGATGATCAAGTTCGTTCTTCCGCCGTCGGCTCCGGCGCTGCCGTTGCAGGGCAGGCGGGAGACCGACGAAAAGTTTCTGATCGAGACCCATCACCTGCAGAAGGACCTGTTCACCCTGCTCCGATGGGCGCAGGACCACGCAGTGGAGCTGCGAGAGCTCGAGGCGGGCCCGACCCGGCTCGACGACGTGTTCCGCGCCATCGACAACAGCTAGCCCATCGCATTCTTCCCACAAGGGGGACCTCAGTCATGCTTTCGATCGCTCTGAGCGAGCTGATCCAGATCTTCCGGAACCGCTCGGTGCTCATCACCAGTTTCGTGATGCCCATCGCGATCTGCGCGTTCTTCGTCTACCAACACGAGCTCTTCGCCCAGATCGGCAGCCTCGGCTACATCGCCGCGATCGTGATGTTCACGGTCAGCGCCTTCGGGCTCTACACCAGCGCGGTCACCACGCTGGCCTCGCGCAGGCAGAACCTGTTCCTCAAGCGGCTGCGCTCCACCGCCGCCGGGGATGCCGGCATCCTGACCGGGCTGGTGCTGCCGGTCACCGTCATCGCGCTGATCCAGGTGGCCGTGATCATGACCGTGCTGGGCGTGGTCACCGGCATGCCGGACAACATCGCGCTCCTGGCGCTGGCCGTCGTCGCCACCGTCGCCATGATGATCGGCCTGGGCCTGGCCACCGCGGGGCTGACCAACTCCCCCGAGCACGCCCAGGTCACCACGCTGCCCGTCAGCCTCGGCGTCATCGCCGTGGCCAGTTGGATCGGCATCACCGGCACCGAGGAACTCACCCTGCTCAAGCGCCTGCTCCCCGGTGGCTCGGCCACCGAACTCGTCATGAACGCCTGGAACGGCGGCATCGCCCTCGCCGACTCCCTGCTCCTGCTTGCGCCCACCCTGGCCTGGGTCCTCGTCGCCGTCGTCTTCGCCTCCCGCCTCTTCCGCTGGGAACCTCGCCGCTGAGCACGATTGCCCCGGGAGGAGCACCGATGCGCAAACCGGTCCTGGCCGTTCTCGCCGCCGCTGTGGTGGCGACGGTGACCCCGCCGAGCGCGTCGGCGGCGACGACGCCGGGCACGCTCAGTTGGGGGGCGTGCCCGGCGGACGTCGCCAAGCCCGGTCTGGAGTGCGCGACACTCGATGTCCCACTGGACTACCGCAACCCCGACGGACAGACGATCGAGATCGCGGTGTCCCGCCTGGCCAGCACCAACCCGGACAAGCGCCGGGGCGTGCTGCTGACCAACACCGGCGGACCGGGCGGGGCTGGGCTCGCGACGGGCCCCCGCGGCTGGGACTCCTCGTTCGCGGGGATGTTCGGGCAGGGCGTCGAGGACAGGTTCCCGGACTTCGCGAAGTTCGCCGCCGCCCACCCCGAGTACGGCCTCGGCCGGACACCGCGACAGGTGCGGGCGAAGTACTTCGAGCTCGCCGCGCGGCTGGACGCGAAGCCACACCCGGACGGTTACAACGGTCAGGCGTTCCGCTTCGTCACGTTCTCCAGCCTCTACTACGACCGGAACATGCCGCAGCTGGCCGAGATCTGGCGCGCGCTCGACACCGGCAACCCGGCGCCGGTGCCGGGGAGCTGCACAAGGCCTTCGGCGACCGGGCCCGGATGGTCACCGCCGACCAGGGCGGCCACCTCGCGTACCTGTTCCTGGACAACCGGTGCGCCAATGACGCCGCCACGAACTTCCTGGTCACCGGGCAGCGTCCGCGGCGCGACGTCGCCTGCGGCGCCGAACCCGCCAACGTCACCGGCGGGCGTTGAGCCGGGCGGCTTGGCGCGTCAGGTGGTGACGCTCGGCGAGGTTGGGTGCCTTGTCGGCCGCCTCGGCGTAGAGCCGTGCCGCCGTCGCCAGGTCGCCGTCGCGCTCGTGGAGGTACGCCGCCACCGCGGTGTGGCGGGGCAGTGAGTCATTCAGCGCCGCGAGTGCCGCCAGCCCGGCGCGCGGTCCGTCGGCCTCGCCGACGGCTACCGCGCGGTTGAGCCGGACGACCGGGCTGTCGGTCAGTCGTTCGAGCTCGTCGTACCACTCGACGATCTGCACCCAGTCGGTCTCCTCGGCGGTGGGCGCGTCAGCGTGGAGTGCCGCGATGGCGGCCTGGGCCTGGAACTCGCCCAGCCGGTCGCGGGCGAGGGCCGCCTGCAGGATCTCGACGCCCTCGGCGATCAAGTCGGTGTCCCACCGGCCGCGGTCCTGCTCGACGAGCGGTACCACGCTGCCGTCGGGTGCGGTCCGGGTGGCGCGCCGGGCGTGGTGGAGCAGCATGAGGGCGAGCAGCCCGGCGACCTCGGGGTGGTCGATCGCGGCCGTGAGCTGCCGGGTGAGCCGGATGGCCTCTGCGGCGAGGTTGACGTGATCGGCCCTGTCGGAGTAGCCCTCGTTGAAGACCAGGTAGAGGACGCGCAGCACGGTGGCGACGTCGCCGGGCTGGTCGAACCGCACGCCCGAGACGGTGCGCTTGGCACGGCTGATGCGCTGCGCCATGGTCGCCTCGGGCACCAGGTAGGCCTGCGCGATCTGGCGGGTGGTCAGCCCGCCGACGGCGCGCAGCGTGAGCGCGACCGCGGACGACGGCGTCAGCGACGGGTGGGCGCACAGGAAGTAGAGCTGGAGCGTGTCGTCCACCGCGGGTGTCGGTGCCGGCTCGGCGTCATGGTCGCTCGGCGAGCCTCGCTCCGCGTCGACAAGGTCCTCACGCCGGCGGCGGGCAGTGTCCGCCCGGGTCGCGTCGAGGAACCGGCGCCAGGCCACGGTGACCAGCCAGCCCTTCGGGTCTCGCGGTGGGTCGGCCTGCCAGGCGCGGACCGCCTCCACCAGCGCGTCCTGCACGGCGTCCTCGGCCGCCGCGAAGTCGGCTCCGCGGCGGACGAGGATTCCGAGCACGCTCGGCGTGAGGCTTCGGAGCAGGGCCTCGTCCATCGGTGAGGTCACTCCGTGATGGTGGGCGACACGCCGTAGAACGGGCGCAGCTCGAGCCACTCGTGGATCGGCTCCCCACCCGCCCCAGGGGCGGCCGACAGCTCCCCGGCCAGCTCGACAGCGCGCTCGTAGCTGTCGACGTCGATCACCATCCAACCGGCGATGAGGTCCTTGGTCTCGGCGAACGGCCCGTCGGTGACCGGCGGGCGCCCCTCGCCGTCGTACCGGACCCACGTCCCCTCGGGCGCGAGCGCCTGACCGTCTACGAACTCGCCTGTCTTCTCGAGCCGGGCCGCGAAGTCGTTCATGTACTGCACGTGCGCCGAGATCTCCTCCGGCGTCCACTGGTCCATCGGCACGTCGTTGGCCGGAGCCGGGGCGCCGCGGTAGTGCTTGAGCAGCAAGTACTTGGCCATCGTGTTTCTCCTCGATGCTGGTGCGACCCATTCTGGTCGCATTCACCACGGGGACGGAGCCGGTCGCGGGTTCTCGACATCGCCGGCCGAAGTTTTTTTTGGCCAGCCGTATCTCACCCTGAAGAGGTGGAGTCACGTCCGGTGGCCGATGCCACCCTGCCCCCAGGGAGCGGGAGTGAGAGGAGGAATCGTGACTACTACGACCGCGCACTCGACAGTGACCAGCCAGACCGTCGGGGACTTCCTGCTGCGGCGGTTGCGTGAGGCGGGTATCGCGCACCTGTTCGGGGTCGCCGGCGATTTCAACCTCGAGTTCCTGCTGCAGATGGAAGACGGCGGCGATTTCGTCTGGGTCGGCAACTGCAACGAGTTGAACGCCGCTTACGCGGCCGACGGGTACGCGCGCCTCAACGGCCTCTCGGGTCTCGTCGTGACTCAAGGTGTCGGAGCATGGAGCGCCATCAACGGCGTTGCCGGCGCCTACAGCGAGCACGTCCCCGTCGTCTGCGTCTGCGGGTCGCTTCCGCTGAAGTCGCTGGACCGCGGCCTGCTGATGCACCACACGACCGCCGACACCGACTACGACTCTGTCCTGCGCGGTTACGCCCAGGTCACGGCGGCACAGACTCGGTTGACGCCACGGAACGCAGCGGCCGAGATCGACCGGCTCATCCTCACCGCCTGGCAACGCAAGTTGCCGGTCTACCTGGAACTGCCCTCAGATATCGCCTACCTGAATGTCGAGGTTCCGGCGGAGCCGCTGGAACTCGCGATGCCGCCGAGCGATCCCGAACGGCTGCGCACGTGCGCCGACTCCATCGTGGCCCGGCTCGCCAGCGCGCGTTCGCCCGCGATCCTCATGGACCTCGACGCGGACCGCTTCGGTGTGAGCGGTGAACTGGAGGAGATAGCCGGCAAGCTGCAGATCCCCATCGCCGCCATCAATACCGCCAAGGGAGTCATCGACGAGACCAACCCGCACTTCCTCGGCCTGTACGCGGGGGTAGGCAGCAAGCCCGACGTCCGCGACGCGGTGGAGACCAGCGACGGCCTCCTGGCGGTCGGTGTGCGGCGGGTCGACACGACCTCAGGCGGGTTCAACGACGCTCTTCCCGCGGAACGGATCGACGCCCGTGGTGACTCCGTTGACATCGGCCCGGACAACTACCAAGCCGTCTACCTGAAGGAACTGCTCCGCCGGGTCGCCGACAGCGTCCCATCACGTCAACCGGTATCCCGCCGCATGGCTGACGAGACCCACGAACCGACCACGACGGTGCCGTCCGGCCCACTCACGCAGGCCGCGTACTGGGCCATGATCCAGGACTTCGTTCGCGAGGGCGATGTGCTCATCGCCGAGGACGGCACCTCCGAGGCGGGCGGCTGGGGGCTGCAGCTCCCGCCACGCTGCTCCTTCATCACCCAGGCCGTCTGGGGCTCGATCGGCTACACGGTCGGATCGGTACTGGGCACGCTCCTGGCCGCGCCGGAGCGGCGCCACCTGCTCTTCGTGGGCGACGGGTCGTTCCAGCTCACGGCCCAGGAAGTGTCGACGATGCTGAGGCACGACCTGAAGCCCATCATCTTCCTGATCAACAACGGCGGCTACACGGTCGAGCGCACCATCTGCGGTAAGGACGGGCACTTCAACGACGTCGCCAACTGGGCCTATGCCGAACTGCCGAAGGTCCTGCACCCGGGGACGACCGCCAGGACATTCGTCGTGAGGACCACGGCCGAACTACAGGAAGCGCTGGCAGCCCCGCACGACAGCATGATCTTCATCGAGGCGGTCATGGACAAATACGACGCCCCGCAGGCCGTCATCGACGCCGGCCACGGAATGGCGGAGGTCGACTACGGCCCACGCGGACCCCAGCACCGGCCCGGCGTCCAGATCTGATCGGCGGGACGCACTGTGTCGGGTCCGGTGCCGCCGTCCCGGCGCGCCACCCTGGCCAGCGCCGCGACACCGCTCTCGCCAGCGAGGACGCGTTCGCGGCCCCTCAGTCGAGACAGAACTCGTTGCCCTCGATGTCCTGCATCACGATGCACGACTCGTTGACGCCATCGGCACGCAGCAGTCGCACGCGTACCGCGCCGAGCGCGACCAGTCGTGCGCACTCGGCCTCGAGTGTGGCGAGGCGCTCTTCACCCACGAGCCCGGTGCCGACCCGCACGTCAAGATGCAGCCGATTCTTGACGACCTTGCCTTCGGGAACACGCTGGAAGAACAGTCGCGGGCCCACACCTGAGGGATCAATGCAGGCGAACGCCGAACCCTGATGCTCGGGCGGCAGGGAGCGATCGAAATCGTCCCAGGTAGCAAAACCCTTCGGTGGCGGCGGTACGACGTACCCCAACACCTCGCACCAGAAACGAGCGACGCGCTCAGGTTCTGCGCAGTCGAAGGTGACTTGGACCTGCTTGACCGACGCCATCGGTCCACGATAGTGGCGCGTGCTGTTCACCGGGACTCCGGATTCATCATTGTTGCCAGCCGAACGGGTCGAGGTCTCGCATGACATGAGTGTGGCCTGACCGATGAGTTTTGCGCGCCGTGCTGGTCTGTACGCCGAATACCGACTCACGGGAGGCTGACGCCATGCGGAAACTGACCTTTGGCATGAACATGAGCCTGGACGGCTACATCGCCGCGCCCGGCGACGACCTCGGCTGGAGTGTGCCGAGCGACGAGTGGTTCCAGTGGTGGTCCGACCGGGTGGGGGCGACGGGCCTGGCGCTGTACGGGCGCAAACTGTGGGAGGGGATGAGCTCCCACTGGCCGACCGCCGACCAGCAGCCGGGTGCCACACCGGCGACGATCGAGTACGCCCGCCGCTGGCGGGACATGCCGAAGGTGGTGTTCTCCTCCACGATCAGCACGGTCGACTGGAACACCCGCCTGGTCACCGGCGACGCGGTCACCGAGATCACCAGGCTCAAAGCCGACGACGGCGGCCCCATGGACATCGCCGGCGCCACACTCGCCGCAGCGGCGATGCGGGCCGGGCTGATCGACGAGTACGCGATCGTCACCCATCCGGTCCTGGTGGGCGGCGGCACGCCGTTCTTCACAGCCCTGGACAACTGGGTGAACCTAACCCTGCTGGAGACCCGGACATTCCCCGGCGGCGTGCTCCTGACCAGGTACCAGACCAGGCGCTGAGTACCCCAACCTCGGATCGGCCCGGGCTTCGGGCCACCCAAGGATCTCGTAGCGCTGTGTTCCGAGCGGAACTGGTTGATCTCGACGGCGAGGGCATTGCCGTCGCCGATGATCGCGCGGTAGAGGTGTTCGTACTTCAGGGTGCCGAAGAACCGCTCGACCACGCCGTTGGTCTGCGGCCTCCTCACCCTGGTACGGACGTGTCGGAGCAGCGGGTCGTCACCGGTGAACGCCTCGAAGAAGGTGCCGCCGCGGAAGCACGGGCCGCTGTCGGTGTCCACCTCGATCGGCCAGCGACAGCTCGCCCTCAACACCGCCAACACGACCTGGATCTGCTCGTCCACCTGCACCTGCCGGGACGGTTTGCGCTGTCTGCTCACCCTGGCACCCTCCGTGACCCCAATCGCGGACCCTGCCACAAAGTCTGACGCACACCATGGCAGATTTGTCGAACACATGTTCGAGTCCTGTGCTACACTGGATGCGTGATCGGGAACGCGATCCCCGAGTCTTCGTTGGGGGATAAGGAACTTGTCGACGGCCTGCGGGAGTTGGAGCAGGGCCGTCGGGAGAGCTATGCCCGGGAGTTGGCGTTCATCGCGGAGATCGATGCCCGTGGCGTGGCCGGGACACTGGGATATGTCGGCGTGGGTGGGCTGGTGCGGGAGATGTTCAACCTCAATCCGGTCGACGCTCGTCGGATGGTCGCCCACGCCCGGGCGCTTACTCCCTCGGTCAGTACCTCTGGTGCGCCGATGCCGGCGGAACTGCCGGTGGTCGCGGGCACCTTACGTGA
>NZ_JBEYXW010000043.1:0-45392 GCF_040645195.1 Saccharomonospora sp. NPDC046836
CCCCCGGATGCGCCCCCATCCACAACTCCGCCTCCGGATGCGGCGACGGCACCGGACGACCCAACAACCCCGCAATCGTCGTCCTGGACCCCCACTCGTAGGCCCGGACCATACCAATCAGGTGTTCCACAGTGGACCTCGCTCGCCGGTCAGGCCGCGGCCTGGACGGATGCGGGCGTGGGCTCGGGCTTTCCGAGGACCAGTTGCTCGAGCTCCTGGTCGTGCCCGTGGGGCGTCTTCTCCCACTGTGACCGTGCGGTGAGCAGCCGCCAGAGCCCGCGGTAGGCGGACAGGCTCGTGAACGCCCACCACAGCGGCGTCAGTAGCATCCACTTCGCCAGACCGGCCTCGTCACCGTCGGTTCGCCGCAGTGCGGCCAGGATGTTCTGGGCGAAGAACAACAGGTTGCCGACCACCATCAGCGCGATGCCGACATAGGACACCGCGGGCGGGAACAGGCCGTTGGTGAATTCCGCGCCGGGAACACCGGGCAGGACCTGTGCGAGCAGAAGGTAGATCGTGAGTGTCCACACGAGAGGGTTGAGCGCGAGAGAGATCGGCGTCCCGAGCATGAACGCGTTGAACGCGAGGTAACGCAGCGGGCCCAGCTCGCGCGCCGAGCGGATCGGGTTCCTGGTATGGACCAGACCGGTCACCAGGTAGCCCTGCAGCCAGCGGGTGCGCTGGCGGAGCGCGACGCCGAGGCGGTGCGGGGCCTCCTCGAGCGTTACCGCGGAGAACAGGCCGATCCGGTAGCCGAGCCGGGCGAGCCGGGCCGCGAGGTCGGCGTCTTCAGTGACATTGAAGGGATCCCAGATGTTCGGGATGGTCACCTGCTGTCCGCCGTGGCGGAACTCGAGTTGCCCGTACCGGTCGGCGACCTCCCACAGCGCGGAGGTGAGGAAGTGGTTGCTGGTCCCGCCCAGCGGCGGGATCAGGCCCAGCCGCCGCATGCCGACGAGCATCCACTCGAAGTGCGCGATGTACTCGGCCCAGTAGAAGGCGCTCGGTGGGCCGCTGCGCGGGTTCCAGAACCGCAGGATCGCCTGCATGCACACCACGCGGGGGTCCTTGCTCCGCTCGAGGCGCGCGCTGGCGACCGCTTTGAGCAGGTGGTCGGCCTCGGGGCGGTCCTCCGCATCGAAGATCACGGTGTACTCACCGGTTGCGAAGGTCATGCCGTAGTCGCATGCCTTCGGTTTCGTCTGCGGACCGACGTCCGGGACGATCACCGGGGTGAAGTGTTTCGGCAGGCTCGCACTGCTGACCGCATCGACCATTGCGGTGTCGCGTTCTTCGAGGAGCAGCAGCACCTGCAGCCGTTCCGTCGGGTAGTGCAGCTCGCCCAGTGCCGCGACCAGACGCGGGAAGACCTCGACCTCCTGGTAGAGCGGCACGAGGATCGTGTATGTCGGCAGATCGGGATCGTCGACCGATGGCAGCTGGAGGTTCGGGAGTGTCGACCTCGCGCCTGCGATCCAGGCGGCGAGTTTCAACGCTGAGAACAGCGTGTACCCGGCCACCACGGTGACCAGGAGGAACTGAGCGACTCGGAAACCGTCGGTGAAGGCCCACACCGTGGGTACGACTGCGATGATCACGCCCAGCGTGAGCAGCTGTCCGCGGGTCAGGAACGTCTCGGCGGTAGCTGCTGTGGCGCGTTTGTGACTGGACATCGGGAGACCCCTAGCTTGCTGTCGACTGAGAAGTTGCCGAAGGGACCACGTCGTCCATGGGCCGGCGGAGATGTCGGGTGCGGAACAGGGCTGGGACTAGCCCGGGTGGCGGTTCAGACCAGGTCCGGGCTCCAGGAGAGTCGAGTACTTTCGGGTATCACACGTTCGTGGCGTGTGTGACGAGCATCAACGGGGCAGGCGGCAGAACGCTGGCAATGCGCCAAATTCTTCGGATTCCAGGGAACCCGCAGGTCCCGGGCTCGGGGCATGCGCGCCGGCGACCGTGCGGTACTGGATCACTACGGCGAGCACGCACCGAGACCGCAGCCACCGGACTGGACCCTTTTGCGTAGATGCGGTGCACTGTGGAGGGACACTGTTCGAGGCAGGCTGATCGTTCCGGGGTGAGCGGATGGCAAGAAGAATGGGCTTAGAGGTCGCGCAGATAGGGCGAATGCCTGCTGCGCGGGGCCAGCGCGGCGATCCACTGCGTTGTCCTCAGTCACCATGACTCCGTCATGGCTCCCTCGTCCGCCTTGCGGCTCATCCACGCCGATCCCCGCTCGCAACGACAGCCCCTATCTGCGCAACCTCTTACTCGCGATGGTGGTCACGCTCGCCGCGTTCCTGACGGTCTCCTGTGGAGACTCGGAAACCGAGGGGCTCGCAGTCCGGGACGGACAGCTGGTCGAGGCCAATGGCAGCCCGTTCGTGATCCGCGGGGTCAACCTGGCCTACGCGTGGTACCCCGACTCGATGAATTCCATCGCGCAAGCCAAAGAACTCGGGGCGAACGCGGTGCGGGTGGTGCTCAGTAGCGGCGACCGGTGGACGAGGACCACTGTGGACGAAGTCCGCAGCATCGTGGAGGAGTGCAAGCGTTCCCGTCTCATATGCGTGCTCGAGGTACACGACACGACGGGCTTCGGCGAGGACCCCGAGGCCGTTCCCATGGCCCGTGCCGTCGACTACTGGCTTGACATACGGGAGGCGCTTGAAGGAACAGAAGGTAACGTCATCATCAACATTGCGAACGAACCGTTCGGCAACAACAACTATCTGTTGTGGACCGAACAGACGGCCCAGGCGATCATCCAGCTGAGACTGGCCGGGTTCCAGCACGTTCTGATGGTCGACGCGCCGAACTGGGGGCAGGACTGGACGCTCATCATGCGCGACAACGCGTGGACGGTGTTCAAGAGCGACCCGCATCGCAACATCCTGTTCTCCGTGCACATGTACGAGGTCTTCCGCGACGAGGCGAAGGTCGGCGACTACCTCGACTCGTTTGCCGACAAGGCGTTGCCGATCGTGATCGGCGAGTTCGGCCCCGAGCACAGAAATGGCGATCCCGTCGACGAGGACGCGATCATGATGCACGCGCGGGAGAGGAGAGTCGGCTATTTCGCCTGGTCGTGGAGCGGTAACAACGACGATCTGAAAGCGCTTGATCTGGTCATCGACTTCGACCCGGCCCGGCTGACCTCCTGGGGAACGCGGCTGTTCAACGGTCCCAACGGAATTCGCGAAACCGCCCGCGAGGCCACCATCTACTCGGCGAACTAGTTTCCGTAGCGACCCCGTACCCCCGCCGGTCCGGAAGGCGGCGGACCTGCCCCGTTGTCCGCATCGAGCGAACATCGGCGGTCCGACTCGGCGTTACCGGTCCCGAGGAGGATCGCCAGTGAACCGCCGAACCCCTGCGTGTCAAGACGAACTCGTCCACCGCACCCGTCGGTACGTCGGCACCAGACATCGAGACGTGGTTGATGAGGAGTGGACGATGTTGTTCCGGCTGGCCGCAGTGTTGATCGTCCTCGGTTTCGGGTCGGCGATCCTGCATTTCTCGGGCTTCCAGTTCAGGGCATTGCTGTGGGCGGAGCCGGCGCAGCCGGTACTCGGCCTCGTGCTCGGGGTGGCGGGCACCGCGTTGCTGGTGGTCCGGACCTCAGTAGTGAGGAAGGCGAAGCAGGCATCCGCACAGCAGCAGTCCTGGGGCGCGGCGCCGCAGGGCCCGGTACGGCAGCCGATCCAGCAGCCGATCCAGACTCCGCCGGTCGCGATGGGCAGTGGCGGGCCCGCGCGGCCGGCGGTTCCACCTCAGGGCTGGCCCCAGCGTGGACCGCAGCAGCCGGCCCAGACCACGCCGGTCCACCCGCAGCCCCCGTACGGCCATCCGCAGCAGGGGTACCCGGGGTACGACCAGCGGGGCCGGTGAACGAGCCCAGCTCAGCAAGGAGGGGCGCCGGCGCGCTGCCGAACTACTGGAGCGCCCCTCCGCGTGGTGCCTTTTCCTGGCTCAGCGCGACCCAGTTCAGTTTCTCCTGCTCGCGCCGGGGCAGTCCGGCGACGACCAGGTCGTAGGAATCCTCGACCATCTCGCGCACGAGCTCAGCGGGCAACGACCCGTCGATGACGACGGTGTTCCAGTGCCGCTTGTTGAGGTGGTAACCCGGCGTGATGGCGGCATGGTTCAGCCGCAGCTGCGCCGCGAGATCCGGGTCGCACTTGAGGCTGATCCGCAGCGGCTGGGACTTCAGCGGGGTCAGCGCGAACATCTTCCCGGCGACCTTGAAGACGCTGTTGTCCTCGCCGAACGGGAACTCCTCGCGGGCACCCGGGAAGGAAAGGCACAGCTTTTTCAGTTCGGCAGGCGTCATGGCACCAGGCTAGTGCCCCCGGCGCGGGGCCCACTGTGGGCGCGATCAGCACCCGCGCGTCCGCGAGGTCACCCGTAGAGCATGCGACGCCATGTTCGTCGAGCAATTGCTGCCGGTACGGCGTGTAGGTGGCCCCGAGCAGCCACGCTCCGGAGTCGGCGACGATCTCGAGCCGGTTGCCGTAGTGGGCCCATGCGGCGGCGCTTCCGCCGTGCCTGCGCCCCTGCAGCAGGTGGACCCACTCGTGCTGGATCACGCTCGCCACATCCGCACAGGGCGTCGTCCTGTTGATCTTCGCGAACCCGTGGTCCAGATAGGCCCGGCCCGCGAACTCGTCCATCCCGCCGGTCACGCGGATGAAGTCGCGTGGGTCCTCGCCGAGCTCGGCAATGGTGCGCTCGTACTCGGTCAGCCAGTCACACGGCGGCGTCGCGGCCGCTGTGGTGTCGCCGACCGGAGCCGGCACGATCAGCGCCGGCACCGCGGCGAGCACGCTCACCGCGATGCCGGCGACGAGAAGTCGACGCACCGTGGTCCCCCAGACGATCGCTGTCGCCTAGTACCTCGCTACGTGCCGGCGTGCTGCGACATCCTGACGCGAGGTGTGGCCGGAACGAGTCCAGGTCGTAACACTCACACCGCCAGCGTCTGCGTGAGCAGTGAGCGTCCCGATCTCGGAGAGCATGAACCACCCCAGCCGCTCGTGCTCGTGCTCGGCGATGTTCGATACCGTGCCGCCACCGCCGGACGGCAACCGCGTCGGGCGTAGGTTGCCCAGCGTTGGTCCGGGAGTCAGGAGCAGCAGCCGCCTCCCCACGCCTCGGACCAGTCGATCCCGTGTGTGTCCTGTAGTTCCCAGTAGAACCGCGTGCGCTCGCGTGCGGTTGGCACGACCTCGTCCAGTGTGTACGCATCGTAGAGGCGGCCGTTGACCATCGTCAGCTCCACCGTCTCCGTGTTGGCGATATCGTCCAGCGGGTTGTCGCACAGCACGATCAAGTCGGCCAGTTTGCCCGGCTCGAGCGACCCGATCTGGTGCCCGACGCCGAGGCTTTCCGCCATGTTGAGCGTCGCCGCGCGCAGCACGCGGTGCGGGCTCATGCCTCCCGCCGCGAGCAGGGCCATCTCCCAGTGCATCGCCAGCCCAGGCAGCTCGCCGTGCGAGCCCGCGTTGATGCGCACCCCCGCGTCGTCAAGGTCCTTGACCGACCGGGACACCGCGAGCACGCCAATGTCGTACAGCTCGTCCGCCACGGCCCCGTGCCGTGTATCTGGCGCTGGGCATCCACGGGCAGCTGTTGTTCGTCGACGAGACTGCGGGCGTGGTCATCGCGAAGTTCTCGTCGTGGCCCGGAACGTGGCACGACGACCTGGCGCAGACAACGCTCCGCGCATGCCGGAGGATCGCCGCCACCCTCGCACAGCGTTGACTACAACGGGGTGTCGCGGGGCATCCGGTCCATGAGCTCCACGAGTTGGGGGTGTCGGTGTGGCCCGGATGCGAAGTCGTTCCGGACGTTGTCCGTGACGTGTGCGGGCATGTCCTGGCTGAGCTTGAACATCGCCTGCTGTTTCGTGACTCGCACGCGGAATGCGACGATGCCGGGGAGGATGCGCGCGAAGAACTCCCGGGACTCGGCGGGGTCCCACTGCGTTGGTCGCCGGGATTCGAGGGCTGCCACGGTCGCCTCGACGACCGCCATGCTCTCGTCCGGGTCGTCGATGAGTTCGATGACGCCGGTGAGGTGCACGGCCGCGTAATCCAGCGTCGGCGCCGCCGGGGTGAAGTCATACAGCTGCGGCGAGACGTAGCCATGTACCGACGAGAAGATCAGCAGCACCGGGCTGGGCTGCGTGAGCTGTTGCCAGTGCGGGTTCTTCCGCCCCATATGTCCTAACAGGATAGTTCCGTCGAGTGGTGCGCACGGGTCGATGTCCGTGGGCAGGATCAGCGGCAGATGGGATGCGACAGGTGCTTCGCCCGGCGCTGTGCTGACGAGGACGGCGAACGGGTGCTCCCTGACGAGGTCCACGATCGCCCGCTGGCTTGGTGCGGCGTACCGGGGATAGGTGTGCATGCCGTGACTCCCTGCTTGTCGTGACCGCGCGGTCCGGCGTTGACAATACCCGATAGATGTAACTAGCGTTCGATGTAACAGATGCTTCATAGCGCGAAGGGGAGGCCATGTGACCGCGGCAACGTGGGGTTTGGTCATCGCGACGTTCGTCGCGTGTTTCGTGGAAATGGTGGAGGCCACGACCATCGTCATGGCGATGGGCTTCACCAGGGGCTGGCGCTCGCCGCTGATCGGCACCGCCGTCGCGCTTGGGTTGCTGGCCATCGTCACGGTCGCTGCCGGGTACGCACTCGCGACATGGCTGCCGGAATCGGCGCTCCAGTTGGCGATCGGCGGGCTCCTGCTGATCTTCGGTTTGCAATGGCTGCGCAAGGCGATCCTGAGATCGTCGGGTCGCAAAGCAATCCATGACGAGGAGGAGATCTTCCGCGAGGAGGTCGCCGCGGCGAAGGCGGCGGGCGAACGCGGGCGCGGGCTCGACATGTTTGCCTTCATGGTGTCGTTCAAAGGCGTGTTCCTCGAAGGCATCGAGGTCGTGTTCATCGTGATCACCTTCGGCCTCAACGCGGACAACATTCCCGCCGCGAGCCTCGGCGCCATCGCCGCCGTGATCCTGGTGCTCGCGCTGGCTGTCGTCCTCAAGCGCCCGCTGTCGATGATCAACGAGAATCTGCTGAAGTACTGCGTGGGCCTGCTGCTCGCCGCGTTCGGTACCTATTGGGCGGTCGAGGGCATCGGGGTGTTCCGCCCCGGCGCCGAGAGTCTGGAATGGCCCGGCTCCGATCTGGCGATCCTCGGCCTGCTCGTGGCGTGGTTCCTGCTCAGCAGGGTGTTCATCGCCGCGCTCCGCCCCCGTCGTGTGTCCGGGAAGCCCATGCAGGAGGTTACGTCGTGAAGTTCCTCAGGTCGTTTGGCAAGTTCTGGTATGACTTCATCATCGGTGACGACTGGAAGATCGCCGCGGCGATTGTCCTCGCGCTGGCGGCACTGCTCGTGGCGACCCGGGCGGAGCTGTTCGGCGATGGTGGGCTCGCGCTCTTCGGCGGAGTGCTGATCGTCGTGGCGTTCGCGGTCAGCCTCGCGATCGACGTTCGTCCCGGCAAGAAACGCTGATCCGGGGCCTGGTGCGGAAGACCATGGTATGCCTTCCGTACCTGGCCCGCGTTCAGTCCTTGCCGCTGACGGTCCGCTCGTAGACGTCGGCCTCGAACTGCTCGAGCAGTTGTTCGCAGTCGGCGACCCGCTGCCGGGCCAGGTCCCTGCCAGGCGCCCGCATCCAGTCGCGGGCCTCGACCCGTTCCAGCCAGCGCTTCAGCTTTTCAAGATCCTGCCGGATTTCCTCGGCTTCCTCGTACGTGTAGTTCTCGCGGAAGCGCTCGAATTCGATCTCTTTGACGAACTTCGTGTCGCACTCCTCGATGATCTCCTTGAAGTCCTTTTCGGACTGTCCCCGGAAACCGTCGACGAACTGTTGAGTGGTGTCGGGTTCGACATCCCGCAGCACGAGGAAGATGTGCGAGCCGCCAAGCTCATCGATGCGCCTGCGCACCTTGTCGAGCCCAGCCCGCAGCTCGGCGCGGTCGGGTAGCACGCAGACGGCCTGCTGCACGTACAGCCCGCCGAGGCGTTTCAGTTCGCGCCACACGGCGACCCGCGCCTTCGACGGCTCGCTCGGCACCCTGTAGATCAGCATCAGCCAGGGACCATCGGCTGGGCTGGTGGCCTCCGTGTCGGTAGTGCTGGCCGGGCGACGAGGTGCAGAGGGCATACCGCCAGGTTAGCGCGGATTCTCAGGCAACGGATCCGGCCCCAGTTGATCTCGCATGCCCGTAGCGGAGTCGCCACTCCGCCCACCCTGCGGCAGTGACCACTATCCGAGCGGAACATCCACGGTGGACAGACGACGGTGCTGCGTTGTGCCGGCCCGAAAAGGTGCCGGGCCGAGCCAGATGAGCCAGGCTGACCGACCATATCGGACGGCGCCCAGCAGGAGGGGTTGGTCGAGTACGGCGAGCGGGCCGGGTCACCGTCCGGCCGATCAGTCAGCGCAGATTGACCCGGCAGGCAGTAGCGTCACTTCCCGTGCGGATCGGCGCCGTTCAGCGTCGCCACGACCTGGTCGTAGTCACCGCGGGCTTCGCCGTAGCGCAGGAACTTGACGCGTTCGACCTGGATCTCCTTGGCGTCGGGCTGCGTTTCCAGCAGCGTCATGACCTCGGCGACGAACTCGTCGAGCGGCATGGCGGCGTCGTTGTCCTCGTGCCCGGGCATCAGTGCGGTACGTACGGCCGGCGGCTCGAGCTCCACTACCTTCACCGCCGTGTCTGCAAGCTGCAGCCGCAGCGACTCGCTGAGCATGTGGATGGCGGCCTTGGACGCGTTGTAGCTCGGCGTGACCTTCAGCGGTGTGAACGCGAGCCCGGAGGAAACCGTGACGATGGTGGCGTCGGGCCGGGTCCGCAGGTGCTCCACGAACGCGGCGATCAGGCGGATGGGACCGAGCAGGTTGGTCGTCACGACCGCTTCGGCCGACTCGAGGAACGACTCGGGCCGGTGCCAGTCCTCGACGCGCATGATGCCCGCCATGGGGACGAGCACGTTGAGGTCGGGATGCTTGGCCAGCACCTGCTTGGCGGCCGCCTCGATGCTCGCGGAGTCGGCGGTGTCGATCTGCACGGTGTCGATACCGGGGTGCTCGGCCGCGATCTTGCCGAGCAGCTCGGTGCGCCGTCCGCCGACGATCACGGTGTTGCCCTTGGCCTGCAGCTCCAGCGCGAGCGCCAGGCCGATGCCGCTGGTCGATCCTGGGATGAAGATGGTGTTTCCGGTGATGTTCATGCCACGAGTCTCGCTCCCTGCCAGGAAGCGGGGCAGAGATCGTTCATCGGGGGATCGGCGATCCCTGGTTCGCGCCGGGGACCGGCCGGATACTGGCCGTATGGATCGTGCGGACCTGGCGGCGTTCCTGCGCCGCCGCAGGGAAGAGCTGCGGCCCGAGGATGTCGGGCTCCCGCCGGGGGCCCGCCGGCGGGCGCGGGGGCTCCGGCGCGAGGAGGTCGCGAGCCTCGCCGCGATGTCCACGGACTACTACACGCGGCTGGAGCAGCAGCGCAGTCCCCAGCCCAGCGAGCAGATGCTGGCCGCGCTCGCCCGCTCGTTACGGCTGAGCGACGACGAGCGCGACTACCTGTTCCGGATGGCCGGCCGCAACGCACCGTCGCCCGTGCTCGGCGCAACGCATGTCGCACCTGCCCTGATGCGCGTGCTGAACCGGTTGTCGGACACGCCTGCGCTGATTCTGTCCAACCTCGGCGAGACCCTCGTGCAGAACCGGCTTGCTGAGGCCCTGTACGGCGACAGGTCCGGCTACACCGGCCTCGCCCGCAGCGAGATCTATCGCTGGTTCACCGATCCCGCCGAGCGGCGAATCTACCCGGAGGACGACCGCGACCGGCAGAGCCGTGCGCTCGTCGCGAACCTGCGCGCCGCCCACGGCTCGATGGGTTCACGGTCCCGGGCCGGCGAGCTGGTGCGCGCGCTGCGCCGGGAGAGCACTGAGTTCGCCGAGCTGTGGGAACGGCACGAGGTCGCGAAACGCTTCGCGGACCACAAGATCCTCGTCCATCCCCGGCTCGGCGAGATCGAAGTGGACTGCCAGGCACTGTTCACCGAGGACCAGTCGCAGGCCCTGCTGGTGCTCACGGCCGCGCCGCACACCGAGGCGTTCGAGAAGCTCCAGCTGCTCGGTGTGCTTGGCCACGAGCAGTTCGAGGACGCCCGCTAGCCGGGCTCACGTCCGGCTGAGTTCGGGTACGTGCCGGTGCAGACGGATCGCGCTGGTGCGGATCCACACGGCGTAGACGGCCCAGCCCAGCAGCGACAGGCCGAGCCAACTGATGGCCCGGTACGTCAGCACACTGACCGTCGCGGGCGCCGCGCCGATGCCGGAAGCGAGCAGCACACCGAGCAGGCCGGTCTCGGCGAGGCCGGCGCCGCCAGGGAAGATCTGCAGCGCGATACTGCCTTGTACGACAAGGAATCCCACCGCGAGCACCGGCCACGGCACCGGGGAGCCCACGGCCGCGACGGTGGCGGTCAAGGCCAGGTAGTCCAGAAGCCAGCTGATGACGGCGAGGACGATCAGCAACGCCCACCGCGGACCGTGGGGGCGCAGCAGCGCGATCCTGGTGGACAGGCGCTCTACGGCCTGCTCGGTTCGCTGTCGCCAGGCGTCCCGGCACGGAGGGCAGAAACCGGGTAGCCGACTGCCCAACGTCAGCAGCCCGTGTAGGCCACGCCGCAACACCGCCGGGTGGGTGAGCAACGCCCAGCCGCCGACCGCGACGAGCACCACCAGCACGGCGAGCACCACGGCGGCGCCGTAACCGATGCGGCCTGCCCAGCCCAGCGCGAGGGCGCCGAGTGCCACCAGCGTCAGCGTGTCGATCAACCCGGCGACCAGCACCGACCAGGACGCCAGCGCCGCATCGACCCCACGGCGGCGCAGTTGGTCGATCGCGTAGACCAGCGCGCCGGCGCCGCCGACCACGGGAATCGTGCTGGACACCGCGTTCTCGACCGTGTTGATCCCCTGAACTGTGCGTACCGCCAGGCGCGCACCACCGACGAGGAGCAGCTGCCGGTGCAACTCCCCGTACACGGCCAGCGCCCCGAGGCTGCACACGGCCGCGACCGCCACCCACTCCCAGCGCATGGCGTCCAGCGCCTGCCCGGACTGGGTGACGTCCCCGATGAAACCCGGCACCTTCCAAGCGAGGTAGGCGACCGCGGCACCGACGACCATCCAGTGCGCCGCCTGCCGCCAGTGCCTGCCCAGCGCCTCACGCCAGGCATTCACCGCACACCGACTCGGTCCAGCCGACGAGGAACAACACAATGAACAGGATGCCAGAGATGCTGTGGGTAACCAGCCCGCTTCAGCGGTGGAGGAAGTCGAGCAGCGCGGTGTTGACCTCGTCCGAGTGGGTCCAGGCGATATTGTGCGGCCCGCCCTCGACGGTCACGAACTCGAGGTCCTTGATGAGCCTGGGCAGGCGTGCCGCGGTGGCCTCGTAGGGCAGGATCCGGTCGGCGTTCCCATGGACCAGCAGGACTGGCACGTCGATCTTGGGCAGGTCCGCGCGGAAGTCGGTGAGCCACGTGTCGACGCAGGCGTAGGCGGCGTATGCGGACGCCGCGACCGCGACATTGAAGCTGTTCTGCCACGCCTGGTCGCTGATTCGAGTCCCTGCGTAGGTGTCGACGTTGTAGAAGTTGTCCAGGAAGTCCTTGAAATAGGCGGGACGGTCTTTCACCACCGCCGCCTTGATTTGGTCGAACACCGACCGGTCGACGCCTTCGGGGTTGTCGTCGGTTTTGAGCAGGAATGGCGGAATGGCGCCCAGCAAAACCGCTTTGCGTACCCGATTCGAGCCGTACTTGCCCAGATAACGGGTCACCTCCCCGGTACCCATCGAGAAGCCCACGAGCACGACGTCGTCCAGCTGTAGCTGGTCCAGCAATGTCCTGAGGTCGGCGGTGAAGGTGTCGTAGTCGTAACCGACGGTGGGCTGGCTGGACTTGCCGAATCCGCGGCGGTCGTAGGTGATGACCCGATAACCGGCTTGCAGCAGCACCCGCTCCTGTTTCTCCCACGATTGTCCGTTGAGGGGGTAGCCGTGAATCAGGACGACGGGCGCTCCGCTGCCGTGGTCCTCGTAGTAGATCTCGATGTTCTCCGAGTTCTGGTGGCCAACAGTAATCATCGACATGATGACTCCTCTCGGTGAAAGGGAAAGCGGCGCCGAGAGTGACAGGTACTGGGGCAGGAACTTCCACGATAACGCGCAGCAGTCGGGGGTGCAGGCACTCAGCCGGCGAACCCGAGCGCCAGCGAAGCGGCGGCCGGTGCGAGGTACAGCAGTGGAAACGGGATGTGCGTGTACCGGTGTGCCCGGGCGACCGTGATGGCGGCTCCGGCGAAGTAGAGCACGAGACCGATGCCGGCGATGACACCGAGTGCTGGCACGAGAAATCCGGCCAGCAGGCCGGCGGCTCCGGCGGCTTTGGCGGTGCCGAGCCAGGGCCACCAAGAGCGGGGGACACCGTATTCGGTCAGCGGTCGCACAACCCAGGGAGCGTGGAAGAAGGCGGAGCCGGCTGAGAAGCCGGCCATGGCCGCGGCCACGACGGTGATGACGATGTAGGTGGTCGACATGAGATGGGTGCTCCTCGCCAGGTGCCGACCGGTTGTTCCGGTCGGGATTTCGAGTTCGTCACCGCCCTGACCCGGCGGGGCGCGCAGGTGTGACAGGTGGCCTCGAAACCGCAGGCGGCCGTCGCCCTCACCCCAGGTCGGACGGTGCTCCCATGGCTCGGTCCAGGATCTTGGCGAGCGCTTGCGACTGAGCGGTCGAGGTCCACGCGGTGAGAGCTGCCTCGACGCACCCCAGGGCGGCGGCAATCAGAGCGTTGGCACGCGGATCGGAATCGTCGGCTGGATCGGCGCCGAGGCGACGTGCGATCTCGGGCCGGAGCAGTTCGTGCCAACGAGCGTTCTTTTCCCGATGCCGAGCGGCCAATGATGGTGTGTTCACGATCAGGCGAGTGAGACGTCGGGTGCGCTCATCGTGGGCTTCGTACTGCTCGATCAGCGGATCGAGCGCGCGCCGCATGGCGATCCATGGCGCTTCGCCGGGTGGTCGAGCGGTGAGCGCGTCACGTAGGTGCTCACCAGCGTCGGCCGAGGTGCCGAAGAGTGCATCTTCCTTGGAGGGGAAGTACCGGAAGAACGTGCTCCGGGAGATCTCGGCGGCCGTGCAGATGTCATCCACCGTCGTCTCCTCATAGCCGCGCTCGAGGACCAGGTCCTGTACAGCCGCAGCCACCTCGGCACGCATGGCCTGACGCGCTCGCGCGCGTACACCGCGCGCAGCCTGGTTCGGACCCATAGCAACATGGTACTACAAGCCAATGGTGGTACTGTGTCTCACAAATGTGATCGAGTCCCTCGGGAGAAGAGAGCGATGAGCGATAACAAGGTGGTCGTCATCACGGGCGCGAGCGACGGTATCGGGGCGGCCGCCGCGCGGCGGCTGCACGCGGACGGGCATGCCGTCGTCGTCGTGGGTCGTTCGGTCGAGAAGACCCGGGCTGTTGCCGCGGAACTCAAAGTCGATAGCTATGTCGCGGACTTCACCCGCCTCGACGAGGTCGAGCACCTCGCCAGTCAGCTCCGTGCCGCGTACCCGCGGATCGACGTGCTCGCCAACAACGCCGGTGGAGTATTCGGCGCGCAGACGAAGACCGTGGACGGCTTCGAGAAGACCTTCCAGATCAACCATCTCGCGCCGTTCCTGCTCACGCGGCGACTCCTGGACACGCTCATCGCGTCGCGGGCGTCGGTCCTGCAGACCTCCAGCACGGTGAGGTTTGCGAAGAAGATCGACCTGGACGACCTCGATCACGATCGCAACTACGACCCGGTGCGCGCATACGGTGCGGCGAAGCTGGAGAACATCCTGTTCACGACGGAACTCCATCGCCGGTACCACGCCAGTGGCCTCTCGGCGGCCTCCTTCTATCCGGGCAACGTCGTGACGAACTTCGCCTCCGACACCACCAGCCCGGTCATGCGTCTCGTCCGCTTCCTCGCCACCAAACCCCTGATACCGCGCCTCTTGCGGCTGTCCACGCCCGACCAGGGGGCGGACCAGATCGTGTGGCTCGCTGAAGGCGCCCCCGGAACGGACTGGCAGTCAGGGGCCTACCACTACAAGCGCAGGGCAAGTACGCCGCGAAACCCGCAGGCGGTCGACGCTGATCTGGCTCGTGGACTGTGGGAGCGCTCCGAAGAACTGCTCGCGCGACGACTGTCTGATTCGGCGTAACGGTGATCAGTCCGGCCGCGTCCGTCCGGGTTTGCAGGGTGGCGACGAAGCGTGACCGATGAGCATCAGAGTGGGTCGAGGCGGGCCTTGGGCAGGCAGAACTCATTGCCTTCGGGGTCGGTCAGGACATGCCACTGCTCCTGCCCTGTCTGACCGATGTCGGCTGGGCGCGCACCAAACTTCAGAAGGCGTTCGAGCTCGGCGTCCTGATCGCGGTCGGCGGCGTTGACGTCGATGTGCAGCCGGGCAAGGCCGTTGGCCATGCAGTACGGAAGCTGACTTCGAGACACGACCCAGGTCCTCGGCCGCGTCTGGGCACGATTCGGGCAGACGATCATCATCGCAGGTCCGGGCAACTGATGTTCATATTGACAAGTCGTGATGTGAACAGCGATGCTGTAATGCGCACAGATCAGTTGTGATCACCGGCCCGTGAGACAGAGAGGTCCGCCGTGACGACCAGGCCGCCCGTTGCAGAAGTGCTCCACGGAGCAGTCGATCTGCATTGCCATTCGGGGCCGAATCCCTTCGCCCGCGAGTTCGACCACGTCGAGGCGGCGCGCGATGCCGAACGACTGGGTATGCGCGGGATCCTCGTGAAGTCCCACCACCACAACACCGTGATGGACCTGTTGGCGATGAAGCGCGAGCTCGCGGACATCAGCACCCCGGTGTTCGGTGGTGTGGCGCTGAACGCGCAGGTCGGCGGTATCAATCCGTACGCCGTCGCGATGAGCCTGCGGATGGGTGGCCGCGCGGTGTGGTTCCCCACGTTCTCCAGCCGGTGTCACTGCGAGAACGACCACCACGGCTTCCCGGAGTCCGAGGTCGAGATCCCGAACCGGATCATCGACGTGACCGGCCCGGATGGTCAGCTGGTCGACGAGGTCTACGACGTCATCGATCTCATCGTCGAAAGCGACGCGTTGCTGTCGGCCGGTCACGTTTCGCCGCCGGAAGCGCGGGCGATCTTCACGGCCGGACGTGATCGGGGTGTCCGTCGGATGATCATCAGTCATCCGAACTTCGTCATCGACGCCGAGCCGGACGACTGCCTCGAGTTCACCGAGCTCGGCGCGTTCATCGAGCACGAGGTCGGTATGTACGACCCGCAGGGCTACCGCAAGTGGGATCCGTCGTTGCTGCTGGAGTGGATCCGCACGATCGGACCGGACAACACGGTGCTGTCATCCGACCTCGGCCAGCGTGGCCGTCCCATGCCGGTGGATGCCTTCCTCCGAGTCGGCGAGGAACTGCTGAGTCGGGGCCTCAGTGTCGAGGAACTCCGCCAGGTCGCCTGCCGCAATGCCGCCTTCCTGCTCGGCCTGGACGCCGAGCGGCCGGACCCGGTGGCGGGGTGAGCACCGGTTATGCCTTATGCACCGGACGACCCTCGTTCCCAGCTCGCAGGCCCGGCCGTTGCGCGCCGCCCGGCCGGGGAACCGTTGCCCCTGCAGAGTTTCGACTTCACCCGCCTCGAACCCGATGTGGTCACCGCGGGCGGCAGCCGGTCCTGGATCGTGCGCGCGATGAACGTGGTCTTCCTGCTCACCGAGCTCGCCCCCGCGGATGTTTTGGGCCGTGACGACGTCGACGAGACGCTCACGGTGGTACTGGCGACGGAGGGTTCGGTGTCGTTCGATGCCGGCGGTTCCGTGGCGAGCGTGCAGCGGCGGGCGGTCGCCATGCTGCCACCCGGTCAGAGCACGATCAGCGCCGACGGTCCGGCCCGTCTGCTCCGGCTCTTCGCAACGACGGCACGTGACCTCGTGGAGCAGAGCCGCAACGCCGACGTCTATCGCGAGCAGCCGGACACCATCGCCCTCACGCCACCGTGGCCGGAACCGGTGGGCGGATCCAGGCTCCGGGTCTACGACGAGGTTGACGGCATCGCGCCGTCGCCGCAGCGGATGGGGCGCATCTTCCGCAACCGGCATGCCATGGTCAACCTGTTGTATCCGCGCGTGGGTCCGCGGGATCCGGGCACGCTGTCGCCGCATTTCCACGACGACTTCGAGCAGCTCAGCTACGTCGACGAGGGCACGTACACCCACCACGTCCGCACGCAGTGGGGGACCGACCGCCGGATGTGGCGGGCGGACGAGCACGTGACCATCGGCGGGCCGTCGTTGGCGATCATCCCGCCGCCGCTGGTGCACACCAGCGAGGCGATCGGTGCCGGCGAGAACCGGATGGTGGATATCTTCGCCGGGCCCCGTGCCGACTTCTCCGGGCGCCCCGGATGGGTGCTCAACGCGGCGGACTATCCCGCGCCCGCCGGGATCGGTACTGCGTCATGAACGCCTTGCATCGGTGTCCTGATCAGACAGACGGCCCTGCGTGGGGTGCCTGGATCAAGCTGTCGTCGGTCGAGAGCACCGAGATCATGGCGCAGGCGGGATTCGACTTCTGCGTGGTCGACCTCGAGCACACCCTGATGGACCTGAGCGCGGTGCTGACTCACCTCGCAGTGGGCCAGGCACTGGGGATGCGCATGCTCGTGCGGATCCCGGATCTGACGCCGTCGCTGATCCAGCGGCTGCTTGACGCGGGTGCCGACGGCATTGTGGCGCCGCATGTCGACAACGCCGAGATCGCTGCCCGGTTCGTCCAGTACACCCGGTTTCCGCCACGCGGCGCGCGCGGATCGGGCGGCACGTCAAGGGCAGGCGGCTGGGGCCGCACACCGCGGCCCGACTACCTCGCGCGAACCGGGCTCGCCATCGGGCAGATCGAGAGCGTCGCCGCCGTCGCGGATGTGGAAAGCATCGCCAGGGTCGACGGCCTCGGTGCCCTGATGCTGGGGCCTGCGGACCTGAGCCTTGACGCCGCGGGCCACGCGGACCCCGCCATGTTCTCCTCGACCGTGCGTGCGGCAGCGCGTGCTGCCGGTCTCCTCGTCGGCACTGCCGTGGGTGCCAGCGCGCTGCCTCGCGTGCATGACGAGCAGTACGACTTCATCGTCTGTGGCAACGATGTGACGACGTTGGCCACCGGCGCCAGCCAGCTGATCGAGACGGTCCGGGACCTGATGTCGCGGGCGGCGATCATCGAGCACGAGGAGCACCTCACATGACCACGACAGTGATGCGGTTCGAGCACGTCGTGAAGCAGTACGGCGGGGGAACACTGGCGGTCGACGACTTCGATTTCTCCGTTCGTGACGGCGAGTTCGTCTCGATCGTCGGCCCGAGCGGCTGCGGGAAGAGCACGCTCCTCAAGCTCATCATGGGCCTGGAGCCACTGAGCGGCGGCTCGATCGAGTACAGCGCGGCAGCCAGGTCGATCTCGGCGATGACGGGAATGGTCTTCCAGCAGCCGCTGTTGCTGCCCTGGCACACGGTGCTCGACAACGTGCTCGTCCCGTCGGCTTTGCAGAGCCGCAGCCGGCGCAAGGCCGATCGTGGTCGTGCACTGCAACTGATCGGGATGCTGGGACTGACCGATTTCGTCGACAGTCATCCCTACCAGCTGTCCGGCGGAATGCAGCAGCGGGTGGGGATCGCCAGGGCGCTGTTGCACGACCCGCGCATCCTGTTGATGGACGAGCCTTTCGGCGCACTCGACGCGATGACCCGCGATCAGCTCACAATGGACTTGCTGAAGATCTGGGAACAGGACCGCAAAACGGTCCTTTTCATTACCCACAGCATCTCCGAGTCCGTGTTGCTGTCGGACCGGGTCGTCGTCATGACGCCGCGCCCCGGCCGGATCGCCGACGTGATCGACATCGATCTCCCGCGGCCACGCACCCTCGGGACGATCAACACCCCGGAGTTCGGCGACTATGCCCGCCGGATCCGCCGGGTTCTCGACGGAACGGAAGCGGTGAGCTCCTGATGAGCATCCACGAACTCCCCACCACGCAGAATCCCGTGCCAGCAGCGGGAAAGACGCGTCAGCTGACCGTGCGCCGCGAGGCGAAGCCGAGCCGACGGCGTCGGCGTCTTTCCGATCTTCCCGGCTGGCTGCTGGCATCTTCGGCCGTCGTGGTGCTCGTGCTGGCATGGGAAGGCATCGTGCGCGCCTTTTCGATATCCGAGATCCTGCTGCCCGCGCCGACCCGCATTGTTCGTGCCCTCGTCGACGGGTTCACTACCGGAACATTCGGCTCCAACACCTTGGTGACACTGCAGGAAATCATCTACGGGTTCGGGATCGCGGTCGTCGTCGGCATGCTCATCGCCATCTGGATCAGTTCGTCCCGGCTGGCCGAGAAGACGCTACTGCCGATCGTCGTCGTCCTGCAGACCGTCCCCAAAGTGGCGCTTGCGCCGTTGTTCCTGGTGTGGTTCGGCTTCGGAATGGAGTCGAAGGTGCTCGCGACGGCGCTCATCGCGTTCTTCCCGATCCTGGTCAACGCGACGCTGGGCTTCAACTCGGCCAGTGTCGATCAGATCAACATGATGAAGTCCTTTGGTGCCACCAGGTTGCAGGTGCTGACCCGGTTGCGGTTTCCCAACGCGGTGCCGAGCATCATGGCCGGTCTCGACGTTGCCGTGGTGCTGTCGGTGATCGGTGCGGTGGTGGCCGAGTTCGTCGGCTCGCAGGCAGGACTCGGTTACCTGATCCTGTCGAGCAACACCTCGCTCGATGTCGCGACCATGTTCGCCGTTCTGGTGGTGCTCTCCGTGATCGGACTGGTGCTGCACTACGCCGTGGTGCTGATCGGTCGCCGGCTCGCGTTCTGGTCCGAGGAAAACCGCAGCCGCAACGTGACTCCCTGATTCTTCCCTGCCACACAAGGCCCCGAACGAAAGAAGAACGACAACCATGCAAAGTCGCATGCGATCGCTGCTCACCGTCGCCACCGCCGCCATTCTGGCGGGCTCCCTCGCCGCCTGCGGTGGCAGTGGATCCGGAGCTGACGGGGGAGCGGTCTCGATGACGCTGGCCACGCCGACCTGGAACGCCGGGATCGCGAGCATCGCGGTGTCCCAGGAGCTCGGGTACTTCCAGGAGGAAGGCCTGGACATGAACGTGGTCCTGACCGACTCCGCTACCACCCAGGCGCAGCAGATCGCCACCGGGAAGGTCGCCACCGGCGCTGTCAGCCCGGAGCCGGTCGTCATCGGCAGGCAGCCGGGTAAGGACCTGGACCTGACCTACTTCATGTCCTACTACCGCAAGAACATCTACGGCCTGCAGGTCCCCGAGGACTCGCCGATCACCTCGATCGCCGATCTCAAGGGCAAGAAGGTCGGTGCGATCTCGCTGGCGAGTGCCTCGGTGACGCAGGCCAAGATCGGTCTCGAAGAGGCGGGAGTTCCCGCCGACTCCGTCACGTTCATCGCGATCGGCACCGGCGCCCAGCAGGCCACGGCGATCAAGAACAAGCAGGTCGACGCTGTCGCGTTGCTCGACACTTCGTTCCAGCTGCTGGAAAACCAGGGCATCGGACTCCGGCCGATCGAGGTGCCCGGAGCCGAGAACCTGACCAGTGGCGGGCTCGCTGCGCGGGCAGCGGACCTCGAGAGCGACCCGGATCTGTACGAGAAGATCGGCAGGGCGGTCGCCAAGGGCGTTGTGTTCAGCGCGGCCAACCCGAAGGCGGCGATCACGATCCTCTACCGGTCCCACCCGGAGTCACGCCCGACCGGACTGAGCGATGACGAGGCGATTGCCAGCGGCGTGAAGGTGCTCCAGGCGCGACTGGCCAACCTCGGCGCCGACGACGAGCCGTATGGAAAGCTCGACCCGGCTGCACTGGAGGCCGGCGTGAACTACCTGCTTGCCGCGAAGCTCATCGACCAACCGGTTGCGGTGGACAGCCTGTACGACAACTCACTGATCGACAAGATCAACAGCTTCGATGCAGCCGCCGTGCGCAAGAGCGCCGAGGAATACCAGGGATGAGCGGAGCCGAGCACGTCGCAATCGATGCCGCCACGCTCGACGCGAACACCGCCTACCGGTTGCTGACCGGTGTCGTCGTACCGCGGCCGATCGCGTGGATCACGTCGGTAGCCGAGGGGGGCGAGCTCAACCTCGCCCCGTTCAGCGCTTTCACCATGGTCGCGAACGACCCGCCCATGGTGGGTGTCAACATCGGACTGCGAGCGGGGCGGCAGAAGGACACCGCCCGCAACATCGCGCACTCCGGTGAGTATGTGGTGAACATCCCGTCCTGGGACTTCCGGCATGCCGTCCACGAGAGCGGCCGGGCCTGGGAACCGGACGTGGACGAGATCGCGTTGCTGGGTTTGCGGACCGTCGATAGTGACGTCGTCGCCGCGCCACGGCTGCTCGATGTCCCGGTGAGTATGGAGTGCAGGCTCGCGCGGGTGGTGAGTTTCGGACGTGCCGGCGCCGAGTTCACCGTCGGCGAGGTGGTGCGCTTCCACATCCGAGCGGATCTGTTACAGGACGGCAAGATCGACACTCTCGAGCTCGATCCGGCGGCCCGCCTGGCCGGCCCCAACTACGGTCGGCTGGGCAAGGTCGACACGTTGCCACCGTTGACAATGACGGTGTCGTCGAGCGCCGACAGGCGGGAGGGGCGCTCCTAGGCGTGCCCCATGCTGGTGGAGACCGTCTCGGCGGTCTTCAACAGCGCCCGCAGTTCCGACGAGGTGTCCGAAAGGTCGAGCACCTCGCGGGTACTCAACAGTGCCAGCGACGCGACCATGCCGCCCGCGTCGTACACCGGTACCGCGATGACGGCGATGCCGCGTGGGCTGGTCTGCATGGAGAAACCGCGCTCCCGCGTCGCGGCGAGTTCCGCCTCGAAGGCCGCACGATCCTCCAGCTGGAGGTTTCGTGTGGCCCGGCGCACCCGCGGGTCGTCACCTTTGAAGGCATGGAAGACCTTGGTCTGCGCGGCCAGCGGAGACAGTTGCATGCCGACCCGGACGGTCACCACGATCTCGCGCTGCTCGGGCTCTTCCACATGGGCCACGACCGGTGAGTTGCTGCCCCACAGTGACAGCACCGTGGTGACACTCGTTTCCCGTGCCAGCTGAGCCATTGGTTCCGGTGCCAGCTGCAGGATCTCGCGCCGGCCGAGTGCGAACGCACCGAGCTGGATGAGAGTGGGGCCCGGAGCGTACGAGCGGTCCGGCCGTAGATCCAGCACGTTGGCCGCGACAAGGGAGGACAGGTAGCGGTAGGTCGTTGTCCGGTTCAGGCCGATGAGCTCGGCGGCCTCCGACGAAGACACGGACTCCCGGTGCGGGCCGAAGAGGGCTAGGATCTTGCCGACGCGGTCGACCGCCTGGATGTCCATACCAGTGCCCTAACTTCGATCTGCGAGCGTAAAGTGAACATCCTGTTCATATCATGTGCGCCACAGTGGGTGCCAGCATCACGTCGAACGGCCGGCCACCCGCCACGGCGTCGGCGAGCACGCGTCGAGCAAGAAACCCGGCACCGTCAGTGGTCCGGTGGCCGCGATCCGCGAGATGCTGCCGACATGGATGGCCGACCGGTCGAGATCATGTCCGGATGCGGTGAGCCATTCTGCGAAGTACCGCACGTACAGGTCGACGACGGTCTTGGCCTTGCGGGCCGAGCGCAGCGAGCGCTCCCAGCCGGCCCCTCAGACTGAGCAGACGAGGGGAGGATTCGGGCGACATGGCCCGCATCCACGTCCCTCTTGCTGCACAACCGCTGTGGTTGCTACTGTGCCGGCGTTTCCGCTGGTAGTGCCCCGGCAGGACTCGAACCTGCGACCTAGAGATTAGGGCGGGACGTTTGCCAGTGTCTTATGTGGATGATCGACATGCATTGCTGCCTGCACTCTTCCCGAAAGCGTCCGATAGTTGGTGATCACGGGATGCCATCGTTTGCGGTTGATTGGCGAGGGTAAAGCGTGGAGATGATCTTGCGTCGATCAGCCGAACCAGGTCACGTTCAGCACGTCGACCCGATCTTGGTCCTCAAGGACGAGGTACGTGATGAACCCGCGCTCGTCGGCGAAGTCGAGTTGCCGCATCCAGCCGTCTGGGTCGGCCTCGTTGTAGGGCCGCCCGTTCCACGGAGTCAGTTCGAGGACACCCATCGCGTCAGTTGCGGGGAGTGCGTCAGCGGGAAGGGTGCGGATCTGGTCACGGACCTGCGGGTCCGTCACGATGCGGTAAGCCACGGAAGGGTCAGACGCCCAGCTCGGTCCGCAGCTGCTGCCAGTCGGTCGCGTTCTCGGGTGGTTGCCCGGTTTGCCGAGTGCGTTCGGCCTGCTGGAGCATCCTGCGGTGCGCGGCAGGGTCGGCCTGCGTCATCCGCGCGATGCGTCGCCAGTTGGCCAGTGTCGCTTGGAGCGCCTCCAGGCTCAAGGACTCCGAAGCATCTCGCAACGACTGCTGATACGCCGTGTCGAACGCTGCGACCTCTTCGGGCAACAGCGCAGCCCGGATGGCCCGGGGCGAGTCGAAGCGATCCCGCCCCGGCTGCGGACCGTCATGAGCAGCGGCAGCAGTCATGTACACACGATAACCCATGAGTCCAGCGACGATGGCCTGTTGAACCGAGGTCCCCTTGACCTTAATCGCTGCTTTGCCGACCTCCATCTTCAAGAGTTGAAGCGGAGCAAATCGCGACCTGGGGGAACGCTCGGCCATACGGCCTGACCTGGGCGTTCCCACTCATCGACGGTGGTCGCTTGCCGTGCTGTATTGAGTATCCTGACGAACGGTCAGGGTCAGACGCCCAACTGCCCCTCCCAACCTCGCCCCTCTGGTGCGGGCCTGTCCAACCTTTGCTGGCCATCGTCAATCGGTACGTGCAACTCGGTCCCCGTGTTGTCACGATTCGACTTCATATCGTCAACATTTTACCTACGCGCGAGTAACGTGCGGTCGCGCTGCAGCGACACGATGCATGCATGCCACTCCAGAAGGGGATATGCCGACTAGGAGGCTCTAATACAGCTCCCAAGATGGCCTACAGATAAAGAAGGGCGAAGCGCGCCTCCCAGGCAATCTGGTAGGCGTCGATCCGAGACAGACCCGAAGAATAGAAGGAAGTACTTGTGTCCGACGTATCGGTCAGCCGAGCCCGCTGGCGCAGCCAGAATTCCCGCAAGAGCGTAAGGCTCTCAGTTTCTGGATATAAGGCCATCCGAGGGGAAGTCGAGCTGGACATCGCTCCACTTACTCTCATATCTGGCACAAACAGCTCCGGCAAATCGAGCTTCATGCAGCCATTTTTGATGCTTAAGCAGACAGTGGAGGCACAGTTTGATCCCGGCGCGCTTCTCATACACGGACCAAACGTTCAGCTAACTTCCTGGCTGCAAGGGTTGAACCGCGGCAAGAGTCGTACGGACATCTCAAATACGCTTGGCATAAAAATAAGAATTGGCGATGCCAGCGTTCGCAACGTGTACACCTACTCAAGCACCAGTGGTCTCAATCTTGAGGAAAGTGAGTACCATAACGGCGGAATAGCAGTCAAGATTGGCAGTAATATTTCCTCCGGAAACCTATCAAATCGCTTTCCGGAGGAGTTTTTAGAGGAGCAAAGACGCCGATGGGCTGCGTACGATTCTGAAACCGCCGAAGGAAATTTCCGGCTGATAGCTTTTCGCAACAACTGCTTTCTTGATGCGAGCCCAGAAAGAAGGAGCGTGCTCGGATTAGTTGGGCAATTGGGCTTAGGGCCGCGAGAATATGCTCGGTTTCTAAGAGAGATCATCCATGTGCCCGGCCTACGCGGGAATCCCGAGCGTACTTACAATAGTTCCGTAGCAGGCTTGAGTTACCCTGGAACAATGGAGTCTTACGTCGCCAGTGTGATACATAAATGGGGATCCAGTGACGGTTCGGGCAAGCAGAAACTAGCAGCGTTAAGCGATGACCTTCGACACTTGGGCCTGACTTGGAAAGTCAAAGCTCAGCGCATCGACGATGTACGGCTCGAGCTCCTAGTAGGCAGAATGCCATCAGCGCAGGCTGGCGGAGCAAACGATCTTGTCAGTATTGCCGACGTTGGATTCGGTGTGAGTCAGACGCTCCCCATACTAGTAGCGCTTCACGCTGCAAGAACGAACCAAATCGTCTACATAGAGCAGCCCGAAACGCATCTGCATCCCAAAGCTCAAACGAGGCTCGGGGAAGTCTTGGTCGCGGCAGCAAAACGAGGTGTTCGAGTTGTCGTAGAAACACACAGCTCCCTCCTTCTGCGGGCAGTGCAAACCTCGATCGCCAAGGGTGAAATTAGCCCAGATCACGTATCTCTGAATTGGTTCTCGCGAGACTCCGAGACGGGGTTCACGAAAGTAGACAAGGCTGAGATCGACTCCGTCGGACGATTTGGCGGTTGGCCGGTGGACTTTGATGAGGTCGCAGACGAAGCCGACTGGGCTTTCCTGAGCGCGGTCCAGGAGGCGACTTCAAATGAAGCCGAGTAACCATATATTGCTCGATGCATGCGTCGCCCGATCAGTTAGTGAGACGAATAGTTCACGACTTCCTGGAACGCATCACATCATCATAAGACTGAGAGAGGGGAACACAGGGGTCTGCATGACGCCCAACCTTCAGGACGAATGGAAACGACACGCGACGCGTTTTATGACCCGGTGGCTGGTTATGATGGAGCAGCGTTGCAGAGTGAGAAGAGAACGCGATCGAAGAATTTCCGACTTGCGGTCGGCCGTGGCGACAAATGTTACCCAGGAAGAGAAGCGAAATGTGATTCTGAAAGATATACACATTACCGAAGCTGCAATATTTCTTAAAATTGCAGTATTCTCGTTTGATGAGAAACAAAGGCGCGTTCTTTCAGAACTACAGCAGGACTACAGTCTCTTGGGTGACGTACAATGGTTCAATCCAGAGTCAGATATTGAAACACTGAAGTATTGGATCGACAGTGACGGTCACGACAAGGCTCTTTGCGCTGTCGCTGACTTTGCATGAGAACTTGCCAGTGTGCCTCCACCCGCCGCTTAGACGTTGTCTCATTTGGCGAGTTTCTTGTAGCAGGTGATGGTGGCGGCGAGGGTGAGGAAGGCGAGGTAGTGGCTGGGTTTGCGTTCGTAGCGGAGTGTCAGCCGCCGGTAGCCGGTTAGCCAGGCGATGGATCGTTCGATCACCCACCGGTGTTTGCCGAGTTTGTCGGCGGATTCGATGCCCTTGCGGGCGATGCGCGGGATGATCCGGCGCTGGCGGAGCCAGTCGCGCAGGGCGGGGATGTCATAGGCCTTGTCGGCGTGCAACTTGGCAGGTTTCCGGCGCCGGGGTCCCCGGCGGGAGCGGATCGCCGGTAACGCGTTGACCAGAGGCTTGAACGCGTGGCTGTCGTGGGTGTTGGCCGCGGAGATTCCGACAGTCAGGGGCAGGCCGGCCCGGTCGGACAGCACGTGGATCTTCGAACCGGGTTTGCCGCGATCGACCGGGCTCGGACCGGTCAGACCGCCCCCCTTTTGGCCCTGACGGATGCTCCGTCCAGGACCGCGCGCGACCAGTCGATCAACCCCTGGCCTCCCAGTTCGTCCAACACCGCCTGGTGCAACTTGTCGCCACAGCCCGGCCTCGGTCCACTCGGTGAACGTCCGATGCGCCGTGGGCACCGACACCCCGAACGACGGCGGCAGATGCCGCCAGGCACAGCCGCTGGTCAACACGAACACGATCGCGGTGAACACCGCCCGTGGATCCGTCCGCGCACGGCCGCCACCCTGCGGGCGCTCCTTTGCCGGTGGGATCAGCGGTTCCACCAACGCCCACAACTCATCAGGCACCAGCCGTTGCGACAGCGAGTCGATCACAGCTCAAGATCATTGCAGGCCAACCGGAAAGAACCAAACGAGACACACTCTTAGTGGTCATCCCGTCGCCTGATGGCGTCTCGATCACGCCGTGTCGGGGCCGCGACGTGCTCGCCCACTGCCGGCCGAACTTGCCAGGCTCGCGGTTCCGGCTCGGTGTGATAGCCATCAGGTCAGGCGACGGGATGACCACCAAGCGCCCACCCTGCCAACCGCACCGAGGCTACGGTCCCTGGCCATCCCGGAGCCTGCCCGTCCGGCGAGGACATGTTCTGCCCCCTGGCCTGCCTCGGCTCCGGCCGATGCGCGGGGACCGGCGCCAGCCGCACGCCCCGCGCAGGCTCGGCCGGAGCAAGAGAGCTGCAGGCCAGCGGCCCCGCAGGGGCCGCCTTGAACAAGTAAAGAAACTCTGAACACGGTGGTTTCCCCAGGGTGTTACATGTAACGTTGGGGGTATGGGTTCGAGGTCGGATGCGGCGGCGCGGGTGCGGGCTCACCGTGCGCGGTTGCGCAGGCAGGGGTTGCGCCCGATTCAGATTTGGGTGCCGGATACGTCGTCGCCGGAGTTTGCTGAGGCTGCTCGTGCGCAGTCGGAGGCGGTGGCGCGGAGCGGGGGTGAAGCCGATGATATGGCGTGGGTTGAGGCTGCGGCGTACTCGCTTGGCGACGACGAGTGAATCGCGGGGAGATCTGGACTGCGGCGGCTAAGGGCGCGTACACGGGCAAACCGCGGCCGGTAGTGATCGTGCAGGGTGACGCGTTTGCTGCGATGGAGTCCGTGGTGGTGTGCCCCTTCACGACGAACAAGACAGAGGCGCCGCTGTTCCGTGTCGTGGTTGCGCCGGATGGGGTCAATGGTCTGAGCGAGGAAACGCGGATCATGCTGGACAAGGTCACCGCGATCCCTCGGGCGAGTTTGGGCAAGCGGATCGGGTCGCTGTCGGACCTCTCCATGACGCAGATCGGCCGTGGGCTCGTGGTCTTCCTGGGCATCGGCTGACGCAAAGACTCGCGGACGCGCGACTCTGAACACACCGGCTGGGCCGGGCTCGGTCGGCCAGCGAGCTGGGATGAGGCGGCTGGTGTATCCGGCGTCGATGAGTCGCTGGTAGGCGTTGTGGACGTCGGTCGGGATCTGCTGTGGGTCAATCTCGCCTGACTGGCCTTGGAGTTCGAGGCGTTGGGTGTCGCCGACGAGCATGTTGACCACGCGGTCTGGTTCGCCGATGTTGGCGACGTAGGTGTCTAGATCGTTCGGCGCACCTGAGCAGATGATATCGACGTCCGGCCACTGCTTCACGGCGATGGCGTGTGCGCGGCGTTGCTGGTACGGCCGCGAGGTAAGCTGGACAGACTTTGGCGCGATGCCTTCGCGTGTGAGAACTTCGCGGGTGAAGTTGATGTTCTCCACGGTGGTGGGCGACTTCGTCTCGGTCAGGATGGCGGAGCCTGGCACGCCGTGTTCCATCGCGATCTCGCGAAAGTGGACGGCTTCGCCACGCGGGAAGCGGCTAATCGTGGTGGGCGCATTCGCCCCGGTGAACACGATGAGCGGGAAGAGCCCTTGCCGGTACAGCTCCGCCGTGTAGACGGCCACGCCGCCGTCGTGACTGCCCAGTCCTATTGCGATGTCCACGGGGCGCAGCTCTTGATCGAGACGGTGGTAGCGCCACAGGGTTTCGACGTCGGCGTAGAGGTCGCGGGGAATCGCGGCGCGGGTGGTGGCACGGGCGTTCCGCTCTATTCGGGGATGTTGAAGCTGTAGGTCCAGGAGAAGCGCGAGGCTGAGTGGATGCCACGGGCGAACTCCACCGGCACGTCGTCGGCCGTGAAGGTGGTGCGGTGCAGGACCACGACGGGCTCGCCTGCGGGCAGCTCCAGTTCTTCGGCCTCCGCCGGCGTCGGCATCCTCGCGTGGAACGTCTCCGTCATGTGGTCGGGTTCCAGACCTTGCATGGTCAGTACAGCGAAGCCGCCGCCTGGGGTGGCCGTTCCCGGCTTCGGGTCGACGATCGGCGTGTCTTCCACGTGTTCTGGCCGGTAGTAGCTCGTCAAGGTGTGTGTGGCTGCCTTCTTGCTTCACGAGCCTCTTGCGCTCATAGACGGTCGTGTCCGGAAGATCAACAGCACCTCACTACGACGGCATTACCCGGCCTGTGGAACGTGTTGGTCCGACGAAGGTCAAGGCGGCCAACAACTTGCTGGCGGCTCTCCGCGACCGTGTCCGGATCTCTCGTGATGGGGAGATCACCCCGGAAAGGTGGAAGCCGGGGCCGCGATCTGGTTCAAGGAATTGGAGCGCTCCGACAAGGCATTCCGCACCAAACAGGACTACCGAGGTGCGTGGAACCGCTACCTGAAAGACCCGCTGTCACAGCTCCGGTTCGTCGACCTTCGTATCTCGATTGTGAATCGAGTTTCTGACCTCGGTACGCGACAAGAACGGTGGCGGCGCCGCCAAGCAGGCCCGGGCAGTGCTGACCGGCATTTGCAGCCTGGCTGTTCGCTACGATGCGTTGGACGAGAACCCGGTGCGGGAGATCGGAGCGCTCGGCAAGAAGAAGCAGAAGACTGGGCGGCTCGTGAACCCGAAGACTGCCGGTGCCGTGCTGGGACTGTTTCACGCATCGGAGGACGCCGCTCGATGGGATCTGGTCGACAGGCACGCCGAGTCGCAATCCCGCTGGGTCGTCCCATTCGCGCGCGGCACGCTGCGTGACCCAGACAACACGCGCAAGTACATGCGGCGTGTGGTCGCGGGGACGCCGTTCGAGGGCCTGCATCCGCACGACTGGTGTCACTACGTCGCGGGCATGCTCGACGGTGCCGGCCTGACGGCTCGGCAGATCGCCGACTACCTTGGCCACGAGAAGGTGAGCACCGCCCAGGACAAGTACATGGAACGAGGCGTGGTTGGGGGAGTCGACAGGTCCCGCGCTCGCTGCTCGCCCGACGATCGTCCCGCCCAAAAGTATGGGTTAAGCATGGGCGTGAAGTGCGTATGTCCCCTGGTCACTGCTGTGACCAGGGGAGCAGTGCCCCCGGCAGGACTCGAACCTGCGACCTAGAGATTAGAAGGCTCTTGCTCTATCCAGCTGAGCTACGAGGGCCCAGTGGCGACTGCTGGCACACGCGGCACCAGCTTAGTCACCACTGTTCTCCTGATCGTCGGACACCAGCGAAGCGTTTCACCTCTCACCCACCTCGGTGGTGTACGCCTCATCCAGGTGAGAAGATTTCTTGTTCTGCGGCTGTATTGGCAGGGATCCACGGGCGCGCTGTCATGTGTTGGCAGCGCACCCGTGGCGGGGCCGTGCTCGGGGTCACGACCCCGGGGCGCCCGGTTCGCACGCGTTCCCCCGGCATGCGGACCGGCCCGCCCGGCTCAGTCGCCGGTTACCCTGGCCGGCATTAGTTCCAGATTTGGATCGCCCGGACGACATACGGTCCCTGAGGAACGAATGTGCCAGGTCCCGGATACGTGCTGAAATCGCCTTCAGTGGCGCAATTCCGGTCCTGATAAACCGTGACGTGCCGATCGATCCTGTTGCCGAAAGAACGCGCGTCGACGCCTTCGGGCAGTGGTACGCACTCTTCCGGGTTGGTGTTGCGCAGATCGAACCGTACGATCTGTCCGCCATAGAACTCGCCCGTCCACGCGCAGAATTCTCCCAGGTCACAACTGAACTCGGGAGGCGGCGCTGGTTGACCGGCGTCGCCCTCGGCCTGGGCCACGCCGCCGGTGAGGAGCGTCGCCAGTGCGGCCAGCAGCATCACGCGCGGAAAACGGGAGCGCAGTGTGGAAAGCATTCGTGATTCCCCCAGTCGTTCAGGTGATTCGGTTGGAGTGGAATGTGCTGATTCCACGATGGCGAATGCGGGAGGGAATGTCAGCCCGTGATTGAGAATCTGTGGACAACTAGCTGAATGGCGCCCGAATGGGTAGTCGTTGTCCACATGTGCAAGAACGGTGTTGTGGCGAGGGTCGCGAGGTGCTATTCGGGTGCAGGACCGGTCGAGGCGCGCACAACGAGTTCCACGGGGAGCGTCACCGGCGACGGTGGCCGTTTGCCCGCCAACAGTCGCAGCGCGAGCTGACCGGCGTGCGCGCCCTTGCGGCCCAGGTCCTGGCGCACGGTCGTCAACGCAGGCTCCGACCAGGCCGCCGGGGGTGTGTCATCGAAGCCCACGATCGACAGATCCGCAGGTACGCGCAGCGCCTGCAGGCGCGCCGCCGCCAGCGCGCCCAGGGCGAGCTCGTCCGACATGCACAGCAGCGCTGTCGGCCGTGGCCGTCGTGTCAGCAGCGCGACCGCCGCCTGCGTCGCCTGCTCACGTGAGGCGCCCGACGTCTCGAACACGGGCACCTCGGCCGCGGCTATGCCCGCGGCGGCAAGGGTGTCGACATACCCGCTGAGCCGCTCGCGGTTGTCGCGGAACCGGCTGCGCATCGCCTCCTCGACACTCAGCACGGTGTTCCGCGGTTCCGAAAGGCACTGCGCGGACAGCACCGCGAATCGCCGATGGCCCAGTCCGAGCAGATGCCGCGTCGCGGCCACGGCTCCACCCCGGTCGTCCGTGCTCACCCTCGCCGCACCCGGCACGTGTGGTTGATCGATCACCACCAGAGGCAGTCCCCGGTCGCGGACCGCGTGCAGCGCCGGCGCGTCATCCGCCAGCGAGTAGGCCACCGCGAGATCGGCCTGCGCCGTGAGCACTCGCTCGGCGCGCGGCCCGCCGTTGTCGCCGCCCGGCAGCAGGAGCAGGGCGTGACCCTCGGCGTCGACCTCGGTCGCGAGCGCGTCGAGCGTGATGGACAGCGCGGGATCCGAGAAAGCTGCCGACAGCCCGGTATCGAGCATGAACGCGATCGCACCCACGCGTCTGGTGGCGAGGCTGCGTGCCACCGGGTCCGGTCCGGTGTAGCCCAGCCGTTTCGCCGCGTGCAGGATCTCCTGACGCAGTGCTTCCGACAGCTGATCAGGCCGGTTGAAGGCGTTCGACGCGGTGGTGCGGGAGACCCCGACCGCGTCCGCGAGGTCATCGAGTGTCGGATGCCTTCGCTGCCTGCTGGCCACCCGGGCAGTCTAGGCGGCTTGCGTCATCTGAAGCGCTTAAGAGATGCTGGGGACGGTATTTCGCGAGAAGGGGGACTGGGGTGCAGCGGTTCGCGGTGATCACGATCTTCGCCTTCAACGGTGCGACTCTCGGCTCGTGGGCACCACGCACACCCGCTATCAGTGAACAGATCGGGGTGGGGCCGGGCCCGCTCGGCCTCGCGCTGTTGGGCGCCGCCGTCGGAATGCTGATCTCGGCGACATTGTCCGGACGGCTCGTCGAGCGCTTCGGCGCCAGGGCAGTGGTCGTGGCGTCCGCACTGGCCGTCTGCGTGGTGCTGCCGTTCGTGGGAGCCGCCCAGTCGGTCGGGTGGCTGGCCGTCGCGCTGGTGGGCCTCGGCGCTTCCACAGGCGCTCTCGACGTCTCCATGAACATCGCGGGCGTCGCGGTGGAGCGCGCGGAGGGCCGGCCGGTGATGCCGCTCTTCCACGCCTGGTTCAGCTTCGGCGCGCTCGCCGGCTCGGGCGGCGCGGCGCTGGCCGCAGCGCAGGACTGGTCGCCGCTACGCCACTTCGTCGTGGCCGTGCTGGTGGGGGCCGTGCTGCTCGCCGCTGTCGTACGGTCGGTGCCTGGCATCGCGCCGCAGGCCGAGCCCACGGTCGCCCCGGCGAAGAAGGGCGCATCGCCCATCCGCCGACCCGCGCTGTGGCTGCTGGCCGCGATAGCACTGTGCTCGGCGATCGCCGAGGGAGCGAGCTCGGACTGGTCGGCCCTCCTCCTGGTCAGCGAACAGGGTGCGAGCGAAGGTGCTGCAGCACTCGCCTACGCCGGGTTCTCGCTGGCGATGGCGTTCACCCGGCTCGCCGGGTCCTGGGCACAGCGTCGCTTCGGCGCCACCCGGATGCTCGTCGCCGGCGCCGCCTGCGCGGGAACGGGGCTGGTTGGCGCCGCGCTGATCGGTCTTCCCGCGGTGAGCTACGCGGGCTTCGTGCTGGCCGGTGCCGGGCTTGCCGCGTGCTTCCCGCTCACGCTCGGCCTCGCCGCGGAGGCGGGCAAACGGCCGGACAACACCGGTGGCGAACGCGAGGTGGCATTCGTCACGGCCATTGCCTACACCGGATTCCTGGCCGGTCCGCCGGTGATCGGTGGCATCGCCCAGCTCACGTCGCTGTCTGTGTCGTTCGTGGTGGCGGGGGTGGTGGCTGCCGTCGTCGCGCCCGCCGCGGTGGCCGCGGCCCGCTTCGTCGCACGCGAGCGCGCGGCCCGGCACGAAGTGCGTGTGGTCCCCTGACGTGCGGTGAACGTGGGCGTCCTACGCTCATAGGCGTGTCAACCGAAGTCGATCCCGTCCACGACGTCGTGCCCCGCAACCGGGCCGGCATGGCGCCGCTACTGGCGATCGGCACTCTGCTCGGCATCGTCATCGCCGTCGGGCTCGTGGCGCTCACCGGCGGTGTCAGCTACGTCGTCGCGGGCCTGACCGACCCCGGAATCGTCACCCGATACGGCATCACGGTCGTCCGCGTCGCCGTTGACGCCACGGCTGCCGTGTGCATTGGTTCGCTGCTGCTGGCGGCTTTCCTCGTGCCACCACAGAAATCCGGCACCCTGGCAGTGGACGGATACGCAGCCCTGCGCACCGCGGGCATCGCCGCGTGGGTGTGGTTCGTTCTCGCGATCGCGTCCGTCTACTTCACGGCCGCGGACGGTGCGGGCCGGCCGATCAGCGAGGTGCTGCGACCCGATGTGCTGCTGAACTTCGTCGGGGCCATCGAGCAGCCGAAAGCCTGGCTGATCACCGCGCTGATCGCCTTGCTTCTCGCACTCGGCTGCCGGCTCGTCCTGTCGTGGGGCTGGACCACGACGCTGTTCTTCCTCGCCGTCGGCGGACTCGTCCCCGTGGCCGTCACGGGTCACTCGGCGAGCGGTGGCTCGCACGACATCGCGACCAACAGCCTGCTCTTTCACCTCATTGGAGCAGCCTTGTGGGTGGGCGGGCTGATCGCGCTGCTCGCTCACGCCCGGCGGGGCGGTGACCACCTTCCGCTCGCGGCGACACGGTTCTCCAAGATCGCGCTTGTCAGCTGGGTGGTGATGGCCGCCTCCGGAGTGATCAACGCGCTCGTCCGCGTTGCACCCGATCAGCTGTTGACCAGCACCTACGGCCTGCTCGTCCTGGGCAAGGTAGTCGCGTTGCTGGTGCTCGGTGTGTTCGGGCATCAGCAGCGGCAGCGCAACGTTCGCGGCCTGGTGGAGGGCGCGGGTAGGGGAGGCCTGGTACGGCTGGCTGCCGTCGAGGTCCTGATCATGTTCGCGACGCTCGGTCTCGCCACAGTGCTGTCGCGTACGCCCCCGCCGCGGTCGGCCGTGCAGCCGTCGACCATCGAGCTGCTCCTCGGTTACGACCTGGGCGGCGCGCCCACGTTCATGCGTATGTTCACTGCCTGGCGGTTCGACCTGATCTACGGCACGGCGGCGATCGTGCTCGCGGTCCTCTACCTTGTCGGTGTGCGGCGGCTGCGCCGCCGGGGTGACGCCTGGCCCATTGGGCGTACGGTCGCCTGGCTCTCGGGTTGTCTGGTGCTGCTGCTCGCGACGTCGTCCGGCATCGGCCGCTACGCGCCGGCGATGTTCAGCCTGCACATGGTCAACCACATGTTGCTGTCGATGGTGGCGCCGGTGTTGTTCGTGCTGGGCGGGCCGGTAACGTTGGCGCTGCGCGCGCTGCCGGTCGCGGGCAAGGACGCACCGCCCGGACCGCGCGAATGGCTGCTCGCCTTCGTGCACTCGCCGGTGGCGCGAGTGCTCACCCATCCGGTTGTCGCGCTGTTCCTCTTCGTCGGTTCGTTCTACGGCCTGTACTTCTCCGGACTGTTCGATGCCGCGCTGAACTACCACTGGGCGCACCTGGCCATGAACGCCCACTTCCTCCTCGTGGGCTACATCTTCTACTGGCCGGTGATCGGGGTGGACCCAGCGCCGCGGCGGCTGCCGCCATTGGGCAGGCTCGGGCTGGTCTTCGCGTCGATGCCCTTCCACGCGTTTTTTGGTGTGACGCTGATGAACATGCAGACCGTGATCGGTGACACCTTCTATCGCTCGCTCCGGCTGCCATGGGTGGAGAACCTGCTCAGCGACCAGCGGCTCGGCGGCGGCATCGCGTGGGCGTCCGGCGAGCTGCCTGTGCTGCTGGTCATGATCGCGCTGCTGGCTCAGTGGGCACGCGCCGACGAGCGCGAGGCGCGCCGGCGGGACCGCCGCGAGGAAGCGACCGGAGAGCAGGATCTGGCCGCCTACAACGCGATGCTCAAGCAACTCTCGGAGCACAAGGAACCTCAGTCGTGACTGGGCGCTAGCACAGGGCACCGACATTTTCGGCGTGCTCCGCCGGATTTCGCGGTAGTTGTTCATGTCGCGACGAGTTGTCCACAGATTTCGAGCGAAGCCGTTCCCGGCAGCCGCAGGGGTGCAGCCTGGAGGCACCAAGTGCGAACCACGGTGAAGGGACGGCAATGGCTATCGGTGAGACCCTGCTGACGATCGTCGGCAACGTGAGTAGTGAGCTCTCCCAGCGACGGACTTCTGGCGGGGACGACGTGGTCAGCTTCTGGCTGCGCAGCAACGAGCGCCGCTTTGACAAGGAAACGGGGCAGTGGCGGGACGGTCGTGGTTTCGCCGTGCGGGTGACCTGCTGGCGCCGCATGGCGAACGCGGTCGCGCTGTCGCTGAACAAGGGCGATCCGGTGATCGTGAGCGGCCGGCTGTACAGCAGCCAGTACGAGGTCGATGGACAGCCTCGGTCAGTACCCGAGCTGGAAGCACTCGCCATCGGCCCCAACCTCTCCTGGTGCACGGCGTCGGTTCGCCGGCTCGCCCGCGGAGTGGATCCGCCAGGCGAGGCGGCACTGTCGTGGAAGGGAGGTGAGCCAGCTGATCCGGCGTTGACCGACGCGGTGGTGGAGCGCGAGCGGGAGCGTTTGCCCGCGGCCTGACCTGAACCGTCGGTAACTGCGCACTGTACAGAAGCCATCACGCTCTGGAAGGTCAGTCTACGGGTAGTGCGGGGATGGTGACCGGCGTCAGGGTGCGGTCGGGACCGCTCTACCATCGCTGCATGGCCGAGTTCATCTACACCATGAAGAAGGTGCGCAAGACCGTCGGGGACAAGGTCATCCTCGACGATGTCAGCACCGCGTTCTACCCCGGCGCGAAGATCGGCGTGGTGGGTCCGAACGGTGCTGGTAAGTCGACCGTCCTCAAGATCATGGCGGGACTCGAACAGCCCAGCAACGGCGAGGCTTTTCTCCAGCCCGGCGCGAGCGTGGGCATCCTCCAGCAGGAGCCGCCGCTGAACGAGGAGAAGACCGTCCGTGGCAACGTCGAGGAGGGGCTCGGCGAGATCAAGGTGAAGCTCGATCGCTTCAACGAGATCGCCGAACAGATGGCCACCGACTACAGCGATGCCCTCATGGACGAGATGGGCAAGCTGCAGGAGGAACTCGACCACGCCGACGCCTGGGAGCTGGACTCGCAACTCGAGCAGGCCATGGATGCGCTGCGTTGTCCCCCGGGGGACGAGGCGGTGACCCACCTGTCGGGTGGCGAGCGACGCCGTGTGGCGTTGTGCAAGCTGCTCCTGTCGAAGCCCGACCTGCTGCTGCTCGACGAGCCCACCAACCACCTGGACGCGGAGAGCGTGCTGTGGCTGGAGCAGTTCCTGGCGACTTATCCGGGTGCCGTGCTGGCCGTGACGCACGACCGGTACTTCCTGGACAACGTTGCGCAGTGGATCATGGAGCTCGACCGCGGACGGGTCGTCGGCTACGAGGGCAACTACTCCACCTACCTGGAGAAGAAGCGCGAACGGCTGGAGGTGCAGGGCAAGAAGGACGCCAAACTCGCCAAGCGGCTGCAGAACGAGCTGGAGTGGGTGCGGTCGAACGCCAAGGCCCGCCAGACGAAGTCCCGCTCACGTCTGGAGCGCTACGAACAGATGGCGGCCGAGGCGGAGAAGACCCGCAAGCTCGACTTCGAGGAGATCCAGATCCCGCCGGGCCCGCGGCTGGGCAGTGTGGTGGTCGAGGTCGAAGATCTCGAGAAGGGCTTCGACGACCGGCTGCTGATCGATGATCTGTCCTTCACGCTGCCGCGTAACGGCATTGTCGGCGTCATCGGCCCGAACGGGGTCGGTAAGACGACGCTGTTCAAGACGATCGTCGGTCTCGAGCAGCCGGATGAGGGCAGTGTGCGCATCGGTGAGACCGTCAAGCTGTCCTATGTGGACCAGCAGCGTGCTGGGATCGACCCGGCCAAGACCGTCTGGGAAGTGGTGTCCGACGGGTTGGACTACATTCACGTCGGCCAGACCGAAATGCCGTCGCGTGCGTACGTGAGCGCGTTCGGCTTCAAGGGGCCCGACCAGCAGAAGCCGGCGGGAGTGCTCTCCGGTGGTGAGCGCAACCGCCTGAACCTGGCCATGACGCTGAAGCAGGGCGGCAACCTGATCCTGCTCGACGAGCCGACCAACGACCTCGACGTCGAGACGCTGGGCTCCCTGGAGAACGCGCTCGAACAGTTCCCGGGATGCGCGGTGGTCATCTCGCACGACCGGTGGTTCCTGGACCGCGTGGCGACCCACATCCTCGCGTGGGAGGGCAACGACGGGAACCCCGCTCAGTGGTTCTGGTTCGAAGGCAACTTCGAGGGCTACGAGAAGAACAAGGTCGAGCGAATGGGCCTGGAGGCCGCCCGGCCGCACCGGGTGACCCACCGCAAGCTCACCCGCGACTGACGAGAAACGTCACCGAGCACTGGGCGAGCACGCCGGAGGCAAGACCGTGTCGAATCGGATCCCTGGGTTGTCACGGTAGGCGATCGCCGGGTAGCCCCTGGCGATCGCCGTCTGCTGAAATGTGAATAGCCCTCACAGAGCGGAGTCCCCGTGGTAGCCAGTACACACGCCAGCCGTAACGCGGCCAATGGCCGCCGTCCCGCTGTTCGCAATGGTGCTAATGGTGCTGACGAGGGACTGACGTCGTTGGCGGACCTCGTCGAGCAGGCCGCGGCGCTCCAGCTCCGTGCCCCGGAGCTCGCATTGGTCCTCGGCGAGCGAGCGTCCTCGCTCGCCGAGGCGGCAGGGGCGAACGAGCTGTGGATCCGAGCGGAGACGGTCGTCGTCCAGGCGCGGGTACGACTCGGGCATCGGGCCTCGACTGTCGCGCGGGCCGTCGCGGCGCTGCGTGCGGCGGAGGATGCCGGTGAGCCCGTGCTGGCGGCACAACTGCGCACCGATCTCGCCGTCTGCGCGCGCAGCGTGGGCGCGCCGCTGACCGGGCTGGCCATCCTGCGACCCGTGCTCACTGTCAATGGCCTGTCGTCGCTGCAGCGTGCGACCGCACTGTGTCACCTCGTCGGCTGCCTCGGCACACTCGGCCGCAAGGCTGAGCTCGACCGGGTGCTCATCGAGGGTGACCGGTTGATCTCCGGTGACGACACCCTGACCGGCGACGACAAGCTGCTGGCCAGGGCCCTTGTCCGAGTCAGCATGTCGGCGCATCGCCGGCGGCACGGCGACGTGGTCGGTGCGGCGGACGCGGCGCGCACGGGGATCGGTTTCCTTGATCACATCGAGGACAAGAACACCGACGGCGGGCTGGCGCGCGTGCGGCTCGTGCTCGAACTGGTCTGCGCACTGCTCGATCGCGGCGACGGCGAGCTCGCACTGGAGGCAGCGCAGCCGATTCTGGCTGAGCCCGAGCGTGCTGCTGGTGTCGCGCCCACAGGATGGCTCCGCCTGGCACTCGCCACCCGCGTGCTGCTGCACGGCGGCTCCGCCGACGCTGCGGCGCGCATGCTGCGCGACGCGCTCTACAGCGCGGACAGGCATGAACTGCATGCCCTGTCCGCGCGGTTGTGGCTGGAACTCGCTGGTGTCGAGGAACGGATCGGCGCGCCGACGGAGGCGATCCAGTGCCTGCACAACGCGCGTGCCGCCGAGCACCGGCACGCGCGGTGCCGGAGCCAGGCGCGCGCCTTGCTGACGGGAGAGTTCGGCACGGGAGAACAGGCTCCGGTCGATCTCGCCGACATCGTCGCCACGGCCGCGCAAGCACCCGCCACACCGGAGCGGCCGGAAGCGGAGTCCACCACCGCGAAGGCACCCGCTGCTGAGCCGGCCCCGTCGGTCGAGCCTCAGGCCGAATCGGCGCCCGCCGTTGAGCCTCAGGCCGCTCGCGTGCCTGTCGCCAGGACCGAGCCGGAGCCCGCACCCGCACCACCGCCGACACCGCCCAAGCCACGGGTCGTGCTGCCGATCCTGCGCCTCCCACCGGAGCCGGAACCCGAACCGGAGCCGGAGCCGGAACCCGCGCTCGTGGCGCAGCCGCTTGCCGTGGTGCCGGATATCGCCGTCGAGCCCGAGCGCACCGAGCAGGTCGGCGGGATGCCGTCCCGCAAGACCAGGCACGACTCCGAGCACGGTTCGGTCGCGGCACGGTCGGTACTCGACAGGCTGGGGATCGCCGCCTCCGGCAGCGGCGGTCGCCGCCGCGCCGCGGAGGACGACGACCACGTCCGGACCGAGCGGCAGGCCGACAAGGCACCAGCAACCGCCACAGCGCCTGGCACAGGCCAGAAGCCCGAGGCGCGCGTCGAAACCACGCCGGCGAGCGCCGAGAGCGCCTTCGCGCCTTCCGACACCTACGAGTGGTTGCCGCGGCTGCGCCTGCCACCCTCACTGGCCCCGCTGGACCTCGGCTCCGATTTCAGCACGGACCGACCGGAACCAGAACCCGTCCGAACAGAGCCTGCTCCGGTTGATCTCGGGATACCTCTCGACGATCCGCCACCCGACGCCGGCCTCGCCGAACTGCTCGCGCGAGCGCTCGCCGAGCACCAGGCCGGAACGTCCAGCGCGTCCGCACTGGTCAAGCAGCTCGCGACGGACGACGACAGCCACGACACGCCGCGCCGGGTGAACGGCCGAGGCCACCGCCGCGAGGCCTGACCACCGGTCCGGGTGTGGTACGGCCCTGCGGCAGGGGCGGTTTGCCTAGTCACAGTAAGGTAAACGTTGGATCGGCACATCGTGGTGTCAAGGCCAATGAGTGGAGAGTTGCGTTGCCTGACATGAGCTCGACCGGTGTCTCGACTCGGCCGGAGACGGGACCTGAGGACGGGTTGACAGCGCTACGGTCGCGCAGTCCGGAGCACATCCGGGACCAGTTGGTCGCTGCCGCCGCTGCCCAAGCTCCGGACATCGCCGACTTGATCCGGCTGTACTACCGGCTCATCCCCGCCGAGGAGATCATCGGCGACGACCCGGTCGACCTCGTCGGCGCGGTGCGTTCCCACCTCGAGCTCGCCCAGCAGCGGGTGCCCGGCAGGCCGGCGGTGCGGCTGCTGAATCCCACTGCCGCTGAGGACGGGTGGACCCGGGAGGCCACCGTCGTACAACTCGTCACCGACGACATGCCCTACCTCGTGGACTCGGTCGCCGCCGAGCTGTCCCGCAGCGGGGTGCAGGTCCAGCGGATCGTGCACCCGATCGTCGTGGTCGAACGTGACGTCACCGGTCAGCTGCGTGGGGTGTACCCGCTTGCCGACGCGGCGGATCCGCCGCCGGGCGCCGCGGCAGAGTCCTGGATGTACCTCGAGATCGACTCGATCGGCGACCCGCATCGGGCTCGCGAACTGGATAACCGGCTCACCACAGTGATCGGCGACGTGCGGGAAGTCGTCGAGGACGCCCAGAAGATGATCGAGACGGCCCGCGCCATCGCCGACGGGCTCACGCTGAGCCCGCCACCGCTGTCGTCGCAAGAAGTGGGCGACGGCGCCGCCCTGCTGCGGTGGCTGGCCGCAGGGCACTTCACCTTCCTCGGTTACCGGCACTACGAACTCGTCAGCGGCCCGCAGGAGGGCGAACCGGCCCTGCGGGCTGTCCTGGCCTCGGGTCTCGGGGTGCTGCGCCAGGACAGCCTCGCCGCGCGGAGTCTCACCGCCGGGCCGGACACGGCAGCACAGGCGTTGGCGCCGACTCTGCTCGTGCTCACCCAGGCCAGTGCACCGTCCACTGTGCACCGTCCGATCTACCCCTACTACATCGGCGTCAAGACGTTCGACGACGACGGCAACGTCACCGGTGAACACCGTTTCCTCGGCATGTTCACCACCTCGGCGCTACACGAGGACGTCCTGGACATCCCGGTGGTCGAGCGTCGTGTGCGCGAGGTCATCCACCGCGCCGGCTTCCCGATGGAGTCCTACTCGGGGCAGCGGATGCTCGAGGTGCTGCAGAACTGGCCGCGTGCGGACCTGTTCTCCGCCGACACGGACTCGCTCTACGCCACCGCGACCGGTGCCATCACGCTTGCCGACCGGCGCAGGCTGCGGCTGTTCCTGCGTCGCGACCCCTACGGGCGCTTCTACTCCTGCCTGGTGTTCCTGCCACGTGACCGGTACACGACCCGGTCCCGGCTGGCCATGCAGGAGGTCCTGCTCGAAGAGCTCGAGGGAACCCACCTCGAGTACGGCACCCGACTCGGCGAGACGCTGCTTGCGCAGGTGCATTTCACCGTGCACACCGATCCGGCCAGCACGGTCGAACCGGACACGCTGCGCATTCAGGAGCGGCTGAACGAGGCCGTGCGCAGCTGGGACGACCTGATGGTCGAGGCCATCCTCGCGGAACGCCGCGTGCGGGCCGGCGATGGCAAGGCGGTCACCTTCGCCGGTGAGGAATCGGCCACCGAGCAGGGCCAGCGTTTCGCCGCGGTGTTCCCGGAGTCCTACAAGGAGGACTTCACGGCCAAGACCGCGCTGACCGACCTGCGTTTACTGGAGTCACTGCGCGGTCCGGACGACCTGCAGATGTCGTTCTACCTGCCGGACGGTGGTGCGGCCGGCGAGCGCCGCTTCAAGCTCTACCTGCTCGGTGAAGGCGTGACGCTGTCCACGGTCCTGCCGCTGCTCCAACAGATGGGCGTGGAGGTCGTCGACGAGCGTCCCTATGAGCTGGCGCGCGAGGACGGCACCCGGTCCTGGATCTACGATTTCGGCCTGCGGGTCGAGCCGCGTGTACTGGCCGGGGCGGTGCGGCCCGTGGAACGTGACCTGCGGGTGCGCTTCCAGGATGCCTTCGCCGCGGCCTGGCGCGGTGACTGCGAGGTCGACAGGTTCAACGCCCTCGTGCTGCGGGCCGGACTGACCTGGCGGCAGGTGGCTGTACTGCGTGCCTACTCCCGCTACCTGCGGCAGGCCGGGACGCCGTACTCGCAGGAGTACATCCAGAACGCAGTGCTCGCGCACACCGACATCGCGACGGCGCTGGTCGGCCTGTTCGAGACACGCTTCGGGCTCGAACAGGGTGACGAGCAGCGCGCGGAACGGGTCGACGCCCAGATCGCCGAGATCAACACCATGATCGACGCGGTGGAAAGCCTCGACGAGGACCGCATCCTGCGCAGGCTGATGGCCGTCATCGTCGCCACGTTGCGCACGAACTTCTGGGTGCACGATCCGGATGGTGCCTCCCGCCCATACCTGGCTTTCAAGCTCGACCCGCAGCAGGTGCCGGACCTGCCCGAGCCACGGCCTGCCTACGAGATCTTCGTGTACTCACCACGTGTGGAGGGGGTGCACCTGCGCTTCGGCGCGGTCGCACGTGGCGGGTTGCGCTGGTCGGACCGGCTGGAGGACTTCCGCATCGAGATCCTGGGCCTGGTCAAGGCGCAGGCGGTGAAGAACGCGGTGATCGTGCCGGTCGGGGCGAAGGGTGGCTTCGTGGTGAAGCGCCCGCCCACGCGGACCGGCGATCCCGGCGTCGATCGCGAAGCCAACCTGGCCGAGGGCATCGCGTGCTATCGCATGTTCATCTCCGGCTTGCTCGACCTCACCGACAACTTGATCGAAGGCAGCACGGTCCCGGCAGCCGACGTCGTCCGGTACGACGGCGACGACAACTACCTGGTCGTGGCTGCCGACAAGGGCACCGCGACGTTCTCCGACATCGCAAACGAGCTCGCCACGAGCTACGGCTTCTGGCTCGGTGACGCCTTCGCCTCCGGCGGCTCGATGGGATACGACCACAAGGCGATGGGCATCACCGCCAAGGGTGCCTGGGAAAGCGTCAAGCGGCACTTCCGCGAACTGGACGTGGACACACAGCGCCAGGACTTCACGGTCGTCGGCATCGGCGACATGGCAGGCGACGTGTTCGGCAACGGCATGCTGCTGTCCGAGCACATCCGGCTCGTCGCGGCGTTCAACCACCTGCATGTGTTCCTCGACCCGAACCCGGATGCGGCCACCTCGTTCCGCGAACGCAAGCGATTGTTCGAACTGCCGCGCTCGTCCTGGGACGACTACGATCGCTCGCTGATCAGCGAGGGTGGTGGCGTTTACCCGCGCAGTGCCAAGAAGATTCCGATCAGCTCGCAGGTGCGTGCGGCACTGGGGCTGGCGAGCGACGTCAGGCAGCTGTCGCCCGCCGAGCTGGTGCAGGCGATCCTGCTGTCGCCGGTGGACCTGCTCTGGAACGGCGGCATCGGCACCTACGTCAAGGCGGAGACCGAGACCCACGCCGATGCGGGGGACAAGGCCAACGACGCGGTGCGGGTCAACGGCAGGCAGCTGCGGGTCAAGGTGGTCGGCGAGGGCGGCAACCTGGGGCTCACCCAGCGCGGCCGCATCGAGTTCGCCCGCCACGGCGGCAAGGTCAACACCGATGCGCTCGACAACTCCGCGGGGGTCGACTGCTCCGACCACGAGGTCAACATCAAGATCATGCTCGATCACCTCGTCGACACCGGGGAGCTGCGCCAGGAGCAGCGCAACGAGCTGCTGGGTGAGATGACCGACGAGGTCGGTGACTTGGTGCTGGCCGACAACTACCGGCAGAACACGGTGCTGGGTGTGAGCCGGGCGCACGCCGAGTCGATGCTGTCGGTGCATCGCCGCCAGATCTCGGCGCTGGAGTCCAAGGGGGCGCTGGACCGGGAGCTGGAGGCGCTGCCGAGCGACGCCGAGTTCGCGCGCCTTGCCAAGGCGGGACTCGGGCTGACCTCGCCGGAACTGGCGACCCTGCTCGCGCATGTGAAACTGGACCTCAAGGACGAGCTGCTCGCCAGTGAGCTGCCCGACGTCGAGGTGTTCTCCCGGCGGCTGGGCGAGTACTTCCCGACACCGCTCCGGCAGCGCTTCGGCGGGGCGATCGGCAGGCACCCGCTGCGCCGGCAGATCACCACGACCTGGCTCGTCAACGAAGTCGTCGACGGTGCGGGTGTGTCGTTCGCGTTCCGGCTCGCCGAGGAGCTCAACGCGACCGCCACCGACGCCGTCCGGGCCTTCGCTGTTGTCACCAACGTCTATGGACTCCCCGCGCTCTGGGAGAGCATCGCGGCGCTCGACAACGTTGTGCCCACCGAGATCGCGGACCACATGGCGCTGGAGACGCGCAGGCTGCTCGACCGTGCCTCGCGCTGGTTCCTCACCAACCGGCCGCAGCCGCTCGCTGTGGGCGCCGAGATCGCACGGTTCGGCGGGACCGTCGGCCAGCTGATGCCGATGCTCGGGGACCTGTTGCGGGGCCAGGAAGTCGAGGCCGCCCGCGTCGAGGCGGAGCGTCTGATCGGGCACGGCGTGCCCGCTGAGCTCGCGACCCGGATCTCGGTGCTGCTCTACGGCTACTCGCTGCTCGACGTCACCGAGGTCGCAGAACTGGCGGAGCGCGAGGTCGGACTGGACACCGAGCGCAGCCCTGTCGAAACGGCCGAGCTGTACTACGCGATGTCCGACCACCTTGGTCTGGAGCGAATGCTCACATCGGTCAACGCGCTGGAGCGCGGCAATCGGTGGCATGCGCTGGCACGGCTGGCGTTGCGAGATGATCTGTACTCCTCGTTGCGGGCCATCACGCTGGACGCGTTGCGGCACAGCGATTCGGAGGACCCCGCCGAGGACAAGATCGCCCAGTGGGAGCAGGCGAACGCCTCGCGCCTCGCGCGTGCTCGCGTCACGCTCGATGAGATCGAGCGAGCCGGCAGGCTCGATCTCGCGACGTTGTCCGTCGCCGCCCGCCAGATCCGCAGTACGGTGCGCTGACGATGGGTGCGTACGTGACACTGGTCCGGCCCCGGTGGTCGGACATGGACGCGTTCGGTCACGTCAACCACGCGAACCTGGTGACGCTGCTGGAAGAGGCGCGTGTGCCACTGCTGTTCGACGACGCCTCCGCCGAGGGGCTCGGCGACTTCGCGAAGGGTATCGTCGTGGTACGGCTCGCGGTGGAATACCGGTCACCGATCATCGTGAACGGTACGGACGTGCGGGTGGAGATCACCTTGAACGAGCTGAAAAGCGCTTCCTTCACGCTCGGTTATCATGTCTATAATGGACCATCCGAAGTGGACACGCTTGCTGTCACGGCGCGCACCACCCTCGCGCCCTACGACCTCGGTGCCGCGCGGCCGCGCCGGCTCACCGACGCCGAGCGTGGCTTTCTCGGCGCGCGCATTCCCGCCGGGGGACAGCCGTGACGGAGCTACACATCCCGGACCCCGCGGACCGCGACACGCTGGCCGCCTTCATCGCCAGGGCGGTCCGGCTCGACGGCAACGCGGTCGTGCGGCTGCGGATGCGGACTGCCGGCATTCTCGAAGCCTGGGTGGCCACCCCGTTCGACGTCCTGGTCACCCGCGCTGTCGAGGGACAGGTCAGTCCGGCGGACGTCACCGTGTCCGGCAGCGAGCTGCTGGCCGCGCTCACGGTAACGCCAGGGGAGACCATGGATCCGGGGCCGCCGCGGGATCTGTTGTGGCGTTCCGAACTGCCGATCACCACCACCGGATGGCAGCCGGTGGACACGCTCCCGGCCAGCATCGTCGCCGATCTCGCCGATCGCGGTGTGGCGCTGGCGCGGGAGAACGTCGGCCCGCAGGGCACGCCGCCAGCCTCGCTGATGGATCAGACCGTGCTCACGGTGTCGGCCGGCGGCCTGGAGGTGAAGGTGCCCATGCGGTGCCTGTTCGCCTTGTCCGGCATGGGTTTCGTCGATTCGTCGCTGGCCGGCGACATCGTGCGGGTGGCCGCCACCGACTCGTGGCTCCGGCTCGATGCGCGCTACGGCGCCGTCCTGCGCCGCAGGCACGCCCTCCTACCGCTGCTGCTCTGACCGACCCGCGAGTCCCCCGCTCCCGCACGCGAGTTGCCCGCTCTGGCTCGCGAATTGCGCGCTCCCGCACGCGAGTTGCCCGCTCCCGCACGCGAGTTGCCCGCTCCCGCACGCGAGTTGCCCGCTCCCGCACGCGAGTTGCCCGCTCCCGCAC
>NZ_JBEYXW010000044.1:0-43472 GCF_040645195.1 Saccharomonospora sp. NPDC046836
ATCCACTCCGACCGCGACGCCGAGATCACCTGCACCACACCATGATCAACCAAGGACGCAACTCGACCGACACCGGGTTACGAGACAACCCTTAGTTCAGCATCAGGTAGTTCAGTTCCTCGCAGACCCGGCTCAGCGGCACGTCGAGACCGGGGTGGTCCAGGGGGAGTAGCACGTCCGGTGCCGTCGGCAGCGCGCCGCCCGCTGGCGGGTCCCACAGGCAGATGGCCGGCGCTCCGGAGTCCATTGAGGACCGATACCACAGCCCGTCCAGGTCGCCGAACGCGCCGCGAATGGCCCGTGCCCAGGCCTGGGTGATCCTCTTCGGACCGCTCGATATCTCCTGCGACGCACCGACCCGTGTCGGCCACAGACCGGAGAGGTCCAAAAGCCGGAGTGTCCGCGATGGACGGACGACAACCAGATGCGGCCCCCGCGTTCTGCGGTCGACCGTCGAGGTGGTTTGGAACACCTCGGCGATACTGGTGCGCACCGAGAGTCCGAAGTAGAGCACACCGTTGCCCGGGTCGTGCACGGGCTCGCCGTGCTTTGGCCGCTGCGGGTCGAAACGGCCGTGCGGCAGGGGGCCGGTGTAGCGGAAGGTGTCCCAGCGCTGGGGATGGTTACTGCGGGTGGTGAAGATCCGGACGAGCCGCGTCGCGGGATGGACGGCGACGACATCCTCGGTGGGGCGCAGCTCGCCGAGCAGCACCGGCCGCGGGGGTGGCAGTGGCAACCGTGCCATAGATCGTGACTAACCGTTTCCGTTGTTGTCGCCGGCGACTCAGGGCAGGTTTCCGAGCGTTGCCACGAGCCGCGCGACGAGTTCGGGGTCGCCACCGGCCAGCAACCACTGGCGCGGGGTGGCGGGCCTGCCGTTGATCACCAGGTCGGACTGTGGAGTGCCCATGAACGCCGCGACGACGAGTGCGGGCTGGTCGTCTGGAACGGCACGGAGTACGACCTCGAGCCCGGGCAGGACGCTGCTGGTGGTGAACTGCCAAGCGGGCAGCCGCCAGCCACCCTGGTCTTTCCAGCCGGTGAGCCTGCCTTCCTTGAGGCGATGCCGGATCCGGCTGTCGTCGACGCCGAGGCGACCCGCGGCTTCCAGCACGGTGAGCGCGGAATCGGCGAGCACGGCGTGCGCGGCGACGGTGCGGGCCCGATAGTCACCCTCGTCCTGGCGATGCGGCGAGAGATCGAGCCCCACGTCGGCGAGCGCCGCGCGCTGGTCGGCGGTGAAGTAGTGCGCGGGCTCCGGATTCGGCGGGGTGAGCCTGCGCGCGGCATCCTCCACCAGCGCCAGGAACTCCGCTGGGTTCACCTTGAGGCCGGCCTTGGCGAGGACGTTCTCGAGCGCGACAGACATACGCATAGAGTAGCCCGCGTGTGCGGGTTCGTGCGCTCCTGTGCAGAAAATGTGCAAGAAATCACCAAACTCGGTACAGAGTGCACACAACCAAACACTCCGGGTAGGCAGCCCCGTCAGTCTCGCGCACCCAGTGCGACCGTGTCCATCCCCGTGTAGGCCATTCAGAGGAGCCGTGCGGTTCCGCTCGGGGCGAACTCGAGCAGTGCGGTGCCGATCCGGGCGACCGTGTCGGGATGCAGGCCGATCCGCGCGGCGTGCAGGTTCTCCTCGATGTGCGCCGGGGTCCGGGAACCCGGGATCGGCACGACGGCCGGGTCCTGATGCAGCAGCCACGCCAGTGCCAGCTGAGCCGCGGTGATGTCCAGCTCGGCGGCCAGTGCGCGGATCGGCGCGTACCGGTCGTAGTTCGCCGCCAGGTGCTCGGCGCTGAACCGGGGAATGTTACGGCGGAAATCGTCCTCACCGAGCTCACGCACGTTCCCGGTGAGGAAACCGCTGCCGAGAGGACTCCACGCGACGATGCCGACGCCGAGTTCGCGTGCCCCGGTGAGGAGGTCCTCGTCGATCGGCTGCCACATCGACCACTGGGTCTGCACCGCGGCCACCGGATGCACCGCATGGGCCCGCCGCAGCTGCGCGGCGGTGACATTGGACAGCCCGAGGTACAGCACGAGCCCGTCCTCGATCAGCTCGGCGACCGCGCCCACGGTGTCCTCGATCGGCACCGTGGGGTCGGGGAAATGTGGGTAGTACAGGTCGATGCGGTCGGTGCCGAGGTTGCTGAGGCTCTGCTCGGCGTAACCGCGCACGAAGCGCGGTTCGGCGTTGACCGCCAGCGTTTCGAACGCGTACTTCACCGGGAACGTATGCGCCGGCGCGCCAGGCGGGACACGGAAGCCGAACTTGGTCGCGAGCACAACCTCGTCGCGGCGGCCGCGCACCGCCGCACCGACGAGCCGCTCGTTGTGCCCGTCCTCGCCGTAGCCGTCGCTGGTGTCGATGAGCGTCGCGCCCGCGTCCATGGCGCTGCGCAGCGCGGCCGTGGCGACGCTGTCGTCGATCTCGCCGTACATGCCCGGCGACAGGACCATGGCGCCGAAGCCGATCGCCGAGACGTTGATGCCGCCGAGCGAGCGGGTGGGCAGCAGCGTGTTCGTCATGCCGCCATCGTCCGTCGCGTACTGGCCCGCGTCGAAGACCCGCTGCTATAACCGGTCGTTATGGACGTCCACCTGCGGCACCTGCGGTACTTCGTGGCGGTCGCCCAGACGCGCCACTTCACCCGTGCCGCCGAGCGGCTGTTCGTCTCCCAGCCCGCGCTGTCCAAACAGATCCGCGTGCTCGAGCGGGAACTCGGCTTCGCGCTCTTCGAGCGCAGGGCGCGCGAGGTGGTGCTCACCAGCCAGGGCGAAGCGCTCCTGCCCGAGGCCGAGGCGACCCTGGCGAGCTGGGAGAACGGGCTGCGCGCCGCCCGTGCCGCCGGGCCCCGTCACGAACTGGTCGTCGGCATGCAGACGGCGGTGGGGCGGGGCCTGCAGCGCCAGGCCGTACGCAGGTTCGCGAAGCGGATGCCGGACTGGCAGGTGGTGCTGCGGCTCGTTGACTGGACCGATCCCTCCGCGGGCCTTGGCGACAGCAGCTCCGATGTCGCGTTCGTGTGGCGTCCGGTCCGTGTTCAGGGCGTCCGCACCCGGACGCTGCGGCGGGAACGCAGAGCGGTGGCGTTGCCGGAGGACCACCCGCTGGCCACCCGGACCGAGATCGACTTCGGCGACCTGCTCAGCGAGCCGTTCGTCGCGCTGCCCGCGGAGGCGGGCGCGCTGCGTGACTTCTGGCTCGCGCGCGCCGAACGCGGTGGTCGGGAACCGGTCGTCGGTGCCGTTGCGGGCTCGGCCGACGAGGTGTTCGAAGCCGTCGCGGCAGGACTGGGGATCGCGCTGCTGGCAGAGGGCAACGCCGAGCTGTACCGCAGGCCCGGCGTGGTGATCCGCCCCGTACTGGGCCTTTCCGACGCCGAGCTGGCCATCGCCTGGCGCAGTGCGGACACCCGTCCTGCCGTGCGCGAGTTCGTGACGAGCGTCAGCTCCCTGACGGGAGCGCACTGACGGTCACGGCACAGCCGAACACAGCGTGGCGAAGAAGGTGGTCGGGGTCGTGCCGGTGAGGTCGCGGCAGTCCCGCGACAGATGGGCCTGGTCGGCGTAGCCGGCTTCGGCAGCGAGCGAGGCCAGGTCCGGCATGCGCGGCGCGGTGTCGATGGCCCTGCCGAGTCGCGCCACGCGCAGGTAGGTCGCGGGACCGTAGCCGACCGCACGGGTGAAGCGCCGCCGCAGCTGCCGCTCTCCGGTGCCGAGCCCCGCGAGCGCGTCGCCGACCCGTGGCACGCCTGCGGCGAGCCTGCCGATCAGCACCTCCAGCTCCCGGTCACGCTGCCCGGTCAGGCGGCGCGCGACGACCTCGGCGAGCGCCGCGGGGCGGTCCACCAGCAGCCGGCCTGCGGCCGCGCCCTGCCTGCCCCACAGAGCGGTCAGGTCCACCCGCCGGTCGGCCAGCTCGTCGGCGGCCACGCCCAGCGCCTGCGGGACACGGCCGGGAAGGAGGCGGATGCCGTGCACGACGGTGCCCGCGGGCAGGTCGATGTCCCACGGCCCCGTGTCCGGCCCCGCGACGAACACCCGCTCGCCCGCGACCATCAGGTCGGCGCATCCGTCTGGGACGATCCGCTTCGTCCCGGACGTGCGGTTCCACCACAGGCAGCGCACGGCCCAGCGCAGGTGCGCGGGTGCGGGCGCTTCTCGGTACATGACTGCCATGATGCCCTGCGGCGCGGAGCCGACCTGGCTGTCGGGTGCGTTGTGGGCCACGATCGTCGCGCTGCTGGCGATCGGCGCGGCAGTCGTGTGGCGCGCCGCGCGCACGGAGCAGCTGCGCCGCGACTACGTCATGCGGTTGTGAGCGTTGTCAGCCCGGCTTGGCCGCGCTGAGTGTTCGGGCCTCCTGCACCCCGCGGACGGCGAGGCGGTCGGCCCGCTCGTTCTCCGGATGGCCCGCGTGGCCCTTGATCCAGTGCCATTGCACCTCGTGCCCGTCACGCGCGGTATCCAGCCGTTGCCACAGATCGGCGTTCTTGACCGGCTCACGGCCCTGTGTCCGCCAGCCGTTGCGTTTCCACCGGGCCAACCATGAGGTGACGCCGTTGCGTACGTAGCTGCTGTCGGTGTAGAGGTGCACCACCGAGGGCCGGGTCAGGGACTCCAGCGCGCGGATGGGCGCCATCAGCTCCATCCGGTTGTTGGTGGTGGTGCCCGGCTCGCTGCCGTAGATCTCCTTCTCGTGGCGGCCATAGCGCAGCACCGCGCCCCAGCCGCCCGGTCCCGGATTGCCGCTGCAGGCGCCGTCGGTGTAGATCTCCACGACCGGCCCAGACCCGTCCTCCGCCACGGCATCAACCCTAACCCTGGCGCGCGGTCGAGCCGGTGCGGCGCGGTGCTACAGCGTGGCACAGGGTAGCACCGCTGGTAAGATGGTGCTATGAGTATCCAGCCGGAGATAACTCAACGTGACCTGCGAAGCCGGTCCAGGGAGATCATGGACGCCGTTGAGCATGGGCAGTCCTTCACTGTCACGCGAGATGGTCATGGGATCGCGGAGCTGATCCCGCTCCGGCGGCGCCCTCGATTCGTCTCCCGGCAACAGTTCGCGGTCACGTCACGCAACGCGCCCAGTATCGATATCGAGGCGTTCCGCGCAGACCAGGACACTGCCGCCGATCATGAGGCGACCAGCCCGTATGACCGCTGAGCGGTACGCGCAGGGACTGCTGGACACCAACATCGTGATCCTGCGCAAGTGGGTGGATCCTGCTGAGCTGCCCGGCGAGATGGCGATCAGCGCGATTACCCTCGCGGAGTTGTCAGCCGGGCCCCATCAGGTCCGAAGCGCGCGGGAACAGAGCGCATACAGCGCATATGACGAACACGCGGAACGAGCCCGGCGGCTCGAGATCCTGCAACGCGCCGAGAACGAGTTCGATCCGATCCCATTCACCGCCGAAGCCGCACGTATGTACGGTCGCGTGACGGCGGCTGTCGTTGCCATCGGGCGTAAGCCTCGACGGCGTATCGCCGACCTGATGATCGCGTCGATTGCCTTGGCCGAGGGGCTGCCGCTGTTCACGACGAACCCCGAGGACTTCACCGGACTCGACGCTTTACTGACGGTCGTCAGGGTCAATTGCCCCGTACTGCCGCACGAATGTTGACCGTCAAGCGCGGCTCCCAAATGCCGCGTTTTGTCGGCTAGAGACTCCGCGTTTTGTCGGTTAGGGCGCCTCGAGACTCTCGTCACCAGCCCCGTTCGCGCCACTCCGCCAGCTTCGGGCGCTCCGCGCCGAGCGTCGAGTCGTCGCCGTGGCCTGGATAGAACCACGTGTCGTCCGGCAGCACGTCGAAGATCCGGTCGGAGACATCGTTGAGCAGCGATGTGAAGGCTTCCGGCGAGGTGGTCTTGCCGACACCGCCGGGGAAGAGCGAGTCACCCGTGAACAGGTGCGGGTGCCCGTCCGGGTCCCGGTAGAGCAGCGCGATGGAGCCGGGCGTGTGTCCGCGCAGGTGGATGACCTCCAGGGTGCAGTCACCCACCGTGAGCGCGTTGCCGTGCTCGACCAGGTGGTCGGGCGGCACCGGGAGTGGCCCGGCATCGTCCGGGTGCGCCGCCGTGTAGGAGCCGTTCGCCCCGGCGACGGCACCCAGCGCCTGCCAGTGGTCGGCGTGCTGGTGCGTCGTGACGATCGTGCGCAGCGCCGGCCGGTCGGGACCGTGCCCGATGAGGTCGGAGATCCGCTCTGGCTCGTTGGCCGCGTCGATCAGCAGCGCCTCGTTGGTGTCGCGGCAGACCAGCAGGTAGGCGTTGTTGTCCATTGGGCCGACCGACAGTTTCGTGATGGTCAGCGCCGCCAGCGTGCGCCGGGTGGCGTCCCCGCCCGGCTCGACGTGGCCGGTGTACTCCTCAACGACGTTCACTCGGCACACCGTAGTAGGTCGCGGCGACCCGATCGAGCGCGCGCCCGTTTCCTTCGTTAGTGTGCGTTTGGCGAGGTAGTCGGATCTGGGGAAAGTTTGTGACAAGCACCGAGGGGGCTTCCATAGCGGCGTCGTCACGCCGGATGAGCTGGGACATGATCCGGGTGATCGCGATCATCTTCGTCGTGCTGGGGCATGTCACCAACCTCGCCGCAAAGGTTCCGGGAATCGACGCGTACCCCTTTGCGGTGAGTATTCCATTCGGCACCGTGACCTTGCTGGTGCTGTCCGGCTACTTCATCGGGCCGACGATCCGGCGAGGTGCTCCCGGGAGGTGGTTCCGCGCCCGGCTCGCCCGCATGCTGCCGGCGTATCTCGTTGCGCTGCTGCTGACGTACCTGGCCGCCCGTTGGCTGGTGGTCGGGTTCAACGGCTGGACCCATCAGCCGGGCATCATCGGGTTCCTGTTCGCCGCGCCGGTCACGCCGGAGCCGCCCGATCCGGACGCCCTGCCCCCGTGGCACGTCCCCGACCTGCCCGACCTGCTGCTGCACGGGACGCTGCTGCACCTCTGGAACGACGACACCTACCACCAGATCGACGGTTCCTGGTGGACCATGCCGGTACAGGTGCTGGCCTTCGCCGGGGCGGCGCTGCTGTGGCGCAGCCGGGTGCGGCACACACTGCGCCCGCAGACGGTGCTGTGGATCATCATGGGGGTCGCCGCCGCGTCACCGCTGCTGGGCGTGGTGTGGGACCGCCTGCCGATCGCGACCGGCCTGTTCTACGCGTACCTGTTCGCGGTGGGCATGGCGATCTGGCTCTGGCAGCGGCGCCGCCTCACCACACCGCACCTGCTCGCGATGCTGCTCACGGCCGTCGTGCTGCACGCACTGCGGACGAACGGGCCGAAGGTGGCATCGGTCATCGGGTTCGCCATCATGCTGGGGCTGATGTGTCTCGCGGCGCGCGGGCCCGACTGGGACCTGCCGGTGCTACGCCTGCTGCGCAAACCGGTCTCGTGGCTGGCGGGCATCAGCTTCGGGGTGTACCTCGTCCATCAGGCACTCGGCTTCCAGCTCGCGCGGGTCCTCTCTGACGCGGGCGTCTCGGCGTGGTGGCTACGCTTGTCGATGGTGGTCGCGTTCGTTCTCCTCCTTGGCTGGCTGGTGACCGTCGCCGTCGAACGACCGGCGTACCGTGTCCTCACCGGCGCGCGCCCCGTCACCTCGGCCGCGGGCGGGCGGGACCGCGAGCCGGCGGTTTCTGTCGGTGGTCCGACCTAGCATGGTGGCGGCCGATGTCATCGGCACTCCACAGACCAGTGAAGGGACCTTCGGGTGGCTGAGCGCCTTGTAGTTCGCGGTGCCCGCGAGCACAACCTGCGCGGCGTCGACCTCGACCTGCCGCGAGACAACATGATCGTGTTCACCGGACTGTCCGGCTCCGGCAAGTCGAGCCTGGCGTTCGACACGATCTTCGCCGAAGGTCAGCGCCGCTACGTGGAGTCCTTGTCGGCCTACGCCCGTCAGTTCCTCGGACAGATGGACAAGCCGGACGTGGACTTCATCGAGGGGCTCTCGCCTGCGGTCTCGATCGACCAGAAGTCGACCTCGCGCAACCCGCGCTCGACGGTCGGCACGATCACCGAGGTCTACGACTACCTGCGACTGCTGTATGCCCGCGCGGGCAAGCCGCACTGCCCGCAGTGTGGCGAGGCGATCAGCAAGCAGACGCCGCAGCAGATCGTCGATCAGGTGCTCGCCATGGAGGAGGGCACCCGCTTTCAGGTCCTGGCTCCGGTCGTGCGCGGGCGCAAGGGCGAGTACGTCGACCTCTTCGCCAACCTCCAGCAGCAGGGATACGCGCGGGCCCGAGTCGATGGCACGGTGCACGCGCTGACCGAGCCGCCCAAGCTGAAGAAGCAGGAGAAGCACGACATCGCGGTCGTGATCGACCGGTTGACGGTCAAGCCCAGCGCGAAGCAGCGGCTCACCGACTCGGTGGAGACCGCGCTGCGGCTCGCGGACGGTCTCGTCGAGCTCGAGTTCGTCGACCTGCCGGAGCACGATGCGCACCGCGTCCGTGGCTTCTCCGAGAACCTCGCGTGTCCCAACGGTCACCCGTTGGCCATCGAGGACCTCGAACCGCGGTCGTTCTCGTTCAACTCGCCCTACGGTGCCTGCCAGGAATGCACCGGTATCGGCGTGCGCAAGGAGGTCGACCCCGAGCTGGTCGTGCCCGACGACGAACTGTCGCTGGCAGAGGGTGCCATCGCGCCGTGGGCGGGCGGGCAGAGCGCCGAGTACTTCGAGCGGCTGCTGGAGTCGCTGGCCGAAACCGTCGGCTTCCGCACGGACGTGCCGTGGCGGCGGCTGACGGCCAAGGCGCAGAAGGCGATCCTGCACGGTGTCGACGAGCAGGTGCACGTCCGCTACCGCAACCGCTATGGTCGCCAGCGTTCCTACTACGCCAACTTCGAAGGCGTGATCCCGTTCCTGGAGCGGCGGCACGAGCAGACCGACTCCGAATGGGCGCGCGAGCGCTACGAGGGCTACATGCGGGAGGTGCCGTGCCCGGCCTGCCAGGGCAGCAGGCTCAAGCCGGAGATCCTCGCCGTCACCATCGCGCACGCCGAGCAGGGGGAGCGTTCGATCGCCGAGGTCTGCGCCCTGTCCGTCGCGGAGGCCGCCGAGTTCCTTGACGGGCTCGCCCTCGGACCACGCGAGACCATGATCGCGGGCGCGGTGCTCAAGGAGATCCAGGCCCGGCTGCGCTTCCTGCTGGACGTCGGCCTCGACTACCTGTCACTGGACAGGGCCTCCGGCACCCTGTCCGGCGGCGAGGCGCAGCGCATTCGCCTCGCAACGCAGATCGGTTCCGGGCTGGTGGGCGTGCTGTACGTGCTCGACGAGCCGTCGATCGGCCTGCACCAGCGGGACAACCACCGGCTCATCGAGACGCTCACCCGCCTGAAGGACCTCGGTAACACCCTGATCGTGGTGGAGCACGACGAGGACACGATCCGCGCCAGCGACTGGGTGGTCGACATCGGCCCCGGCGCCGGTGAGCACGGCGGGAAGATCGTCCACAGCGGACCGTACCGGAAACTGTTGCGGGCCAAGGGGTCACTGACCGGTGACTACCTGTCCGGCCGGCGCAGCATCGAGCTCCCGGAGATCCGGCGCCCTGCCGACCGCAAGCGGCAGCTCACCGTCGTCGGGGCGCGCGAGAACAACCTGCGCGGCATCGACGTGTCCTTCCCGGTCGGCTGCCTGGTGTCGGTCACCGGTGTCTCCGGCTCCGGAAAGTCCACACTGGTCAACGACATCCTCGCGACGGTACTGGCGAACAAGCTGAACAACGCACGCCAGGTGCCCGGCAGGCACACCCGCGTGCGTGGCCTGGACCATGTCGACAAGCTGGTGCAGGTGGACCAGTCGCCGATCGGGCGCACGCCGCGGTCGAACGCCGCTACCTACACCGGGGTCTGGGACCATGTGCGCAAGCTCTTCGCCGCCACCACCGAGGCCAAGGTGCGCGGGTACCAGCCGGGCCGGTTCTCCTTCAACGTCAAGGGCGGCCGGTGCGAGGCCTGCGCGGGTGACGGCACGATCAAGATCGAGATGAACTTCCTGCCGGACGTGTACGTCCCGTGCGAGGTGTGCAAGGGGGCCCGGTACAACCGCGAGACGCTCGAGGTGCACTACAAGGGCAAGACGGTCTCCGACGTACTGGACCTGCCGATCGAGGAGGCCGCCGAGTTCTTTGAGCCGATCAAGGCCATCCACCGGTACCTGCAGACGCTGGTGGACGTGGGCCTCGGCTACGTGCGGCTCGGCCAGCCCGCGCCGACGCTGTCCGGTGGTGAGGCGCAGCGCGTGAAGCTCGCCAGCGAGCTGCAGAAGCGCTCGACCGGCAGGACCGTCTACGTGCTCGACGAGCCGACGACGGGCCTGCACTTCGAGGACATCCGCAAGCTGCTCATGGTGATCAACGGTCTCGTCGACAAGGGCAACACCGTGATCGTCATCGAGCACAACCTCGACGTGATCAAGACCTCGGACTGGGTCATCGACCTCGGCCCCGAAGGCGGTTCGGGCGGTGGCACGGTCATCGCCGAGGGCACGCCGGAACAGGTCGCCGCGGTGCCAGGCAGCTACACCGGTGAGTTCCTCAAGCCCCTACTGATCGTGTAGCGCCGGGCCGGCTTCAGCGACCTCGGCGATCCGTCCGAGGTGGCCGAGCATGGTCACGGCCTCGTCAGCAGTTCGAGGTTGTGCCCGTCGGGATCGTCGAAGTAGAGACCGCGTCCACCGTGCATGTGGTTGATCTCGCCGGGCCGCCTGTGCTCGGGATCGGCCCAGTACTCGGTTCCGGACTCGCGGATGCGGGCGAAGGCGGCGTCGAAGTCGTCTTCGCCGACGTGGAACGCGTAGTGCTGGCCCTGCACGGTGTCGACGTTCATGAAGTCCATGGTCACGCCGTTGCTCAACTCGATCGGCACGAACGGGCCGAACGGGTTTCCGACCGGCACGCCCAGAATCCCGGCGAGGAACTCCGCCGATGCCACCTTGTCGTGCGAGAACACGATCGTGTGGTTGAGCTCGATGCCGTGCGTGGCCGGTGCGATCGGGCTGAGGTGGATTCCGGCCAGCCGCCATTGAGCACCCTGCCGTACCGCGATGTGCGTGGCACGGAAGGTCCCGTCGGCGGGCGCGCCCCGGTACGTGGCCCGCTGGGTGTGCCGCCCGACGACGACGGCCGTGTCCCCATGGTCGCGGACGGTGAGGTCCTCCCACGTCAGTGACGTGGTGACGAGGTCGCCGCTGCGGTAGCGCTGCAGCCATTCCGGCTTGCTCAGGACGAACCCGAGCGGGCCCACCAAGGTGAAGTCCTCGGTGGTGAGTGCGTCCAGCGTGGCCGTGTCACCGCGCTGTTCGGCCCCCGCCCAACGCCGGCCGAGTGACAGAACCTGGTCCTGAGTGGTGCTCATGATGCCTCCAAAAACCGACTGTGGACCTGGTTCCGACGTTAGGTATCTGTCGTGCCGCAGGCCACCCGAGCGCCCGTCGGCCCCTCGTTTCCGCGCAGCTACGATCCGGGTGACCCGCTGCACGTGTGCGTCCTTGCCCACGCAATGGCCGATGTGCAAGACGACGTGCGCCAGGAGCTGGTCTGGGACCTACGAGCGCTTGCCGCCGCCGATCTGGTCACCAACGAGCGGGCAGCACAAGCCGGGGTGACGCTGTCGGTGGCCGGCTTGTACCCGTCGTTGCACCTCAACGTGGGCGAGTGCTATCGCAAGCTGGGCGATCTCGGCCGCGCGCGTGACCATCTCCAGCAGGCGCGGGACACATTCGGCGCGCTTGGCGACGACGAGTACGGGAAGGTCATCAAGGGCGGTCTGGAACGGCTGGCGGAACAGTTGGCCTCCGAATGATCACCAGCTCCCGGACGGTTGGTCGGAACTCACCAATACCGTGAAGGCGGTCACGTGGCCATGATCCGCAGAACCTCGGCAGCCGGACCGAAAGGCTGTCTGCGCCCGAAGGGCTTGCTGAGGAACTTGCCTTGACCTCGGCGTCAACGTTTACCTTCGGTCCATGCGTATCGGCGAGTTCGCCCAGCGAGTGGGGACAACGTCCAGGGCACTGCGGTTCTACGAATCCCAGGGCCTGCTCACGGCACACCGGTCGGCGAACGGATACAGGGAGTACGACGAGCAGGACTTCCGCCTCGTCACCGAGATCCTGACATTGCAGGCGGTGGGCTTGAGCCTGGACGACACAAGGCCGTTCGTCGAATGCCTGCGCGCAGGGTACGACCGCGGGGACTCGTGCGCCGATTCGATCGAGGTCTACGAACGCAAGCTGGCCGAGGTGGACGAGCTCGTCGACCGGCTCAACGCGGTGCGCGCGAGCCTGCGCGCCAAGCTGGCGACCGCGCTGGCGCGCCACCTCGACCCGTGCACCGTCAAGTCCGAGGAGTTCTGATGTCACCGACCACCGTGTCCGGCGAGATGTTCGCGGTCACCGACGCCACTTTCGAGCAGCAGGTGCTCCGGCACGACAGGCCCGTCCTGGTGGACTTCTGGGCCCAGTGGTGCCCGCCGTGCCACATGATCGCGCCGGTGCTGGCGGACATCGCACGTGACCGGTCCGGGACGCTCACCGTGTGCAAGGTCAACACGGATGAGAACGTCGAGTCCGCCCGCAGGTACCAGATCATGTCGGCGCCGACACTGATCCTGTTCCACAGGGGCCAACCGGTGTGGACGATCGTCGGCGCACGCCCCAAAGCCAGGCTGCTCGGCGAGCTGGATGCCGTTCTCGACCGCCTGTGAACGGATAGTGGCCATACTGGCACTGTGCCGTTGACCCGTTACCGGTTCCGGACCGACTGGACGCTCAGTGCTCCCGCACACCGCGTGTTCGCCGCGGTCGTCGACCTCGGCCGCTATCCCGTGTGGTGGCCGGATGTGCGCTCGGTGCGGCAGGTCGACGACGACACCGCGGAGCTCGTGTGCCGGGCCATGCTGCCGTACGCGTTGCGGCTGCGGATGACGCGGGTGGAGGAGGAGCCGCACGAGGGCAGGCTCGCCGTGGCACTCACCGGCGACCTCGAAGGCTCGTTGCGTGGCCGGGTGCTGGAATGTGGGGGAGGGACCCGGTTGGAGATCGCGCAGGACGTCGTGGTGCGCACGCCGCTGCTCAGGACGCTCTCGGCGGTGGCGCATCCGGTGTTCCGCCTCAACCACGCCGCCATGATGCGGCGCGGGCTGCGTGGCCTGCGCGCTGTTCTGGCCTGACAAGCCGCCAGGGTCCGGTCCGCGATCGCGGACCGGACCCTGGCGGTGAGCGAATCCCGGTGTGCGGGGATTCTCCGGGCCGGCAGGGGATGGGCAGGCCGGCGCCGGGGCTCTCAGGCGTGAACCGGCTCTCGTGCCGGCTCGGTCTCGGCAGGTGGCTTGTGGTCGTCGACCAGCGTTGCCTCGTTGAACGGATCTTTTCCGGCGAACACCCGGTGCGCCTTCTCCCGGTCGAACTCCTTGGTCCACGACCCGATCAGCACGGTGGCCACCGCGTTGCCCGCGAAGTTGGTCAGCGCCCGCGCCTCGGACATGAACCGGTCGATGCCGAGGATGAAGCCGACGCCGTCGACCAGTTCGGGCCGGTGCGACTGGAGCCCACCGGCGAGGGTCGCGATACCGGCGCCACTGACGCCCGCGGCCCCCTTCGAGGCGATGATCATGAAGACCAGCAACGAGATCTGCTCACCGACACCGAGCGGGCTGCCCTGCGCGGTCGCGATGAACAGCGTCGCCATGGTCAGGTAGATGGCGGTGCCGTCGAGGTTGAACGAGTAGCCGGTCGGCACCGTGATGCCCACGACGGGCTTGCTCACGCCGAGGTGCTCCATCTTCGCGATGAGCCGCGGCAGCGCCGACTCCGACGACGAGGTCGACACGATCAGCAGGAACTCACGGCCGAGGTAGCGCAGCAGCTTGAACACGCTGATCCTGGCCCCGATCCACAGCGCCGCACCGAGCACCCCGAAGACGAACACCAGGCAGGTCAGGTAGAACCCGATCATGATGACGGCCAGGCTGCGCAGTGCATCCCAGCCGGTCTCGCCGACAACGGCCGCGATGGCACCGAACGCGCCGACCGGCGCTGCCCACATGATCATCGCAAGGATGCGGAACACGAGCCGCTGGACGTGCTCGATGCCGCGCAGGATCGGTTCGCCTGTGCGGCCCATCTTCTGCAGTGCAAAGCCGGCGAGCAGCGCCACCAGCAGGGTCTGCAGCACCGAACCGGCGGTGAACGCCGAGACCATGGTCTCGGGAATGATGCCGAGCAGGAAGTCGACGGTGCCCTCGCCGCCTTCGGCCTGCGCCCGCACCGATTCGGCCGCGCTCGGGTCGAGATGCATGCCCTCGCCCGGGTGCAGCATGTTGCCCACCAGCAGGCCGATGGCCAGAGCGAAGGTCGACATCAGCAGGAAGTAGCCGAGTGCCAGCACACCGACCTTGCCGACCTTCGCCGCCTTGGCGACGGAGCCGATGCCGAGCACGATCGTGCAGAAGATGATCGGGCTGATCATCATCTTGATCAGCGCCACGAAACCGGTGCCGAGCGGTTTGAGCTCTTCAGCGAGATCCGGGACGGCAAAGCCGACGATCACGCCGAGCACTACCGCGGCGATCACCGCGAGGTAGAGGTAGTGCATACGGTCGCGACGCTTCGGCGCCTGGCCGGCCGTGGTCGACTGTTCAGGCAACATTGCCTCCTCGAAGTCAGAAAACGTCACGACGACTATCGGCAGCTGTGCGCTACAGGTCACGTTTGTGTTCATTTCGTTCGCCGGCGGCTGTGATGTCATGGGCGCGTGCGTGTGTGGTCGCCCGGCGCGCCGGGCAAGGGCTGGAGCCTCGCCCGGCAGTTGCTCGTGCTGCAGCTGGTGCTGGTGAGCGTCCTGGTGATCGGTGGTGTGGTGCTGGCTTATGCCGACGCCGTGCAGGCCACCGACAACAAGGCAGCCGATGAGGTCGTTTCGGTAGCCGTGACGCTCGCGGACTCGCCGAGCGTGCGGGACGCGCTCGCCGAACCGGACCCGAGCCAGGTGCTGCAACCGGTCGCCGAGCGGGTCCGGATGGACACCGGCGTCGACTTCATCACGATCATGAGCCTGAACGGCATCCGCTACACCCACCCGAACGCGGCCCTGATCGGCAAGCGCTTCCTCGGCAACACCGCGCAGGCCCAGCAGGGCAGGGCGTTCACCGAGACCTACACCGGCACGCTGGGGCCCTCGGTGCGTGCCGTGGCACCGGTGTTCGATGACGGCCACCGCGTCGTCGCGATGGTGGCCGTCGGGATCACCGTGGATGCGATCTCCGCGGAGCTGCGCGAGCGACTGCTGCTGGTGTTCGCGGTGGCAGGCGGGGTGCTCGTGGTGGGCGTCGCCGGCAGCTTCCTGGTGAGCGCGCGGCTGCGCAGGCAGACCCGCGGTGTCGCGCCGGCGGAGCTGAGCAGCATGTTCGAGTACTACCGGGCGATCCTGCACTCGGTGCGCGAAGGTCTCGTCCTGGTGGGCAGGGACGGCCGGGTCGTGCTGTGCAACGACGCAGCCCGCGAGCTGCTCTTCCTGGACGGCGAGATACGCGGCAGACCGGTCGCCGAGCTCGGCCTCGCGGCCGACCTGGTGAGCGCGTTCACCGCCACCGAGCCGCGGGACGACGAGCTGCACATCACCGAGACACGGGTGCTGCTGGTGAACGTCGCGCCGGTGCGCTCGGAGGACGCCGCGATGGGCAACGTCGTGACGCTACGCGATCACACCGAGCTGCAGAGCCTCACCGGGGAGCTCGACACGGTGCGCGGCTTCGCCGAGTCGCTGCGCTCGCAGGCGCACGAGTCGGCCAACCGCCTCCACGCCGTGGTGTCGCTGGTGGAGCTGGGCAAGGTGGAGCAGGCCGTCGAGCTCGCCACCGCGGAGCTGGAGACCGCCCAGCAGCTCACCGACAGGGTCGTGGGCGCCGTCGCAGAGCCGGTGCTGGCCGCGCTGCTGCTCGGCAAGTCGAGCGAGGCCAGCGAGCGTGGTGTCGAGCTCGTGCTCACCGAGGACACCGCCATGCAGGACACCGGGGCGCGCATCGACTCCCGCGACCTGATCACGATTCTCGGCAACCTGATCGACAACGGCTTCGACGCGGCGATCGAGCGGGCCGCCGAGCGTGCCCCGCGTGTCACCGTGACCGTGCGTGCCGACCCCGACGAGCTGTTCCTGCGCGTCGCCGACACCGGACCCGGCATCGCGCCGGGCGCCGCGGAGGACATTTTCCGCCGCGGCTGGTCGACCAAACCGGACGGTGGTGCGGCGGGCCGGGGTCTTGGGCTCGCGCTCGTCGGGCAGGCGGTGCGCAGGCACGGCGGCACCATCGAGGTGACCAACACCGCCGGTGCGGTGTTCACCGTGCGGATTCCGTTGCCGGGCGCGTGAGCTGGCCGCGGCGTTGTTACGGTGCGGCGTGGAGGAACGTCCCGGATGATCAAGGTGCTCGTGGTGGAGGACGACCCGGTGGCGGCCGACGCGCACCGGCAGTACGTCGAGCGGGTGGTCGGTTTCGCGGTCGCCGGTGTGGTGCATTCCGGCGCCGCGGCGGTTCGCTTCTGCGGACGGCATCCCGTCGATCTGGTGCTGCTCGACTTCTACCTGCCCGACACCCATGGGCTCGCCGTGTGCCAGGCGTTGCGCGCCGCCGGGACGCCGGTCGACGTGATCGCCGTGACCTCGGCGCGCGACCTGGCCGTCGTGCGGGCCGCGGTGTCCGCCGGTGTCGTGCAGTACCTGCTCAAACCGTTCACGTTCGCCTCGCTGCGCGACAAGCTGGAGCGCTACGCCCAGTTCCGCGAACGCGCCGCGCGGCCGGGGGAGGTGAGCGGGCAGGCCGATGTGGATCGCATGCTGGCGACCCTCCGCTCACCGGACCAAGGCGCCCTGCCGAAAGGGATGAGCGGCGCCACCCTCGACGCGATCAGCGCCGTGCTCGCCGACGCTCCCGCCGGTGTCTCCGCCGCGGGCGTCGCGGCCGTCACCGGAGTCGCGCGAGTGACCGCCCGCCGATACCTGGAGTACCTGGCGGACAACGGCCTCGCCGAGCGCAGGCCGCACTACGGCAGCGTCGGCCGCCCCGAGGTCCGGTACTCGCCGGTCAGCATCTAGACGATCTGACCCACCTCATCCCCCAGGTCGCCAACCGATTTCAGGACACGAGCACCATCAGCAGCGCCGCCACGGCGAAACCGGCGACCGACAGGATCGTCTCCAGCACCGTCCACGTCTTGAACGTGTCCTGCACCGAGATCCCGAAGTAGCGCGAGACGATCCAGAACCCGCCGTCGTTGACGTGCGAGGCGATGATCGAGCCGGCCGCGATGGCCACGACGAGCAGCGCCAGCTGCGGCTGCGAGTACCCCAGCTGGGCCACGGTCGGTGCGATGATGCCGCTCGTGGTCACGATCGCGACGGTCGCCGAACCCTGCGCGATGCGCATCCCGCAGCTGATCACGTACGCGGCGACGATCACAGGAAGGCCGGCCGAGTCGAGCGAGTTCGCCACGGCATCGCCGATGCCGGTTTCCGAGAGCACAGTGCCGAAGAAGGCACCCGCGCCGACGACAAGCAGGATCATCGCCACCGGACGCAAGGCCACGCTCGACAGCTCGCTGAGATCCTTGGCCGTCATCCCGCGCCGCGTGCCGAGTAGCCAGAACGCCAGCAGCACAGTGATGGTCAGCGCCACCGCGGGGGTGCCCACGAAGGTCGCGACACCCGCGAGCCACGAGCCCTCGGCGAGCCAGATGCTGCCGAACGTGCCGAGCAGGATCAGCACCAGCGGCACCGCGATGATGAACGCGACCAGCCGCAGCGACGGTGCGGCGGTCGCCGTGCCTGGGCCCTCGCGCTTCGCCGCGGCCAGCATCTCCTCGGGCACCGGCACGTCGATGCGCTTGCCGATCCACGACGAGAACAGCACCCCGCCGAGGAACCACGCCGGCAGGCACGCGATCGCACCCATCAGGATCACCCAGCCGAGATCGACACCCAGCAGTCCCGCGGCGGCCACCGGGCCGGGATGCGGCGGCAGGAACGCGTGCGTCACCGACAGCCCCGCCAGCAGCGGAAGGCAGTACAGCAGGATCGAGCGCCCACCCTGCTTCGCCGCGACATAAACCAGCGGCGCCAACACGAAGATCCCGATGTCGAAGAACACCGGGATGCCGAAGATCAGCCCGGAGATGCCCATCGCGAGCGGTGCCCGCCTCTCGCCGAACGCGCGCAACAGCGCCGAGGTCAGCACCTGCGCGCCGCCCGACTTCTCCAGCACCGCGCCGAGCAGTGTGCCGAGCCCGATGATGGCCGCGATGTGCCCGAGCACGCCGCCGAAGCCCCCTTCCAACAGGGAGTCCGACGCTCGCTGTGCCGATCCCACCAGTGTGCCCACCGGAACGCCCGCCGCCAGCGCCGTCAACAGCCCGACCACGATGAGCGCGATGAAGGGCTCCAGCTTGAGGCGGATGATCAGCAGCAGGAGCACGCCGATCGACACGGCGGCCAGCGTCAGCAGGCCCGAGGTCGACTCCTGCAACCAGCTCACGAATCCGGTCACGCTGTCCTCCCGGTGGACCGAAGGGAGCCACCCGCGAGGGCTCCGGTGGGACGGCCGTCGTCGATTGCGGCGACGCCGTTGACGAACACGTACGGGATGCCGGCGGCCTGCTGCCGCGGCTCGTCGAAGGTCGCCCTGTCGGCGACGGTCTCGGGGTCGAACAGCACGAGGTCGGCCGCGTAGCCCTCGCGGACGACGCCCCGGTCGGGCAGTCGCAGCCTGCGCGCGGCCCGCCCGGTCAGGTGCGCGACGCAGTCGGCGAGCGAGAGCACGCCGAGCTCACGCGCGTAGCGGGCGAGGTAGCGCGGGAACGTGCCCCACGCCCTCGGATGCGGCCGGTCGCCGACGAGCAGGCCGTCGCTGCCGCCGGTGTGCGTGCGGTGCCGCATGATCGCCTGCACGTTCTCCTCGTGCCCGACGTGCATGAGGCACGACGTGCCGAGTCGTTCCGAGCGCAGCACGTCGAAGTACAGCTCGCTCGGCGCGCGGCCCTGCGCGCGCGCCGACGACGCGACACTGTGTCCCACGAGGTGGGCGTTGCCGGGGTCGCGTACGCCGTTGATCTCGATGGCGTTCCAGTCGATCGGCACGCCGTGTGCGCCGTCGGAGCCGGTTTCCTCGATCTCGGCTCTGATCCGCTCGCGGGTGTCCGGATCGGACAGTCGTGCCAGCGTCGCGTCGAGGCCGCCCTCCGCGGCCCAGCTCGGCAGCAGCGCCGACAGGTAGGTCGCGCCAGGAAGGTAGGGGTAGGTGTCGAGTGTGATGTCGCAGCCGTCCGCGAGCGCGTCGTCGAGCAGGGCCAGCAGCTCGGGTGCTCTGCCCTTGTTCACCGAGAAGTTCATCGTCGCGTGCGCCAGGTGCAGCGGGCAGCCCGAGCGGCGCGACACCTCAACCATCTCGGCGAACGCCTCCAGCGCACCCGCGCCGTAGCTGCGGTGGTGTGGGCTGTAGTACCCGCCGTGCTCGCCGACCACCTCGCACAGCGCCACGAGCTCGCCGGTGCTCGCGTACATGCCCGGCGTGTAGGTGAGCCCCGACGACATACCGAACGCTCCCTGCGCCATGCCCTCGGCGACGAGCCGCCTCATGGTGTCCAGTTCGGACTCGGTGGCGGGGCGGTCGGCGAACCCGACGGCCAGCATCCGCACCGACCCCTGCGGCACGAGGTAGGCGGCGTTCACCGCGATGCCTGTGTCGAGCCGGTCGAGGTACTCGCCAACGGAGCGCCAGTTCCAGTCGAAGCCGGGCGGATCGTCGTTCCAGCCGGCCAGCTGTGCCCGCAGCGCCGCCAGCGTCGAGTCGTCGACGGGTGCGTAGGACAGTCCGTCCTGACCGAGCACCTCGGTGGTGACACCCTGCGAGACCTTGGCGAGATGGTCCGGTTCGGCGAGTACCTGGAGGTCGGAGTGCGCGTGCATGTCGATGAAACCGGGCGCCAGCACGAGCCCGGCCGCGTCGATGACCCGCGTGCCGGTCAGCGAGCCGGGCTCGCCGATCGCGGCGATGCGCCCGCCGGTGACACCGACATCGCCCTCGTATGGTTCGCCTCCGGTGCCGTCGGCGATGCTGGCCCCACGCAGCACAGTGTCCATTTCGGTCTCCTAGAAATAGGTGCGGACCAGATCGACGACGGTCTCGCCGTCCTCGCCGACCACGGGGACGATGGGCCACTTGTCGAAGACCGTGCAGGGATGGGAAAGACCGAGCCCCACCCAGTCGCCCACCTCCAGCGGTGAGTCCGGTGGCAACGCCACGAACGCGTGCTGGTCGTTGAGCTCGGTCACGGTGTGGCCGCGCAGCTCGCGCACCGGGCCGCCCGCGGGCCGGTGCAGCTGGGGTTCGGGCAGCCCCTCGTCGAACGACGCGTCGCGCTTGCCGAGTGTGAGCAGCGCCAGTTCCGGTTCGGGCTTGGACGTGACCTGCGCCCATGCGCGCAGCGCGGGCCGCAGCGGTGTCCCCGCCACGCGGGGTGTCGCGCCGAGTGGCGACATCGCGCGGTAGAAGCCGTCGTCGTGGGTCAGGTAGGCGCCGCTGCGCAGAATGGGCAGCACGTCGAGGCCGTCGGGCCAGCCGGTGGTGAGGCCGTCGGCGACCTGGTCGAAGTAGGCGCTGCCGCCCGCAGTGACGAGCAGCGGTTCGTCGGCTGCCGTGAAACCGCCCTCGGCGAGTGTGATCGCCAGCGCACGCAGCTCGTCCACATAGGACGCGATACGGGCCAGTGCGCGTTCGCCGGTGTCGTGGGCGAGCGCGCCCTCGTACCCGCCGGCGCCGCGTAGACGCAGCACCGGGCTGTCCCGGACCGCCGTGGCGACAGCCAGCGCGGTCTCGCGGTCACGCACACCGGTGCGCCCGCCGCTCGCGCCCAACTCGACGAGCACGTCGACCGGCCGCGTGGCGCCGCCGAGTGCCTCGGTCATCAGCTCGACGCCGCGTACGGAGTCCGCCCAGCAGGAGAACTCGAACGCGGGGTCCCGGTCGAGTTCGGTGGCCAGCCACCGCAGGGCGGCGGGGTCCACGAGCTGGTTGGCGAGCAGTACGCGGGAGACGCCGAACGCGCGGTACACACGGAGCTGGCTCGCGTTGGCGGCGGTGATGCCCCATGCCCCGTGCTCGAGCTGCCGGACGAACAGCTGCGGCGCCATCGTCGTCTTGCCGTGCGGCGCAAGCGCTACCCCGCGCGCGGCGCACCAGTCCGCCATCGTCCGCAGGTTGTGCGCCAGTGCGTGCTCGTCGAGCACCACGATCGGCCCGACGAACCCGCCGGTGAACAACCCGGTCCCGCTCGCGGCCATCTCGCCGAGCCGACGATCCGCCCAGTCCGCGGGCAGCGCCTTGAACCGCCAGTCGAGCGGCTCCTCCCGCAGAGCGCGCAGCGCGCCGGGGTCCATCGTTGCTGGTTGCACCATATGCAACGCTGATTGCGTAGAACGCATTGGAAAGGTGTAGCATCGCGTTCGCGGCAAGGTCAACGGTTGTGACAAGACGGAGGGGATGCGTGCCCGAGAAGCCGGAGGTGCTGTGTGTCGGCGAGGCGATGGCGGTGTTCGTGCCAGCCGAGCTGGCGCCCCCGCACGAGGTGCGCACCTGGCGCAGGGCGATCGGCGGCGCGGAGTCCAATGTGGCCTGTGCGCTCGCCGGGTTGGGCGTGCCGAGCGCCTGGCTGGGCGCGGTCGGCGACGACGCGTTCGGCAGGGCACTGCTCGCCGACCTCACCGCTGCGGGCGTCGACGTCTCCAGCGCCTACACCGACCCGGTGCGCCCGACAGGCCTCTACGTCAAGGAGACCGCCGCCTCCGGCAGCGCCATGCGGTACTACCGGGCGGGCTCCGCGGCGTCGGCGATGGGGCCCGACCTTGCGTCCATAGTGGATTCGAGCGGGGCCCGGCTGCTCCACCTGTCCGGCATCACACCGGCACTGTCCGACAGCTGCCTCGACCTCGTCCGCGCGCTGCTCACGACGCCGCGTGACACCCGGCTCATGTCGTTCGACGTCAACTGGCGGCCCGGGCTGTGGGCGGGCCGGGGCCCCGCCGTGCTGGCGGAGCTCGCCGGACTCGCCGACATCGTCCTGACCGGCGCGGACGAGGCCGAGCAGGTGTGGGGGACCGGCGAGCCGGACCGGCTGCGCGAGCTGCTGCCGCGGCCCTCGGTGATCGTGGTCAAACACGGTGAGCGTGGCGCGACGCTGTTGGAGCGGGGGCGGCCGCCGGTGTTCGAACCCGCGCTCGCCGTTGACGTGGTGGAACCCGTCGGCGCAGGCGACGCGTTCGCCGCCGGGTTCCTCGCGGCCACCCTCCGCGGCGAGGACGCCCGCACGCGGCTGCGCAGTGGGCACCTGCAGGCCGCGGCGACGCTGCTCACCCAGGATGATGTCGGCGAGCCACTGCATCCCGACGTCGTCGCGGCGCTGCTCGACGCTGACGAGCTGGTGTGGGCGGCGGCTCGGTTGACCGATGAGGGGGTGATGCGCGTATGAGCCAGAGTCTCGACCGCGCGCTGACGCTCGTGACCAGCCTTGCCAGAGAGCCGAAGACGCTCGACCAGCTCGCCCAGGAGGTCGGCGTGCACAAGTCGACCGTCCTCCGGCTGCTGCGCACGCTGGAGTCCCATCACTTCGTGCACCGCGAGGGGCCCCGGCACTACCGGCTCGGCAGCGCCCTTTTCGACCTCGCCAACAAGGCGCTCGAACAGCGCGACGTGCGACGCGGCGCCGAACCGGCGCTCGCCGCGCTCAACGAGCGCACCGGGCACACCGTTCACCTCGCCAGCTTCGAGGACGGCGAGGCCGTCTACATCGACAAGTTCGAGGGGCGCCACCCGGTACGGATGTACTCGCGCGTCGGCAAGCGTGCCCCGTTGCACTGCACGGCCGTCGGCAAGGTGCTGGTGTCCGCGCTGCCGACGGCTCGGCGTGAGGAGCTGGCCCGATCCATCGCCTACCCGCGGCTCACCGCGAACACGATCGGCGACGCGGAAAGCTACCTCGGCGAACTCGGCCGCGTGGCCGATCGCGGGTACGCCGTCGACGACGCCGAGCACGAGGACTTCATCCACTGCATTGCGGCGCCGGTGCGCGGGGCCGGTGGTGAGGTGCTCGCCGCGGCCTCACTGTCCGTGCCGAGGGTGCTGCTCGACATCGACGGCCTGCTGGCACTGGTCCCCGACCTGCTGGCCGCCGCGGAGGAAGCGTCCATCCAGTGTGGATGGTCGAAGAAGGAACAGGGAGGAATCAGCCGATGACGGACGGTGCGATCAGCACGGACGCTGCACCCAAGCCGGTCGCCGCGTACTCGCAGGCCAAACGCAAGGGAAACATCCTGCAGTTGGCGGGTCAGGTGGGTATCGACCCGGCCACCGGCTCGGTCGTGGACGGTGGCGTGGCCGAGCAGACGCGGCAGACGCTCGCGAACCTGGAGGCCGTACTCGCGGCGGCCGGCGCCAGCATGGCCGACGTCGTGATGATGCGTGTCTACCTCACGGATACGGCGCACTTCACCGAGCTGAACGCAACGTACAACGAGCTGGTCGGTGAGCCCTACCCGGCGCGGACGACGGTGTACGTCGGCCTGCCGGACGGTCTGCTCGTCGAGATCGACGCGCTGGCCGTGCTCGATAGCTGAGGTGTCAGGCGACCGGCCCGGTGTACTTCTCGCCGGGCCCCTGACCCGGCGCGTCGGGCACCGCGGAGGCCTCGCGGAATGCCTTCTGCAGTGACTGCAGGCCGTCCCGCAGCGGGGCGGCGTGCAGCCCGAGGTACTCCGCGGAGGCCGTGATCAGCCCGGCGAGCGCGGTGATGAGCCGACGCGCCTCGTCGAGGTCTCGATGCGGGCTGTTGTCGGGGTCCGCGTCGGCCAGTCCCAGCCGTTCGGCGGCGGCGGAGAGCAGCATGACCGCCGCCCGGCTGATGACCTCCACGCTCGGGATGTCGTGCAGGTCCCTGGCGTCGCGGGAATTTCCGGGCTGCGCAAAAGCGTTCTGCTCCACGTCTGGTACCCTTCCACGAGCGACCAGCCTCCGAGCGATCGGGGGCCGCAAGTGGAGCCCCGCTCCCACCCGAGTCGCCGCCGAGCAACACGAGGCGGCCGGGTCCGGTCCCGCGAGGCACGAACGGCTGAAACCGTTCGTGCCTCGCGGAAAGCCTGGGTTTTCCGGGTAGCGATCGGATTGAGGGCCCCGCACACGGGTACGAGGTACGTGTGACCGGGGCCCGCGGTATGTGGGCACCAGGTCGAGAAGAACAACGACACTTGGACCAAGGAGGCCCCATCAGCTCCGAGACGCGCATCAATGAGCGCATCCGTGTCCCCGAGGTTCGCCTCGTGGGACCGAACGGTGAACAGGTCGGCATCGTCCGTATCGAGGACGCACTGCGGCTCGCCCAGGAGGCCGACCTCGACCTCGTCGAGGTCGCACCGCAGGCACGCCCGCCAGTGGCCAAACTCATGGACTTCGGCAAGTTCAAGTACGAGAGCGCGCAGAAGGCCCGTGAGTCCCGCCGCAACCAGCAGCTCACCGTCATCAAGGAACAGAAGCTGCGTCCCAAGATCGACCAGCACGACTACGAGACGAAGAAGGGGCACGTGTCCCGCTTCCTCTCGGCTGGCAACAAGGTCAAGGTGACGATCATGTTCCGCGGGCGCGAGCAGTCCCGGCCGGAACTCGGATTCCGGCTGCTGCAGAAGCTCGCTGACGATGTTTCCGAGCTCGGGTTCGTCGAGTCGTCACCGAAGCAGGACGGCCGCAACATGATCATGGTGTTGGCGCCGCACAAGAACGCGAAGGCGAAGTCGAAGGTTTCCAAGGAAGCCGAGAACGCCGAGTCGTGACGGCCAGCGTCGGCCGAGACCACGCACAGCAGCACACCGGCCGACGGTGTGCTGCCGTTTGAAAGAGGGAAAGATGCCGAAGAACAAGACCCACAGCGGGATGTCCAAGCGCGTCCGCGTGACGGGCAGCGGCAAGATCCGCCGCCAGAAGGCCGGCCGCCGCCACCTGATGGAGAAGAAGTCCAGCAGGGTCACCCGCCGTCTCGAGGGCACCGTCGAGGTCGCCGCCGCCGACGTGCGCAGGGTGAAGCGGCTGCTCGGCCGCTGAGGAACTCGCCGTAACCACCGGGGTGCCCCGACGCGCCCCCTGATCGACAGGATGGACCCGTGGCACGCGTCAAGCGGGCGGTGAACGCCCAGAAGAAGCGTCGCGCAACTCTCGAACTGGCCAGTGGCTACCGCGGCCAGCGTTCGCGGCTGTACCGCAAGGCCAAGGAGCAGACGCTCCACTCCCTCAACTACGCCTACCGGGACCGCCGTGCCCGCAAGGGTGACTTCCGCCAGCTGTGGATCACCCGCATCAACGCGGCGGCTCGTCAGAACGGCGTGACCTACAACCGGTTCATCCAGGGCCTGAAGGCCGCCGGGGTGGAGGTCGACCGCAAGATCCTCGCCGAGCTCGCTGTGAACGACGCCGCGGCCTTCGCCTCGCTGGTCGAGGTCGCGAAGCAGAACATCAACACCGACGCGAAGAAGTCGGCCTGATCGCCAGCGGGAACCGACCCGGGGACGTCACCGTGTTCACGCACAGGACGCCCCGGGTCGTTGCCGCTCGGCGCCTCACCACCCGCGCGGGCCGTGAGGAGAGCGGCCGCTTCCTCGCCGAGGGCGCGCAGGCCGTGCGGGAAGCCCTGCGCTACGGCCGGGTCCACGAGTTGTTCGTCACCGAGGCCGCCGCGCGCAGGCATGCGGACCTGGTCGCGCAGGCACCGAGGGTGTCGCTGATCAACCAGCGCGCCGCCGAGCTGCTGTCGGAGACCGTGTCGCCGCAGGGCCTCGTGGCCGTGTGTGACACGGTGCTTGTCCCGCTCGACACCGCGCTGGCCGGTACGCCGCGGCTGGTCGCGGTGCTGGTGGGCATCGCCGACCCCGGCAACGCCGGCACGGTGCTCCGTGTGGCCGATGCGGCAGGAGCCGATGCCGTCGTATTCGCCGGCGACGCCGTCGACGTGCACAACGGCAAGTGCGTGCGCGCGTCGACCGGCAGCCTGTTCCATCTGCCCGTCGCGCGGGAGCGGGATGTCACCGCTGTGCTGGCGGCGTGTTCGCGCAAGGGCCTGCAGATCGTCGCCGCGCACGGCTACGCCGCGGAGGATCTGAACGCCGCGCCCGGTCTCGGCGAGCCCACGGCGTGGTTGTTCGGCAACGAGGCCCACGGGCTGCCCGAGGACGTGCTGGCGCGCGCCGACCGGGTCGTGCGGGTACCGATCTACGGCAGGGCGGAGAGCCTGAATCTCGCCACCGCCGCGGCGGTGTGTCTCTACGCGAGTGCGTTGCGGCACCGACCCTGACCGGGTGACCGGCAGGCGGGGAAGCCGGATCGCCTAGAATCCTTTCGTCCTTCTGCCCACGTGTGCGTGGTGCTTCCAGACCGTCTGCGGACGCCGAGGAGTTATGTCCGAAGCCTTCGACAAGCAAGAGCCCAAGCCGGCTGACCCGCTCGCGCCCGAGACACTACGCGCGGCGATCACCATGGCCGAGGAGGCGTTCTCCGCCGCCACGGATCTGGATGCGCTGGCCGTGGTGAAACCCGCCCATCTCGGCGAGCAGTCGCCGCTGCTGCTGGCGCGCCGAGCGATCGGCACGCTGCCCAAGGAGCAGAAGGCCGACACCGGCAAGCGCGTCAACGAGGCCAGGCAGGCGATCCAGGCCGCCTATGACGCCCGGCTCGCGGCCCTGCAGGTCGAGCGGGACGAGCGCGTCCTGCGCGAGGAGGCCGTGGACGTCACGCTGCCCTGGGACCGGGTTCCGCGGGGCGCGCGCCATCCGATCACCACCATCGCCGAGCGGGTGGCCGATGTGTTCGTGGGCATGGGCTACGAGGTCGCCGAAGGTCCCGAGCTCGAGGCGGAGTGGTTCAACTTCGACGCGCTCAACTTCGGCAAGGACCACCCGGCCCGGCAGCTGCAGGACACCTTCTACGTCGGGTCCGAGGACTCCAACCTGGTGCTGCGCACCCACACCTCGCCGGTGCAGGCGCGCGCGCTACTGCATCGCGACCTGCCGGTCTACATCGTCTGCCCCGGCCGGACGTTCCGCACCGACGAGCTGGACTCCACCCACACGCCGGTGTTCCACCAGGTCGAAGGCCTCGCGGTGGACAAGGGCATCACGATGGCCCACCTGAAGGGCACGCTCGACGCCTTCGCCAGGGCGATGTTCGGCGAGGAGTCCGGCACCCGTTTCCGGCCGCACTTCTTCCCGTTCACCGAGCCGTCCGCCGAGGTCGACGTGTGGTTCCCGGAGAAGAAGGGCGGCCCTGGCTGGGTCGAGTGGGGCGGCTGCGGCATGGTTCACCCCAACGTCCTGCGCGCGTGCGGTGTCGACCCCGACGTCTACTCGGGTTTCGCGTTCGGCATGGGCCTCGAACGCACGCTCCAGTTCCGCAATGGCATCTCCGACATGCGTGACATGGTGGAGGGCGACATCCGGTTCACTCTTCCCTTCGGAACGGAGGCGTAGTGCGAGTCCCCGTTAGCTGGCTGACCGAGCACCTCGAGCTCAGCGACGACGTCACGGCGGACACACTGGCCGACGCTTTCGTGCGGATCGGTATCGAGGTCGACAGCGTGGAGCCGCTGGTCCAGGTCAGCGGCCCCCTCGTCATCGGCCGCGTGGTCGAGATCGAGGAGCTGACCGGCTTCAAGAAGCCGATCCGGTACTGCCAGGTCGAGGTCGGGGACACCCTTGGCACCGACGACCTCGACGACGACACCGATGACACCGATGAGGCCGACGAGCGGGATGTCGACCCCACACGCCCGCGCACGAACGGCATCGTCTGCGGCGCGACGAACTTCGTCGAGGGCGACCTCGTCGTCGTCGCGCTCCCGGGCGCCGTGCTGCCCGGCGGCTTCGCGATCTCGGCACGCAAGACCTACGGCCGGGTCAGCGAGGGCATGATCTGCTCGGCACGCGAGCTGGGCCTCGGCGACGAACACACCGGCATCCTGGTGCTGCCGTCCGGCACTGCGAGCCCTGGCGACGACGCCCGTGCGGTGCTCGATCTCGACGACACGATTCTCGAGCTCGCGCCGACCCCGGACCGTGGTTACGCGCTGTCCATCCGTGGCCTGTCTCGCGAGCTGGCCTGCGCGCTCGACGTGCCGCTGGGCGACCCGGCGAAGATCGAGGTGCCCGGGGCCGAGGGCGAGGCGTGGCCGGTGCACATCGAGGACCCGTCGGGTTGCCGTCGGTTCGTCCTGCGCCGGGTGACCGGGCTCGACGCGGGTGCGCCGACCCCGTGGTGGATGCGGCGCAGGCTGCTCCTCTCGGGGATGCGCTCGATCTCCCTCGCCGTCGACGTCACCAACTACGTCATGCTGGAGCTCGGGCATCCGTTGCATGCCTTCGACACCGGTTCCGTCAAGGGCGACCTGGTGGTGCGCCGCGCGAAGCCGGGGGAGAAGCTCACCACGCTGGACGACGTGGAGCGCGAGCTCGACCCGGACGACATCGTGATCGCCGACGAGAGCGGTGTCATCTCCCTGGCCGGCACCATGGGCGGAGCCGGTACCGAGATCAACAACGACAGCACCGACGTGCTGCTGGAGGCGGCTCACTGGGATCCGGCGTCGATCAGCCGGACCGCGCGCAGGCACAAGCTGTTCTCCGAGGCGGCGAAGCGCTTCGAACGCTACACCGACCCCCAGCTGTGTGCGGTTGCCGTCGAGCGGGCGGCCCGCCTGCTGCGCCAGTACGGCGACGGCAGCATCCGGCCGGGCCGGACCGACGTCGGCCAGATCGAGCCGATGCCCGCGATCACGATGCCGATCAACCTTCCCGACCGGATCGCCGGTGTCCGCTACGAGCGTGGCGTCACCGTGAGCCGGCTGACCCAGATCGGCTGCAAGGTCGCCGTCGGCAGCGGTGACGATGGCACCGCGCTGGTCACCGCCGTGCCACCGAGCTGGCGTGGCGATCTGACCCAGCCTGCCGATCTGGTGGAGGAGGTGCTGCGGCTGGAGGGCTACGACAGCATTCCCTCGGTCCTGCCGTCAGCCCCCGCCGGGCGCGGGCTCACCGAGGTCCAGCGGCGCCGCCGGGCTGTCTCCCGGGCGCTCGCCGAGGCGGGATATGTCGAAGTTCTTCCCTTTCCGTTCGTGTCGAAGGCCAGCTGGGACGCGTTCGGTCTGTCTCCGGAGGACGCACGCCGCCGGAGCCTGACCGTGCTCAACCCGCTCGAGACGGAGAAGAACCAGCTCGCGACCACGCTTTTGCCGGGCTTGCTCGATACGTTGCAGCGCAACGTGTCCCGTGGTTTCCGCGATGTCGCGCTGTTCCACATCGGTCAGGTCGTGCTGCCCAGCGCCGACCCGGTTCCGGTGCCCGATCCTGGCGTCGCTGCCCGTCCCTCCGACGAGGAACTGGCCGTGCTGGAACAGTCCGTGCCGTCGCAGCCGCAGCACGTCGCGGTGGTCCTCGCCGGGCAGCGCCAGCACTCCGGCTGGTGGGGCCCTGGCGAGCAGGCCACCTGGGCCGATGCCGTGCAGGCTGCACGGCTCGTCGCGGCCGCGGCGGGCGTTGAGCTGCGGACCGAGGCGGCCGACCTCCTGCCATGGCACCCCGGGCGTTGCGCGCGGCTGCTCGTAGGCGACCGGCCGGTGGGGCACGCGGGTGAGCTTCACCCCAAGGTGGTCGAAGCGCTCGGTCTGCCCAGGCGGACCGTGGCGATGGAGCTGGATCTCGACGCCGTTCCACTGCGCGACTCCCGGCCTGCGCCGTCGATCTCGCCGTTCCCCCCCGTGCTTCTGGACGTTGCCCTCGTGGTCGACGCGACCGTGCCCGCGGCCGAACTCGCCGACGCGTTGCGCGGTGGCGCGGGCGAGCTGCTGGAGGACGTGACCCTGTTCGACAGCTACACGGGTGAGCAGGTGGGCGATGGCAAGCGATCGCTGGCGTACAACCTGCGCTTCCGTGCCGCCGACCGGACGCTGACGGTCGAGGAGGCGACGCAGGCGCGGGACGCCGCCGTGGCGGCCGCGGCCGAACGTTTCGGCGCCGTGCTGCGCGGCTGACCGGTCGGGTCACGATGCCGGCTCGACCAGCAGTGTCTGGATCAACAGGCACAGGCGCTGGATGACAGACCAGCTGGACTCTGTGGGCGGGGCGAAACAGCGGCTACGAGACGGCTTCCAGTGGTAGGTCGTTGCCGCGCCAGGTGGCTGCCAACTCCTGCACCGGCAGGTTGAGTGCCTCGCCGAGGCAGATGATCGTGCCGAATCCGGGAGAGGGTAGTCGTCCGGTCTCGATCTTGCGCAGGGTTTCCGGCGAGATGCCGGCCGCGTGCGCGACTTCCGCGAGGTCGCGTCCCGCTCGCGCGTGGCGCAGCAGGGCGCCGAGACGCCTGCCGGCTTCGATCTGCTCAGGTGTGAGCGGTTGGCGGACCATGCTCACAGGATAGGACTGGTATTACTATACCGGCAAGTGTTAGGGTGCTGGTATTACTATACCAACACCCTGTGACGCGAGGTATTCGTGATTGAACTGAAGACGCCTGCGGAGATCCAGCGCATGCACGTGACCGGGCGTTTCGTCGCCGAGGTGCTCTCCGAGGTCGGCCGGCTCGCTGACGTGGGCGTCAACCTCCTGGACCTGGAGCACCACGTGCGCGGCATGATCAAACGGCGCGGGGCGGAGTCGTGCTACTGGGACTATGCGCCGTCCTTCGGCAAGGGCCCGTTCCGCAACGTCATCTGCCTCTCGGTCAACGACGCCGTCCTGCACGGCCTACCCCACGACTACACGCTGCGCGACGGGGACGTGCTCAGCGCGGACCTCGCGGTCAGCATCGATGGCTGGGTGGCAGACTCGGCGCGCACGGTCGTCGTCGGCGCTGCTGCCGAGGAGGACTTGCGGATCATCCGTGCCACCGAGGAAGCGTTGGAGGCGGCGATCGAGGTGGCATGTCCGGGCAACCGCCTCGGTGACATCTCTGCGGCCATCTGGGCGGTGGCCTGCGACTACGGCTATCCGGTCAACAACGAATTCGGTGGCCACGGCCTCGGCCGCACCATGCACGAGGAGCCCCACGTTTCGAACAAGGGCAGGGCAGGGCGCGGCCTTACGCTCCGGCCGGGCCTGACCCTCGCGCTCGAACCCTGGTTCGCCCGCACGACCGACCGGATCGTCTACGACGCCGACGGCTGGACCATCCGGTCGGCCGACGGCTCACGCACCGCCCACTCCGAACACACGGTCGCCATCACCGAGGACGCCCCCTTGGTGCTCACCCGGCGTGAATCGGAGAACCCGGCAACGCGGGCTGATTCCGCCACTCGGCTATCCACAAAGGACGCCTAAGTCGCCCTGTTCAACCGATGCCGGCCCGATCGAACGGTGCAGCCGACAAACCAGCGGGTTGCGGGGTGGATCGCGATCTCGAGGAGGCTGGTGATCACTGCGGTGGGCATTTCGCCTGCCATGTCCTGTCCGAGCCGAGGTTCCGGAGATAGCCACACACTGTCCTCCGGCGACGCGATCAGCACCAACGATCGTGTCGTCGACCACGAGCCGGAGAGCGAGCGCCCATTGCTGATCGTATTCGGACAGCACGTCGCGGACGGGTTCGGTGGAACGGTGGGCCGGCTCAGCCGAGGTCATGGCCGTTTCCCAGATGCTTCATGGCCTCCCTACGCGAGAGCGGGGACAGGTCCGGATGTGCGTGGACGAACGCGCGGACCCAGCCGGGGTCGGTGCGGGCGTACTGTCGCAGAGCCCAGCCGATTCCCTTGCGCAGAAAGAAATCCGTGTCGCCGATAGTGGCTTCGAGGCAGTGGGCGAGCAGCTCGGAGTCGGTGCGCTCCTTGGCGCTGATCTGGCAGATCACGGCCGCGCGGCGCTTCCACCGGTCGGGGTCACCGGCCCAACTGCGCAGCACCGGCGCTACCGCTTGCTGCTCGCCGATCAGGATGGGGCCGACGCGGTGGATCGCGATCTCGTCCACGAAGTCCCACCAGGCACCACTCACGATGAGTTCCTCGTACAGCGGCACGCGTTCCTGTGTCTGCCAGCGGGCATAGGCGCGGTATCCGGTGAGGTCGACCGCAAGATAGCGCTCCTCGCGAAACGTCGCGCCGAACCACAGCCGGCGCACCGCGTGCTCCCACGTTTCCACGTCCGGCAACGGGTACTCCGCGAAGAGCCGGCGGGTGAGGAGCCGCCTGGCGGGTTTACGCACCCCCCGAAAGGGCATCTCGGACTTCATGTATCGCTGCATGTCCGGCGCCGAGGAGGCGTCGGCCAGCTCGCGGAGCCCAGCGCGTGCCGCGTGCACCAGTGCGGTTGTCATCTCGTGTCCCCCAGAGGTCGTTGACTACTGCCGTCGACGGTAGGGGCGAGGGGCGACAGTTTTCCTCTTTTCGGCACCAGGTTGCGCGAACGGGCACTTGCCGCAGTCCCGTTGAATTATCTTGCGCGTCTATGCATAATCATTCGTATGACGGTGAAGGTTGCGGTGGCCGGGGCCACCGGGTACGCGGGCGGCGAGCTGCTGCGCCTGCTGCTCGCGCACCCCGAGATCGAGATCGGTGCGCTGACAGCCGCGAGCAGTGCGGGGACCCCGCTCGGCCAGGTCCAACCGCACCTCGTGCCCCTGGCAGGCCGCGTCGTCCAGCAGACCTCGGCCGCGACGCTCGCGGGGCACGACGTGGTGTTCCTCGCGCTGCCGCACGGGCATTCCGGCGAGATCGCCGCGCAGCTCGGCCCGGACGTCCTCGTGGTGGACCTCGGCGCCGACCACCGACTGGCCGACGCTGCCGACTGGCAGCGCTGGTACGGCGGTGACCATGCGGGCTCCTGGCCGTACGGGCTGCCGGAGCTGACCGGCGCGCGGGAGAAGCTCCGCGGCACCAGGCGCATCGCCGTACCAGGCTGTTTCCCTACCGGTGGAACCCTTGCCCTTGCACCTGCGCTCGCCGCCGGACTGGTGCGCCCCGAGGTGTCGATCGTGGCCGTCACCGGGACGTCCGGCGCGGGCAAGAGCCTCAAGCCCCACCTCCTCGGCTCCGAGGTGATGGGCTCGGCCAGCGCTTACGGTGTCGGCGGTGCCCACCGGCACACGCCGGAGTTCGCGCAGAACCTCGCCGCTGTCGCCGGGGAGCCCGTGGCCGTGTCGTTCACTCCGGTACTGGCCCCGATGCCCCGCGGCATCCTCACCACCGCGAGCGCTCCGTTCGCGTCAAAGCTTGACATCGCCAGCGTCAGGGACGCATATGGAAAGGCATACGAGGCAGAGCCGTTCGTGCAGCTGCTGCCGGAGGGGCAGTGGCCCACCACCGCTTCGACCGTCGGCTCGAATGTCGTCCAGCTCCAGGTCGCCGTGGACACCGATGCCGGAAGGCTCATCGTGGTGGCCGCGCTCGACAACCTCACCAAGGGCACCGCGGGCGGTGCCGTCCAGTCCATGAACATCGCACTCGGACTTCCCGAGACCACGGGACTTCCGACGGTAGGAGTCGCGCCATGACAATCACTGCTCCGCAAGGATTCCGGGCATCCGGGATCACCGCGGGACTGAAGGCCAGCGGTAAATCGGACATCGCGCTCGTCGTCAACGACGGGCCGTCCGCTGTCGCGGCAGCCGTCTTCACCACCAACCGGTGCAAGGCCAATCCCGTGCTGTGGAGCGAGCAGGTCATGGCAGGCCACAAGGCCAGTGCGGTCGTGCTCAACTCCGGTGGCGCCAACTGCTATACCGGTCCCGAGGGCTTCCAGAACACGCACGCCTCCGCCGAGAAAGTGGCCGAGCTGCTGGCTATCGGCGCGATCGACGTCGTCGTGTGCTCCACCGGCCTGATCGGCGAACAACTCGACCGGGACAAGCTCCTCACCGGCATCGCGCAGGCGGCGAACGAGCTGTCCGATGCGGGCGGACCCGCCGCGGCGGAAGCGATCATGACGACCGATACCCGCAGCAAGCAGGTGCTGCGCGAGTCCGCGGGGTGGTGCATCGGCGGTATGGCCAAGGGTGCCGGCATGCTCGCGCCCGCACTGGCGACGATGCTCGTGGTGATCACCACCGACGCGCAGGTCGACGCTGTGACCGCCGACCGTGCGCTGCGCCAGGCGACCAGGGTGACGTTCGACCGGCTGGACTCCGACGGCTGCATGTCGACCAACGACACCGTGCTACTCATGTGCAGTGGTGCCTCCGGGGTGACACCCGAGGAGGGCGAGTTCACGGCCCTGCTCACGGAGGCCTGCCACGACCTGGCCCAGCAACTGCTCGGTGACGCCGAGGGCGCCGAGCACGACATCACCATCGATGTCGTCAACGCCGCCTCCGAGGACGACGCGGTGGAGGTCGGCAAGGCCATCGCGCGGAGCAACCTCTTCAAATGCGCTGTCTTCGGCAAGGATCCCAACTGGGGGCGCATTCTCGCCTCCGCGGGCACCACCCGGGCCGCATTCGACCCGGGCGCACTGGACGTCGCGTTCAACGGCGTGTGGGTGTGCCGTGACGGGGAACCGGGCGAACCACGGGACAAAGTGGACCTCAGTGAGCGTGCCGTGAACATCACCGTCGACCTGAAGGCAGGCACCGAATCGGCGACGATCTGGACCAACGACCTCACGCACGCCTACGTGCACGAGAACTCGGCGTACTCGACATGAGCGGCGCGGAATCCCTGGTGCCGGCCGACGATCGGCTGGCCACCGCCGCGGAGAAGGCCGGGGTCCTGGTCGAGGCGCTGCCATGGTTGCAGCGTTTCCACGGCGCCACCGTCGTCATCAAGTACGGCGGCAACGCCATGATCGACGATGAGCTGAAGCAGGCGTTCGCGCAGGACATGGTCTTCTTGCGCATCGCGGGGCTGCGGCCGGTGATCGTGCACGGCGGCGGCCCGCAGATCACCGCGATGCTCGGCAGGCTCGGCATCGAAGGAGAGTTCCGCGGCGGGTTACGCGTCACGACACCGGAGACGATGGACGTCGTGCGCATGGTGCTCGTCGGCCAGGTCAGCCGGGAGCTGGTCGGCCTCATCAACGCGCACGGACCATACGCCGTAGGGATCTCCGGTGAGGACGGCCAGCTGTTCACCGCGGAACGCAAGCACGCCACGGTCGACGGCGAACCGGTGGACGTCGGACTGGTCGGCGAGGTCGCGAGCGTCAACCCCGATGCTGTGCTCGACATCGTCAACGCGGGGCGTATTCCCGTCGTCTCCACCGTCGCCCCGGATATCGACGGCATCGTGCACAACGTCAACGCCGACACGGCGGCCGGTGCGCTGGCGGCTGCGCTGGGCGCGGAGAAGCTCGTGGTCCTCACCGACGTCGAGGGCCTGTACGCGAACTGGCCGGACCGTTCCTCGCTGATCGACCGGATCGGCGTGGACCGGCTCGAGCAGCTGCTGCCGACTCTCGCCAGCGGCATGATCCCGAAGATGGAGGCGTGCGTGCGTGCGGTCCGCAATGGCGTCCACCGAGCACACGTCATCGACGGCCGGATACCGCATTCGGTGTTGCTCGAGGTTTTCACCACGCGGGGCATCGGCACGATGGTCCTGCCCAAGGACGGGGGCGAGTGATGTCCAATCAGGACAACCAGCAGCGGTGGCAGGCCGCGATGATGAACAACTACGGCACCCCACAGCTGACACTGACCAGGGGCGCGGGTGCCGAGGTGTGGGACGCCGACGGCAACCGTTACCTGGACCTGGTCACCGGTATCGCGGTGAACGCGCTGGGCCACGCGCACCCGGCGATCGTCGCCGCGGTGACCGAGCAGATCTCGACCATCGGGCACACGTCCAACCTCTACATCAACGAGCCCGCACTGCGGCTCGCCGAACGACTGCTTGATCTGTCCGGTGTGGACGGAGACGGCCGGGTGCTCTTCTGCAACTCCGGCGCGGAGGCTGTCGAGGCCGCGTTCAAACTCAGCCGCCGCACCGGCCGGACGAAGGTGATCGCCACCGAGGGCGGCTTCCACGGCCGCACCATGGGGGCACTGGCGCTGACCGGCCAGCCCGGCAAGCGCGCGCCGTTCGGGCCGCTGGTACCCGGCGTGCAGCACATTCCCTACGGGGACATCGCGGCGCTGGAAGCCGCCGTTGACGGCGAGACGGCGGCGTTCGTCGTCGAGCCCGTCCAGGGTGAGGGCGGCGTCGTGGTGCCGCCGGAGGGGTACCTGCAGGCGGCGCGTGCGATCACACAGCGACACGGTGCCCTGCTGATCGTGGACGAGGTGCAGACCGGCATCGGCAGACTCGGCAGCTGGTTCGCCTTCCACCAGGCCGGCATCGTCCCGGACATCATCACGCTCGCCAAGGGGCTGGGCGGTGGCCTGCCGCTGGGCGCGTGCATCGCGGTCGGGCCGGCGGCGGCACTGTTCGAGCCGGGCCAGCATGGCACCACCTTCGGTGGTAACCCGGTGTGCTGCGCTGCCGGCCTCGCGGTGCTCGACACGATCGCCGCGGACGGGCTGCTGGAGCACGCCTCGGGCCTGGGCAAGGAGATCGCAGCGGGCGTGGAGGAGCTGGGCCACCCGCTGATCCGCGGGGTACGTGGTGCCGGGCTGCTGATCGGTATCCTGCTGCGCGAACAGGTGTCTGCCAAGGCGGCGGCCGCGGCTCAGCAGGCCGGTCTGCTCGTCAACCCGGTCCAGCCCGACGTCGTCCGGCTCGCACCACCACTGATCTTCAGCAACGAGCAGGCCGAGGAGTTCCTGGCCGCGCTTCCCCGCGCGCTCGACTCCACCACCACAAAGGACACCGACTGACATGCCTCGCCACTTCCTCCGCGACGACGACCTCACCCCTGACGAGCAACGGGAGGTGCTCGACCTCGCCGACGAACTGAAGAAGCAGCCGTACGGCGATGCGCTCGCCGGCCCGAAGGCCGTCGCGGTGATCTTCGAGAAGAACTCGACGCGCACCCGGTTCTCGTTCGAGGTGGGCATCGCGCAGCTCGGCGGGCACCCGGTGGTGGTCGACGGGCGGAGCATGCAGCTCGGCCGGGAGGAGACCATTGAGGACACCGCCCGGGTGCTGTCCCGCTACGTCGACATCGTGGTGTGGCGGACGTTCGCGCAGGCGCGCATCGAGGCGTTCGCGTCGGTTGCCACGGTCCCGGTCGTCAACGCCCTCACCGACGAGTTCCACCCCTGCCAGATCCTGGCCGACCTGCAGACCGTCCGGGAACGCAAGGCCGAACTCGCCGGGCTGACCCTGACCTACCTCGGCGACGCGGGCAACAACATGGCGCACTCCCTGCTCCTCGGCGGTGTAACCGCGGGCATGCACGTCCGGGTCGCCGCGCCGGCAGGCTTCCACCCACTGCCCTGGGTGCTCGACGCGGTCAACAAGCGCGCGGCGGAGACAGGGGGCAGTGCCCAGGTGCTGACCGACCCGCAGGCTGCTGTGGACGGTGCCGATGTGGTGACCACCGATGCGTGGACGTCGATGGGACAGGAGAACGACGGCAAGGACCGGGTGGCGCCGTTCCGGCCCTACCAGGTCAACGCCGAACTGCTAGCCCGCACCGGCAAGGACACGATTGTCCTGCACGACCTGCCCGCACATCGGGGCTGGGAGATCACCGACGACGTCATCGACGGCCCGGCGAGCGCGGTGTGGGACGAGGCCGAGAACCGCCTGCACGCCCAGAAGGCGCTGCTGGTGTGGTTGCTGAACCGACGATGAACACCGTCGGCAACCGTGGAGGCGGCATGAGCAGAGCCGGTCGTCAGGCCAGGATCATCGAGCTGGTGTCCACAATGGCCATCCGCAGCCAGACCGAGCTCGCCAAACTCTTGGCCGCTGAAGGCATCGAGGTCACACAGGCTACGTTGTCCAGGGATCTCGACGAGCTGGGTGCGGTCAAGTTGCGGGGAGCGGACTCCGGTGCGCCGGTGTACGTGATCCCCGAGGACGGCAGCCCGGTCCGCGGAGTGCAGGGTGGTACGTCGCGGTTGTCGCGGCTGCTGGCCGAGCTGATGGTGTCTGTGGACGCCTCGGGAAACCTGATGGTGCTGCGGACTCCGCCAGGGGCAGCGCAGTTCCTGGCCAGCGCGATCGACCGGGCGGCGCTGGAGGAGGTCGTCGGTTCCATTGCCGGCGACGACACGGTGGCGGTGATCGCAAGAGAACCGCTGTCGGGAAAAGACCTGGCCGAGCGCTTCGCCACGATGGCGCAGCGATCGTCGGCTTCGAACGTAAACGGTAGTGAGGAGAACGATCATGACTGACCGGGTGGTGCTCGCGTACTCGGGCGGGCTCGACACCTCGGTGGCGATTGGCTGGATCAGCGAGGAGACGGGCGCCGAAGTGGTGGCCGTTGCCGTCGACCTCGGCCAGGGCGGCGAGGACATGGAGACCATTCGCAAGCGGGCCCTCGACTGTGGTGCCGTGGAGGCGGTGGTCGCCGACGCGCGGGACGAGTTCGCCGATGAGTATTGCCTGCCCGCGCTGCAGGCGAACGCACTGTACATGGACCGTTACCCGCTGGTGTCGGCCCTGTCGCGGCCGGTGATCGTCAAGCATCTCGCCGAGGCGGCCAAGCACCACGGTGCGACGACGGTCGCGCACGGCTGCACCGGCAAGGGCAACGACCAGGTCCGGTTCGAGGTCGGCATCGGCGCGCTCGCGCCGGATCTGGACGTGATCGCACCGGTGCGGGACTTCGCGTGGACGCGGGAGAAGGCGATCGCCTACGCCGAGGAACGCAACCTGCCGATCGACGTGACCAAGAAGTCGCCGTTCTCGATCGACCAGAACGTGTGGGGTCGCGCGGTGGAGACGGGCATCCTCGAGGACCTGTGGAATGCGCCTCCGAAGGAGGTCTACTCCTACACCCAGGACCCGACGGTGCATTTCCAGGCACCGGACGAACTGGTCATCACCTTCGACCAGGGGGTGCCGGTGGCGATCGACGGCACGCCCGTCACGATGCTCGAGGCGATCAAGCAGCTCAACGCCCGCGCCGGTGCCCACGGCATCGGCAGGCTGGACATGGTCGAGGACCGGCTGGTGGGCATCAAGAGCCGTGAGGTGTACGAGGCGCCGGGCGCCATCGCTCTGATCACGGCGCACCAGGAGCTGGAGAACGTCACGGTCGAGCGGGACCTCGCCCGGTTCAAGCGGCAGGTCGAGCAGCGCTGGGGCGAGCTGGTCTACGACGGCCTGTGGTTCTCGCCGCTGAAGGAGGCACTCGACGGCTTCGTCGCCAAGACGCAGGAGCACGTCAGCGGTGACATCCGGATGGTGCTGCACGGTGGCAGCGCGACCGTCACCGGGCGGCGCAGCAACGAGTCGCTGTATGACTTCAACCTGGCGACCTACGACGAGGGTGACACCTTCGACCAGTCGCTGGCGAAGGGCTTCGTGCAGCTGTGGGGGCTGCCCAGCAAGATCGCGGCGAAGCGCCAGCAGAGCAAGAACTGACTCAGCTGCCGGAAACGACGCGTTCGCCGGACGGGTCGTTCCCGGCGTTGCCATCCGTGGAGAGAGTGGAAGCGTGACCGAGAAGAAGAGCGAGCAGCCCGTGGCTCTGTGGGGCGGGCGGTTCGCGAGTGGACCCGCCGAAGCCATGGCGGCACTGAGCGCGTCGACCCACTTCGACTGGCGCCTGGCGCCCTACGACATCGCGGGTTCGCGGGCGCACGCGCGGGTACTGCACAAGGCGGGACTGCTCACCGACGCCGAGCTCGACGGCATGCTGGCCGCTCTCGACACGCTGGCTGCGGATGTCGCATCCGGAGCGTTCACGCCGACCGTCGCCGACGAGGACGTGCACACCGCACTGGAACGTGGCCTGCTGGAACGTGCGGGCGCCGAGCTCGGCGGGAAGCTGCGGGCGGGGCGGTCCCGCAACGACCAGGTCGCCACGTTGTTCCGGATGTGGCTGCGTGACGCCGCCCGGCGCGTTGCCACCGGCACCCTCGACATCGTCGACGCACTGGTCGAGCAGGCACGCCGGCACCCGGAGGCGGTGCTGCCCGGCCGCACCCACCTGCAGCATGCGCAGCCGGTGCTGCTCGCCCATCACCTTCTCGCGCACGCACAGTCGTTGTTGCGCGACGTCGGCAGGCTGCGCGACTGGGACGCCAGAGCCGCCGAGTCGCCGTATGGATCCGGTGCGCTCGCCGGTTCCTCGCTGGGGCTCGACCCGGGGGCCGTCGCCGCGGACCTCGGCTTCGCGACGTCGGTCGAGAACTCGATCGACGGCACCGCCTCCCGTGACTTCGCCGCTGAGTTCGCCTTCGTGCTCGCCATGCTCGGCGTGAACCTCTCCCGGATCGCCGAAGAGGTCATCATCTGGAACACCGCGGAGTTCGGTTACGTCACGCTCGACGATGCCTGGGCCACCGGCAGCTCGATCATGCCGCAGAAGAAGAACCCCGACGTCGCGGAGCTCACCCGGGGCAAGTCCGGCCGGCTGATCGGCAACCTCACGGGACTGCTCGCGACGCTGAAGGCACAGCCGCTGGCGTACAACCGGGATCTGCAGGAGGACAAGGAGCCGGTGTTCGACTCGGTCGAACAGCTGGAACTGCTCTTCCCGGCGCTGGCCGGAATGATCGGAACGCTCACCTTCCACACCCGCCGTCTTGCCGAGCTGGCCCCAGCCGGGTTCACCCTCGCCACGGACATCGCGGAATGGCTGGTGCGGCAGGGAGTGCCGTTCCGGGTGGCGCACGAGGCCGCGGGGGAGTGCGTCCGCGTGGCCGAGTCGCGCGGTGCCGGGCTGGACGAGCTGACCGATGAGGAGCTGGCGGCGATCCACCCGGCCCTCACGCCGCGGGTGCGCGAGGTCCTCACCGTCGCCGGGTCCGTCGCGTCCCGCGATGCCAGGGGCGGGACCGCGCCGTCCAGGGTGGCTGAGCAGCGTGACCGGCTCGTTCACCGGCTCGCCGATCATCGGGTGTGGGCGTCCGGTTAGCCTGGGCGCGCACGCGAGCTGCGGAGGAGATGGCCGGGGTGACGGGAGTGCCGGAGAGAGTGCGCCACGACGGCGATACGGATGGCGGGGTACCGGCGCGTACCGGGGCTGGCGACGCCGCGGACCGGGTCATGACCCGGGACGAGCTGGCCATCGACCCCGTGGACCTGGCCCAGCGACTGCTGGGTTGTTGCCTGGAGTCGCGCGGTCCCCACGGCGCTGTCCGGCTGCGACTGGCGGAGGTCGAGGCCTACCGTGGGCTGGACGATCCCGCATCCCACTGCTACCGCGGGCGGACACCACGCAACGAGGTGATGTGGGGCCCGGCCGGGCACCTGTACGTGTACTTCGTCTACGGCATGCATTTCTGCGCCAACATCGTCGGGCTCACCGACGGTCAGCCGGGTGCGGTGCTCCTGCGTGCCGGCGAGGTGGTGACCGGCCACGAGCTCGCGCGGTCCCGCCGCCCGACGGCGCGGGGCAACGGCACCGTCGCGAAGGGGCCGGCTGTGCTGACGTCGGTGCTGGGGCTGGATCGAGCGCACAACGGTATCGATCTGACCGATCCGGAGTCGCCGATTCGCCTGCTCGACGGTCCTGCGGTGCCGGAGGCGCGGATTCGCACCGGCCCGCGTGTTGGTGTCGCCGCGGCTGTCGACATCCCATGGCGGTTCTGGATCGACGGTTCGCCTGCGGTCAGCACGTACCGGCGCGGGGGCCGCGTCCGTCCCCGCCCGGATAACTGATTGTGCGGTAGGGGAAAATCTCCAGGCGTGAGTGAGCACATTCTCGACGAGCTGACCTGGCGAGGGCTGATCACGCAGTCCACCGACCTCGACGCCCTGCGTCGCGACCTGGACGCGGGTCCGCTGGCGGTCTATATCGGGTTCGACCCCACCGCCCCGAGCCTGCACGCCGGTCACCTCGTGCAGATGCTCGTACTCCGCCGGTTCCAGAACGCCGGGCACCGGCCGGTGCTGCTCGCCGGTGGAGGCACGGGACTCATCGGCGATCCGCGTGACGTCGGCGAGCGCACGCTGAACTCCGAGGAGACCGTGCGTGAGTGGGCGGACCGTCTGCGCGGCCAGCTCGCCCGTTTCGTGGACTTCGACCACCCCGACGTGCCGCCGATCGAGGTGAACAACCTCGACTGGCTGGGCGCGATGTCGGTGCCCACGTTCCTGCGTGATGTCGGGAAGCACTTCTCCGTCAACACGATGCTGGCCCGCGAGACCGTCCGGCGGCGACTCGAGGGGGAGGGCATCTCCTTCACCGAGTTCAGCTACATGCTTCTGCAGGCCACCGACTACCAGGAGCTGTACGAGCGGTACGGGGCGCGGCTCCAGGTCGGCGGCTCCGACCAGTGGGGCAACATCGTCGCCGGCGTGGACCTCGTCCGGCGGGTGCACGGGGCGCACGTCCACGCGCTGACGACGCCACTGGTCACGGACTCGGAGGGGCGCAAGCTCGGGAAGTCGACGGGTGGCGGCAACGTCTGGCTCGATCCGGAGATGACCACGCCCTACGCCTGGTACCAGTACTTCCTCAACCTGCCGGACGCGAGCGTGGTCGAGTACCTCAAGCTGCTGACGTTCCTCGGCAAGGACGAGATCGCCGAGCTCGAGGCGGCGACTACCGAGCGGCCCGCTGCCCGGCTGGCGCAACGCCGGCTGGCCGAGGAGCTCACCGACCTGGTGCACGGTGCGGACCAGACACGGCAGGTGGTGGCGGCGAGCCAGGCGCTCTTCGGCAGGGGCGAGCTGGCCGAGCTCGACGCCGCGACGCTGAAGGCCGCGCTGGCCGAGGTGCCCAAGGGCGAGGTCAAGCTTTCCGATGAGCCGACGATCGTGGACGTGCTCGTCGCAGGTGGGCTCGTCGACAGCAAGGGCGCAGCACGCCGCACGGTGAAGGAAGGCGGCGCGTACGTCAACAACGTCAAGATCACCGACGAAGACTGGCGGCCCGTCGCATCGGACGCGCTGCACGGACAGTGGCTCGTGGTGCGCCGCGGCAAGCGCACTCTCGCTGGCGTGCGCCTGATCGGCTAGTACCCCGCGCGGGGGTCTCTGACCTGCGGATTCGCAGTTAGGGGACCCCCCGTTCGCGGGGGTTTCCACGACGTGTAATCTTCTCTTCGTTGCCGGGGAGACCGGCCGGTGGGAAACCGCCGGGGCGGGCTACCAGGCAGGGGGACACGAACCAAGCTCCCACGTTGGTGGTAGAGTGGGTGTCCCTGATCGGAGCGACAAGCCCCCCAGTAGAACCGCAAGGTTTTGAGGCGGGACTTTCGCGCTCCGGGACAACAACTGCGTGTTGTTTGAGAACTCAACAGTGTGCTAGTGAACTAAGCCAGTAGAGCTTTGTTTTTATGCCCCTTTTGTGGGTTTCTTTGAGATTGACTGTTTGAGTCGATCGACTTTTCAGCATTGTTGGAGAGTTTGATCCTGGCTCAGGACGAACGCTGGCGGCGT